>JANOKS010000175.1:0-6660 GCA_031419455.1 Alphaproteobacteria bacterium
GGAAATCCGTCGCATCGCAACGCGCCTCGCGCATCGCCGCATCGAACCTGCCCACATCATCGCATGGTCAGCCTGGCGACGCGCCCATCAAGCCGCAGCCCGACAAGCCCACATCAAGACAAGACTGCAACTGTAGTGCTACGCCATCCGCCCCTTGGCGGACTTCCCACGCCATGCTCATGTCCGCCCCGACAGACTCAGGGACATCTTCATGCGCCTCCTCCTCGCCGCCGTTTCCGTGCTCGCTCTCACCGCATGCACCACGGCAGCCCCAGCCGCGCCTGACATGCCGATCGCACCCTCCTTCCCCTCAGGCGATCCCGGAGCCGGCGAGGCCGAATTCCGCGCGCTCTACAAGGAACTGGTCGAGACCAACACCGCCTTCTCCGTCGGTTCCTGCACCCTCGCCTCCGAGCGGATGAAGAAGCGCCTCCTCGCCGCCGGCTACCCCGAACGCGACCTCCACATCCTCGTCGATCCGGCGCCAAATCGTCCGCAGGACGGCAACCTCGTCGCTATCCTCCCCGGCTCCGACGCCACGAAGAAGCCCATCCTCCTGATGGCGCACATCGACGTGGTGGAGGCCAAGCGCGAGGACTGGGTGCGTGATCCCTTCGTGCTCACCGAGGAAGGCGGCTATTTCTACGCCCGCGGCGCCAGCGACGATAAATCCATGGCCGCGATCTTCACGGACTCGATGGTCCGCTACAAGCAGGAGGGCTACAAACCCGCCCGCACCATCAAGATGATGCTCAACTGCGGCGAGGAAAGCGCAAACGGCTTCATCGGCGCGAAGTACATGGTCGATAACCATCTCGATCTGGTCTCCGCCGAGTTCGCGCTCAACGAGGGCGCAGGCGGGCGGATCGATGCAGCGACCGGCCGCTATCTCTTCAACGGCGTGCAGGCCGGCGAGAAACTCTACCAGGACTTCACCATCGAGGTGACCAATCCCGGGGGCCACTCCTCGCGCCCCACACCCGACAATGCGATCTACGAGCTCGGCCAGGCGCTGATGAAAGTGCAGTCCTACGAATTCCCGATCGAGTTCAACGACGCAACCCGCACCTTCTTCCGCCGCATGGGCGCGATTACGCCGGGCCAGGAAGGGCAAGACATGCGCGACGCCGCCGATGGCGAAAGCATGGCCGCCATCCGCCGCCTGATGGTCAACCCGTCCTACAACGCCACGCTACGCACCACTTGCATCGCGACCCAGCTGTCAGCGGGCCACGCGCCCAACGCCCTGCCCCAGCGCGCCACCGCCAACGTCAACTGCCGCATCTTCCCCGGCCACACCCAGGAAGAGATCCGCGAACAGCTCGACGACGCGATCAAGAACACCGACGTGAAAGTCACGCTGCGCTCGCCCCCCGAAACGCCGATGAAGGCGCCGCCGCTGCCGCCCGAAATCCTTGGCCCGATCGAACAGCTTACCGAAAAGATGTGGCCCGGCATTCCCGTCATCCCCGCCATGGCGACAGGCGCAACCGACGGCCGCTTCACCACGCCTGCCGGCATTCCCACTTACGGCGTCTCCGGCATCTTCGCCGACCCCAACACCACCAACGCCCACGGCCTCAACGAACGCGTCGGCGTCAAGCAACTGCTTGAAGGCCGCATGTTCCTCTACCAGCTAGTGAAAATGTACGCAGGAGGGGAATAGCTCGGGGCTACTGCGGCCCCATCAGCGCCACGACGAAGTTCTCATAGCTGTCCAGCACCTTCGGATCGTCCTTCACGATGCCAACCATCTGGCCCGGAATGTCCTTCAGGTGGTCCACCATCATGTCCGGACTGCCGCCCATCGATTTCCCGAACGCGCGGAAAATTGCGTAAGATTTCTCGCGATAGCTGTCGAAGTTCAGCGGCGGCGCACCATTGCCCAGCGCCTCCTTCGAAAGCGCGTAGAAGCCGCGCATGTGGTCGTTGTTGATCCAGGCTGACTGGTCGCCCTGCAGCTGCACCGTGTTGCCCTGGCTCGTCCCATGCTGCGCGAACGCCGCCGGCGCAATCGCCAGCATCACAGCGCCGATCACCAAACCCCGCATCTTCGTTCTCCCTGCAAACAAGCCATTTGCGCATCCGGGAACGCGCGAAATCACGCGCCAGAACCACAAAATCTCATGACAACTAAACCGAACATGATGTAAAAGATTTTATACATCGAGTCGAGTCACATTTTTGGGGAAAGCGAGCCATGTCATTCCGCGAGAAAACGGCCTGGATCACGCTAGTCACCATCCTCGTCTGCTTCGGCGCTTACTACGGGGCCATCCTCTCCGGCCTTGTCCCGCAGACGTCATGGCAGGCCTTCCATCTCGGCCTCGTCGCGATCGTCGGCCTCGCCGGGTTGCAGGTGTTCCTCACCCTCGTCGCCATGCGCGTTACGCCGCGCGATTCACGCAGCGCGAACGATGAGCGCGAACTCATGATTCACGCACGCAGCCACGTGATCGGCTACTACGTGCTGATGATCGGCATGGCCGCCACGCTCGTCGTCACGCATCTGCGCATGCCCGACGACAGCCCAGTCGATGTCATTGTGCGTATCGCAAATATCGGCGTGGCTGTCATGGTTCTCGCCGCCCTCAGCGTCGCCACCGCCCAGATCGTCATGTTCCGGCGCGGCCGCTGACGCATGGCCAAACTTCCCCTCGCCAATCACATCCGCCGCCTCCGCTTTGAACATGGCGAGATGACCCAGAGCGATCTCGCAGAGCGCATCGGCATGACGCGCCAGACGATCGCCGCAATCGAGGCAGGCAAGTACGGCCCTTCGCTCGAGGCCGCCTTCCGCATCGCCCACGTTTTCGATGTCGGCATCGAGGACGTGTTTGAATGGGACGAGCCTTAAGCCCAGTTCAACCCCTTCAGTAGTAGCACCGCTCCACCGGCTGACGCCGCCGACAGGAACGACCCCCACACCATGTCCACCAGGCTCATCGGCGCCGGCCAGTTCTTCAGCGTCGCCCAGTTGGTCAGGTCATAAGTTCCGTAGGCCACAAGCCCAAGAAACCCGCCCAGCATCGCCGCCTTCAGCCAGTCGCCGCTCTCCAGCTCCGGCGCCACCGCGAAGACACCGAGCCCCAGCGAGAAAAGCAGATAGAACGCCGCCGCCGGAACCAGCTGCACATCCGGCCGCCGCAGGTCGCCCAGCTGCTGGAAGATCCACTCCCGCGCGATGACACCAAGCCACAGCGCATCGAGCACGCCAAGGATCAGCCCAGCCGCCAGAGCACCCTTCGCAATGTCCATCGCAGAATCTCCCTGATTGCCTTGATACGCATGGCAGCCGACACGGATGCATTGCATCGCCTACCCGGCCGCCCTAAGCCAGAATCCCAGCCGCCGCGAGCCCCGATGCGCAACCATCACATCCTGTTCGCGCTCCTCGCGTTCAGCCTCATAGCCCCAGCGGCCTTCGCCCACGCCATAGGCGGCCGCGACGCCGCCTTCGTGCAGGCAACTATCGGCGCCGACCCGTTCCCCTTCCTCTATCTCGGCGCCAAGCACATGGTGACGGGATACGACCACCTGCTCTTTCTCCTTGGCGTGATCTTCTTTCTCTACCGCCTCAAGGACATCCTGCTCTACGTCACGCTGTTTTCGCTCGGCCACTCCACCACGCTGATCCTCGGCGTCCTGTTCGACCTTGGCGTGTCATCCCATCTGGTCGACATGGTGATCGGGCTCTCGGTGTGCTGGAAGGCGTTCGAGAATCTCGGCGGCTTCCGTAAGCTGGGCTGGCAGATCGATAACCGCATCGCCGTCGGCGGCTTCGGCCTGATCCACGGCCTCGGCCTCGCGACCAAGCTTCAGGCGCTCGGCCTCAACCAGGACGGCCTGCTCGCCAACCTCATCGCCTTCAACATCGGCGTCGAGATCGGACAGGTCGTCGCCCTGTCGATCATCCTCGTCGTGATGACTCTGTGGCGCACGACGAAATCCTTCGGCCGCTACGCCACCGCGGCCAACGCACTGCTGTTTCTCGCCGGCATCGTGCTGGCGGGCGAACAGCTTGCGGGTTACTTTCTCGCAGGAGACGCATGATGCCCGATGAGCAAGAGATCCGCCCCGTCGCGCTCAACGTCTCGGGCCGGACGCTCGCCCTCATCACCGGCGGCGGCCTCGTCCTCGGCGCGCTGATCGTTGTCGGCGCCATCATGCCAGCCGAGTTCAACACCGATCCGCTCGGCATCGGCAAGGCGACAGGCATCAGCCGCCTCTGGGCGCCAGAGGCTCAGGGCTTCGCAGGCGGCGGCGCTCTCGCGACCACGTCTGAGACCCCCAAGGCTTCCCACATTGTGGAAATTCCCCTCGGCGCCGCCGAGTGGAAGGAAGCCGCCGTCGAATACAAGGTCGCGATGAAACCCGGCCAGTCCATCTTCTACCGCTGGACCGCCACCAATCTCGACGGAACGCCAGCCACCATCCCCATCGAGGTGGACCTCCACGGCCACGACACTCCGCCTGAAGGCCAGCCCGAAACCGTCGTCGAGTATCGCAAAGCCCGCCTCCTGACCGACCAGGGCAGCCTCACCGCTCCGATCGACGGCATTTTCGGCTGGTACTATCGCAATCACAGCCCGGACCCCATCATGATCCGCCTGGAAATCGAGGGCTTCTACACCCTCGTCTCGCCCGGCCAGCCCGGCAACGAATTCTCGATCCGCCCGTGGGAACCCACGCCGGACGAGCCCGTGGACGACCTCGAACTGCAGCAAGACCCGTAGCCAAGCCTCCCCGCGCCACAATTTCGCGCTAAGCTCTCTTCATCGCTTGGTCGCGGGCAAAACCCGCATGTCGTTTCGGAGACGCGAATGATCGGCCGCGCCATCCTATCCGTGTCGCTCGTCGTCACGCTCGCGGCCTGCGCCTCGTCGCGCCCCGCGCCCATCGTCGCCGGCGGCATCCGCCCCGGCCCCGTCGTCACACGCCCGCCCATCACGCCAGCGCCCGTGACGCCCGCCGTCCCCGTCCCGTCGGACTTCACCCTCACACCCGTCGCGTTCGACAGCGTCCCTGGCTGGGCGACGGCCGACATGGCGCCCGCGCTTCAGGCCTTCAAGCGCCAGTGCGATTCCTGGCGCCTCCGCACGCCCGACGCACCACTCAGCGGCGGCCGATATGGTGGCCGCGTCAGCGACTGGTTCAACGCCTGCAACGCCGCGCTGACGGCGCAGCCCGGACAGGAGCGCTGGTTCTTCGAGGCCTATTTCGATCCGCAATACGTAGCCGGTCCCGGCGAGCCCCGCCTCACCGCCTATTTCGAGCCGGTCATCCAGGCCAGCCGCGAATGGTCCCCGCAATTCACCGAGCCGCTGCTCAAACGTCCGTCCGACATGATCACCGTCGATCTTGGCGCCTTCGCCGAAGCCTACGACAATGAAGCTCTTCGCGGCGCCCCGCGCTCGCTCAACGGCAGGATCAACGGCGACCGCATCGTGCCCTATCCCAAGCGCGAAGCGATCCAGCCCTATCTGGGCCAGATCATCGGCTACGCCCATCCGGCCGACGTCTACAACCTTCAGGTGCAGGGCTCAGGCCGTATGCAGTTCGCGGACGGCACGCAGGCCCGCGCTCAGTTCTCCGCGCAGAACGGATACAAGTGGAATTCCGCGCTCGGCGCGCTGCGCAGTTCCGGCCGCCTGCCGAGCCCCACCTGGACCAATTTCCGCTCGTGGCTCGACACCAACCCTGCCGAACAGAAGTCCGCTCTCAACGCCGATCCCTCCTACGTCTTCTTCCAGGAAGAAACGATCACCGACTACGCCGCTGGGCCGAAGGGCGCAGCCAACGTGCCCCTGACGCCGATGGGCTCGATCGCCGTCGACCCCGCCTATCATCCCTACGGCGCGATCGTCTTCGTCGATGGCGACTATGGCGGCGCGCCCTTCCAGCGGCTTCTTGTTGCGCAAGATACCGGAGGCGCCATCCGCCGCGGCCCCAATCGCGGCGACGTCTTCGCCGGCACTGGCGCCGAAGCGGGCGCCTATGCCGAGCGCATGAATTCGGCCGGCCCGCGCTGGTACACGCTTCTCCCGAAATCCTTCGCGCCGCCGATCGCCTCCAACCCGCAACCTTCGCCAGGCTGATCAATGAAACGCCGCGCCGCGCTCGTCGCCTTCGCCTTCATTGCCGGCTGTGCCTCCGCCACCGCACAGGAGCCTGACCTCATCACCTGGCAGTCACAGTTGGGCGATGTCGCCTACACATCCGAGAGCGGCCCCAGCGGCGTCCTCGAATACCCGGTCCCATTCGGCGACAATCTCGGTTATCTCTATATCAACGGCCTCGCCGGCGAGTTCGGCGGCCCCGGCCCGTTGAAAGGCTACTGGTCCGAGCCCGACGTCAGCCATGACGACGAGGACGACACCACCCTCATCTGCCCCTTCGCCATCATCGACGACCACGGCCGCACCACCCGCAACTGGGGACAGCTCGTCATCGCCTTCACTGGCGACGACTTCCCCACCGACTTCGTCCTCATGCGCGCCAGATGCTTCGAGGAGCCGGACGAAGTGATCAACGGGAAGCTGGTGCGTTGAGAGAGCCCCCCTCCTGACCTCCCCCTTTCAGGGGGAGGGACCCTGCGTCACCAACCTACCCAACCTTGAAGACAGCTGGAGCAACACGGTCCCTCCCCCTGAAAGGGGG
>JANOKS010000176.1:0-68907 GCA_031419455.1 Alphaproteobacteria bacterium
TCACAAGAAGTCCTCCCTCGGCGAAGCCGGGGGAGGTGGCCCGAAGGGCCGGAGGGGGCCGGCTGCGAAGCGGACGGATTGCAGCGGTAACGCGCCGCAGAGTGCAAGAACTCAGCGAAAACGCAGCGCAAACCTGAGATCGGCAGGTTTTGCCTACCCTTTCTTAACTACTCCTTTGCGAGGGTTAACGGCCGCAAACCATAAACTGCGTTGGAGATCAGGCATGGATGGCCTGGAAGTTCTCGACTTTGGCCGCGACGCCCTCTGGACCACCGTCTGGATGTGCGCGCCCGCGATGATTGCGGGGCTGGTCGTGGGTCTGGTGATCGCCTTCTTCCAGGCGCTGACGCAGATCCAGGAGATGACGCTGGTGTTTGTGCCGAAGATCATCGCGATCTTTGCAGCCCTGCTGATCTTTCTTCCGCTGATGGGCGGGTTGCTCGCCAATTTCGCCGACCAGGTCTTCACCCGTATCGCAGAATTCTAGGGAGCCAAGACGCGTTGGACTGGCTGACCCAATACGCCTGGATCGGGATGCTGCTGTTTGCACGGCTCGGCGCCGTGCTGATGGTCGCGCCGGTGTGGGGCGAGCAGGCGATGCCGCCGATGATGCGGTTGGGGATGGCGCTCCTGGTGACGGCTACCCTCGCTCCGGCGCTGGCGGGCAGCGCGCCGCGGCCGCCGGCGGACATCATCATGGCGATCCCGCTGATCATCTTCGAGGTCATCATCGGGCTGATCCTTGGGCTGGGCGCGCGGTTGATGATGAGCGCGCTGCAGGTGGCGGGCGCGACGGCGGGCCTCGCTTCGGGCCTCGGCTTTGCACAGCAGATCGATCCCATCGCCAGCCAGCCGGCGGCGATTTTCTCGGGCTTCTTTTCCTTGATGGGCCTGCTGCTGATCATGTCGGCGGGGCTGCATCGCGTGATGCTCGAGGCGGCCGCTGACAGCTACCAGATATTTCCACCCGGCGCGTTTCCCCCCATCGGCGATGCGTCGAGCTTCATGATCGATGCGGTATCGAACTCCTTCCGGCTCGGCATCCAGATTGCGGCGCCGGTGCTGATCTTCTCGCTGATCTTCAACATCGCGCTGGGTCTGGTCTCGCGTCTCATCCCGCAGGTGCAGGTGTTCATGACGGCGATGCCGCTGTCGATCATCCTCAGCCTTGCGGTGATCGCGCTGGGGCTGGGCGGCGGACTGATGATCTGGCTCGACGCGATGGAGACGCAGATGCGCGTCTTCACGGTGCGATAGGGGCGCGCCATGGCAGAGGAGCAGGACGACAGCCAGAAGACAGAAGAGCCGACACAGAAGCGCCTCGAGGAAGCGCGCAAGAAAGGCGACATCGCAAAGAGCCTCGATGTCCCGATCTGGTTCCTGTTTCTTGCGACGGCGGGGATCATGGCGGCGGCGGGTCCGCTCGCGGCCATGATCGCCGATCCGCTGGTGCGGATCATGGACCATCCGCACGCATTCAAACTGACGGACGGCGGCGCGCAGCAACTGATGGGCAGCCTGCTGCTGTCGCTGGCCATGCCGCTGGGCATCATCTTCGCGGTGATCGCGGTGGCGAGCGTGCTGGGCCATGTGATCCAGCACCGGCCGCTGTGGACCGGGGAGAAGATGAAGCCTGATCTTGCCAAGCTGTCGCCGCTGAAGGGGCTGCAGCGCATGTTCGGCATGCAAGGCTGGATGAACCTGCTCAAGTCGTTCCTGAAGATGGGGGCGATCACGGGGGCCATGATCTACGCCGTCTGGCCCGAAGCGACGGCGATTTCGGAGTCTGGGAGGCTGGAGCCCGAAGGCCTGCTGCTGATGACGCAGGTGATCGCCGGGCGGTTGCTGCTGGCGGCGATCGTGGTCATCGGCGTGATCGCGGCGATGGACTACACCTACCAGCGCTTCAGCTTCATGAAACGCATGCGCATGTCGCGCAGGGATATTCGCGACGAGGTCAAGCAGCAGGAAGGCGATCCCCACATTCGCGCGCGCCTGCGCCAGATCCGCCTCGAACGCTCGCGCAAGCGCATGATGCAGAATGTGCAGAAGTCGAGCGTCGTGATCACCAACCCGACGCACTACTCGGTCGCATTGCGCTACGACCCCGAAGTTGATGCGGCGCCGGTCTGCATGGCCAAGGGGGCAGACGAGGTGGCGCTCCGCATCCGCGAGAAGGCGAAGGAACACGGCATCCCGATCGTCGAGAACGTGGCGCTTGCGCGCGCGCTGTTCGCGACCGTCGAGATCGAGGAAACCGTGCCGCGCGAGCATTTCGAGGCGGTGGCCAAGGTGATCGGCTTTGTTCTGAACACGGCGAAGGGGAGGAAGCGCTGATGGCGGCTTTCGCTTATCCCAGTCCCGACCTTGTTTTGACTCGCGAATTTCCAGTTGCCCGTGGGTGGTCAAAACGCCAGATTCACGAGCAGACTCAAATCATTAATTTGCCTGAGGCTCATAGCCCCAAGGGCTTCCAACCATATCCCGACTGCCCGACCGAGAAACGGAATTCCGCCCATGGCTGATGCGAACGAACCGCTCGCTTACGAAACCATCGAGACGCCCGCGCCGGCGCCAGCCAAGGGGTTCGACTGGATCCAGCTCGGCTTCTGGTTGGCGCTGGTCATCGCGGGCGGGGCTGCGGGCATGGCGCTCACGTGGAGCGATGCGGTCGGGCCCTCGGGCGCCGTGCTGGTCATCGCGCTGGCGGCCATGGCGCTGGTGCTGGTGTTGTGGGCCGTGCGCGGCGCCGGGCGGAAGCTGGGCGTGTTTCCCGAGCGCGGCGCGGCCGAGGCGGCGGCGCAAGCCACCAAGCGGCACGTCTGGCTGGAAGCGCTGAGCGAGCCTGCGCTGATCTCGGACAGGGGCGGGGCAAGCGTTGCCGCCAACCAGGCCTATCAGGAACTGGCGCAGCTGGCGCACGAAGTCGGCGACAGTGCGCATGCGCCGTCCGTGGACCGCCTGTTCTCGTCCAACCCCGGCATGGCTGCGCCGATCTATCGCCTGTCGAAGGCCGCCAAGACGGGCATCGCGCGCACCGAGCTTCTGCCGGCGCTGCTGTTTGGCGACAGCCTGACGGCGACTCAGTTCGAGGCGAGCGTCGCGCCGCTGGGCAAGACGCGGTCGCTGTGGCGGCTGCGCAAGGTCGAGGCTGGAGCGGCGGCGGGCGGATCCGTGGATGCGCGCGCGCTGTATGTCGAAGATGCGCCGGTGGGCTTCTTCTCAGCGCGCCGCGACAACCGCGTCGTCTACATCAACCAGACGCTGCGGCAGATGCTGGGCCTGCCCGATGGCGAGCATGCGCTGCGGCTGGAAGACATCATGCGGCCCGAAGGCCTCAAGCTGGTGAAGCGCGAAGTGCGCGGCCAGTCCAGCCAGCGCGCCGAGATCATCCTGCGCGCCCGCGACGGCGTGGAGACGCCGGCGACCCTGATCACCACATGGGCGGGCAAGGGCAGCGATGCGCTGACCCGATCGATCGTCTATGTGGCGAACGCGTCGGAACAGAACGTGCGGCGCACGGGGGCGGCGTCTTCTTCTGGTACGGCCAGCGCGGAAGCGCGCGTGGCGGCCAGCCGCATCGACGACACGATGTTCACCGATGCGCCGCTGGGCATCGTGCGCCTCGATGGCGAGGGTGTCGAAAGCGCGGTCATGCTGGATGCGAACCGCGCGCTTGTCGAGATGACCGGCGGCCAGGCGCAGCCGGGCACGCGCTTTGCCGATCTCTTTGTGGCCGAGCAGGGCGCGGCAGCACTGGCGGACGAACTGTCCAAAGCGCTGGACGGCGCGCGCACGTTCAAGCTGGCGGGGAGCAAAGACCGCTCAGCCGATGTCTTCGTGATGCTCGACCGGCAGGGCAGGCCCGCGGCGGCGTATGTGATCGACACGACGGAGAAGCGCGATCTCGAAAAGCGCCTCGCGCAGGGCGAGAAGCTGCAGGCGCTGGGCAACATGGCGGGGGGGCTGGCGCACGAGTTCAACAACATGCTGCTGGGCATCATCCTCAATGTGAACAAGCTGGAGATTCGCCATCCCCCGGGCGATCCCACCTTCTACGAGCTGAAGTCGATCAACGAATTTGCTGCGCGCGGGTCGCAACTGATCCGGACGATGCTGGCCTTCACGCGCCAGCAGACCTTCGTTCCGGAAGTCTTCGATGTCACCGACGCGCTGTCCGACTACTACACGCTGCTGCGCGACATCATCGACGAGCGCATCAAGCTCGACATCGTCCATGGCCGCGACCTGCCGCGGGTCCGGGCCGACAAGGGCCAGCTAGAGACGGTGGTTACCAATCTCTGCACCAATGCGCGTGACGCCATGGTCGAGAAAAGCGGCGGCGGACGCCTGCTGATCCGCACCTCGCGATCGGATGCGGCGGCCGCGCGCAAGGACGGGTTCATCCACGTCACCGATGGCGACTACGCACTGATCGAAGTCGTTGACGATGGCGGCGGCATTCCGCCGGAAATCCTCGAGAAGATCTTCGAGCCATTCTTCACGACCAAGGCCGAGGGCAAGGGCACGGGCCTGGGTCTTGCGACCTGCTATGGCATCGTGAAGCAGCTTGGCGGTTTCATCTATCCGGTCTCGAAGGTTGGCCGCGGCACGACGTTCAAGATCTTCCTGCCGGCCTGGACGGGCGTGGTCGAGGAAGCGCCGGTCGAATCCATGCTGGATGCGCCGATGGCGGAGCCTGCGCAGTCGCCCCGCCATAGCGGCGATCTCGCGGGCCGCGGCAGCATCCTGCTAGTGGAGGACGAGGACGGCGTGCGCGGCATCGCGGCGCAGCTGCTGCAGTCGTTCGGCTATCAGGTCGTCGAGGCGTGCGATGGCGAGCAGGCGCTCGAAATCATCAAGCAGCGGGCCGGAACGATCGACCTACTCATCTCCGATGTGGTCATGCCGGGCATGGATGGACCCGCCCTTCTGCGGGAGGCGCGGCCGTGGCTGACCAAGACACGGGTGATGTTCATCTCCGGATACGCCGAGCGCGATCTCGCCAAGACGCTTGAGGACGATCGCGCGATCTCCTTCCTGCCGAAACCGTTCACGCTGAAGCAGTTGGCGGAGCGGGTGAAGGCGGAGCTCAAGGACGCTGCGTGATCAGAGGCTGGCGCTTGGCCGCGCGCGTCAGCCGCGCAGGCTGGCGCCGGTTGCTTTCGCGACAGCCTTCACGATGGATTGGGAGATGACGTCGATCTCCTCGTCCTTCATGGCCGATCCGCGTGGCTGGAGCGTGATCTCGACCGCCACGGATTTGCGGCCTTCGCCGATGCTGGCGCCGCGATAGACGTCGAAGACGCGGGCGGCGGTGATCAGCTTGGGATCGGCCTTGAGGGCGGCGCGCGCGATGTCGGCGGCGGCGACTTTCTCATCGACCACGAAGGCGAAGTCGCGGCGCACCGGCGTCTGGTCGGCCTTGTCGAGGACGGCGCGGGTCTTGGTCGGTTTGGCTTTGGCAACAGGCAGGGCATCGAGCGACAGTTCGATCGCGATGACCGGACCATCGACGCGGAGCTGCTTCAGGAAGCCGGGGTGAAGTTCGCCGAACGTGGCGATCACCTGTTTCGGGCCAAGGCGCAGCGTGCCGGCGCGGCCGGGGTGCCAGTAGGGCGCATCGGTCGCGCCGATCTGGAATTTCTCCGGCGACTGGTCGAGCGACTGCAGCAGCGCGAAGAGATCGGCCTTGGCGGAGAAGGCGGTGTAGGGCGCTGGCTGGCCCTGCCAGTCGCGCGCCTTGGCCGCTTTCACCACGGCGGCGACGTGCATGCGCTGGTCGGTCGGCTTGTCGCCCGGATAGACGGGGCCGGCCTCGAACAGGCGGACATCATCTGCGCCATGGTCGGCATTGCGCTGGGCGCCCTGCGCGAGGTTGGCCAGCATGGAGGGGCGCATGTAGTCGAGATCGGACGCGATCGGATTGTCGATGGTGAGCGCGTCAGCCAGGTTGTTGGCGCCGCCGATCATCAGGGCGGCTTTCTCATGATGCATGAAGGACCAGGTGACGGTCTCGAGGAAGCCGCGCGCGGCGAGAACGCGGCGCGCGGTGCGCACGCGGTTCTGCATCGGCGTCACCACCACGCCGAGGGTGGCGGGCGCCGGGAGTTTCTCGTCGGGCAGCTTGTCGTAGCCTTCGATGCGGATCAGTTCCTCGACGATGTCGGCCGAGCCTTCGACGTCAGGGCGCCAGGAGGGGACTTTCACTGTCCATGTCTTGCCGTCTGAATGGCCGGGCGCCTCAAAACCGAGCGCGTGAAGGATGTCCGTCATGCGCTTGTGCGACATGTCGAGGCCGGTGAGTCGCTTCATGTCGCGCAGGTGGAAGACGACAGGGGCGGGGTCGTCCGGAGCCTTGCCGGCGACGATGACGTCGGAAGCTTCGCCGCCGCAGGTTTCGAGAATGAGGCGCGTCGCGCGTTCAATTCCATCGACGCACGACTGCGGATCGACGCCGCGCTCGAAGCGGAAGCGGGCGTCGGAGAGGATGCCGGTGGCCCGGCCGGTGCGCGCCGTTCGGTTGGGATCGAACCAGGCGCTTTCGATGAAGACGTCAGTGGTGTCGATCGAGCAGCCCGTGCTTTCGCCACCCATCACACCGCCGAGGCCGATGGCGCCGCTGTCATCGGCGATGACGCACATGTCGGCGAGGTTCGAGTAGGTCTTGCCGTCGAGCGCCGCGAATGAGTCTTCGGCTGTGCCGAGGCGGGCGCGGATATCGCCCTTCAGTTTGGCGGCGTCGTAGACATGGAGCGGACGGCAGCGGTCGATCGAGATGTAGTTGGTGACGTCGACGAGCATGTTCTTCGGATTGATGCCGATCGCTTTGAGCCGCTTCTGCATCCAGTCCGGTGATGGTTTGTTCTTCACGCCGCGGATGAGGCGACCTGCAAAGACCGGACAGGCGTCGGGCGCTTCGATGCGGACCTTCACCGGGCTTGGGAATGTGCCCGGTACGGGCTCGACCTTTGGCAGCTTGAACGGGCCGAGACCTTTCGCAGACAGATCGCGCGCGATGCCGGTGACGCCGAGCCAGTCGGGGCGGTTGGGCGTCACTTCGAAATCGATCACCGTGTCGAGCGAAAGCGCGTCGGCGACGGGTGAGCCGACTTGTCGGTCGTCGGGGAGTTCGATGATGCCGCCGTCGGCGATGGCCTGCTCTTCGGAAATGCCGAGCGCTTCGGCGCGGAATTTCCAGTCGTCGAAGCGGGCGAGGCGCAGGCGGAAGGGATCTTCGTCGGTGACCATCTCCGAGCCAGAACAAAGCATGCCGTTGGAGACGACGCCGCGCACAGGCTTGGGGACCAGCGTGATGCCGGAGCCGGGGATGAAGGCGCCGATGGGCGCGTAGGCGGTGACGAGGCCGGGGCGGGCGTTGAGGCCGCCGCAGACGATCTCGAGTCTGCCGTCGACGGTATCGACCTGGCAGACCTGCAGCTTGTCGGCGTTCGGGTGCTGCGCGGCGGAGACGATGCGGCAGACGGTGAACTGTTTCAGGGCTTCGCGCGGATCATGCGCCTCCTCGACTTCGAGGCCGGCCATGGTCATGGCATCGAGGATCGCCGGGAGATCGACGTTCGTATCGAGATAGTCCTTCAGCCAGGGGAGGGTGAATTTCATTGGCGTGTCTCTGGCTGTTGTGCGCGGGGAGAGAGACCCCCTCCTGTCCTCCCCCTTTCAGGGGGAGGGACCTTGTTGAACCACCGCTCTTCGACGGCAGACAGGCTTGCGCCACAGGGTTCCTCCCCCTGAAAGGGGGAGGACAGGAGGGGGTCTCTCTCCGCGTGCCGGTCTCTCACGACAATCCCCCCGTCACCGTCGGCAGCAGCCAGGGCTTGAAGCCGTAGTGCTTGATCCATTCGACGTCGGCTTCGAAATAGGGGCGCAGGTCGGGCATGCCGTATTTCAGCATGGCGAGGCGATCGACGCCCAGGCCAAATGCGAAGCCCTGGTACTTCTCCGGGTCGATGCCACATGAGCGGAGCACGTTGGGGTGCACCATTCCGCAGCCTAGGATTTCGAGCCAATCATCGCCCTGGCCGATCTTGATCTCGCCGCCGGAGCGATCGCAGCGGATGTCCATCTCCGCGCTCGGTTCGGTGAACGGGAAGAAGTGCGGGCGGAAGCGTGATTGCGTGGTCGGAACCTCAAAGAAGCGCGAGAAGGCTTCGGTGAGGCAGGCCTTGAGGTGGCCCATATGCACCGTCTCGTCGACCACGAGGCCTTCGATCTGGTGGAACATCGGCGTGTGCGTCGCGTCCCAATCCTTGCGATAGACGCGGCCGGGCGCGATCACGCGGATCGGCGGTTTTGAATTCAGCATGGCGCGCACCTGGATGGGTGAGGTGTGCGTGCGCAGAAGCTTGCGGCTGCCATCGGCCGCCGGCTTCATGAAGAAGGTGTCGTGCATTTCTCTTGCGGGGTGACCAGCAGGGAAATTGAGTGCGGTGAAGTTATGAAAATCGTCCTCGATGTCCGGGCCTTCGGCGACGGCGAAGCCCATGTCGGCGAAGATGGCGGCGAGTTCCTCGAACACCTGCATGACCGGATGCAGCGCGCCCACCGGCTCGAAGCGCGGGGGCAGGGTGAGGTCTTCGCGTTCGGCTTCGAGGCGCTTGTTCAGTGCGGCCATTTCGAGATCGGCCTTGCGCGCATTGATCGTTGCGGTGAGCAGGTCCTTGAGGCCGTTGAGCGCGGGCCCTGCAACCTGCCGCTGCTCCGGGCTCATCCCACCAAGTTCGCGCATCAGAAGCGAGACGCGGCCCTTCTTGCCAAGCTCGGCGACGCGGATCGCTTCGAGCGCTGCTTCATCGGAAGCAGCGGCAATCGCCTTTCCGGCGTCGGCCTCGATCTCGGCAACCTGTTGTTCGATAGCCATGGATGGTCTCGTGCGTGACGTGCGCACGGGGCCATAGTCCGCCCCGCGCATTGCGGCCGGAACTAGCGGAGAAAGGCTTCGGAGATAAGTGCCGGGGGCGATTAAGCCGCCAGCGCCGCCCGGGCCTTCTCCACCAGGGCGGTAAAGGCGGCCGGCTCGTGCATGGCGAGATCGGCCTTGACCTTGCGGTCGACGCCGAGGCCAGCCTTGGTCAGGCCGTCGATGAAGCGTGAGTATGTCAGCTTGTCATCCACGACGCGGACGGCGGCGTTGATGCGCTGGATCCAGAGCGAACGGAAATTGCGCTTTTTCTGCTTCCGGCCTTTGTAGGCGTTGACGCCGGCCTTGACGACGGCGGCCTGGGCGGTGCGGAAGGTATTCTTGCGGCGGCCATAAAAGCCTTTGGCGGCCTTGATGACCTTGCGGTGACGGGCGTGGGCCTGAACTCGGCCGCGGGCGCGTGGCATGGGAAAACTCCGGTTATCTGATCAGGGGGTGCGCTACAGGACGTCTTATTTGACGCCGTAGGGCAGGAACTTCTTCACGATGCGGGGGGTGTCAGAGGCGGACACGACTTCCGTGCCGCGGTTCTGGCGGATGTACTTCGCATTGTGGCTGATCAGTCGGTGGCGCTTGCCGGCGACGCCGTGCTTGAGCTTACCCGACGCGGTTTGCGAGAACCGCTTTGCAGCGGCCTGCTTGGTCTTCATCTTCGGCATTTTCATCTCCTGTGGGCGACAGTCCGACCCGAAGATTTCTGTTGGAAATCAACGGCGCGACGCCTGAAATAAGTCCCGGGAGGCATGCCATTAGCCTGTCCGGTCCTGTGGAAGGCGCGGTTTATACGCGGGAAAGGCGGAAAAGCAAGGCTCCACAACGCGTTCCCGATGGAACCGAGCGATCCTCAGCCCATTGCTATTGTGGGCCGGCGGGACGCCATTGCCCGTCGGGGAGCGGTTCGGGACTTAACCCGGTCGATAGCTCCTGCAAACGGGCGCTCTGCCCGGGAGGGACATCATGACACTCGAGAGCATCATTATTGCGCTGATCATCGGCGGCATAGGCGGCTGGCTGGCTGGCCTTATCGTGAAGGGGGCCGGCTTTGGCATTGTCGGCAACATCATTGTCGGGATTCTCGGCGCGCTGCTGGCGTCGTGGCTGCTGCCGCAGCTTGGCCTCGGCTTCTCGGTCGGCAATGCGCTGGTGACGAGCATCCTTTACGCGATGGTGGGCGCGGTGATCGTGCTTGTCCTGCTCTCGCTGGTACGCCGATCGCGATAGGGGTCACGCCCACGGGGTCGGCGTTGCATCAGCGACGCTGGCTCTATTTCAGACCCTTCGCCGTGCTGACAACAAGCTCGCCGGGCGGCCGCTTCTGGTAGGCCTCCTCGTAAAGCTTGGCCTTCACTGTCCCGTCCCTGGCGATGAACAGGATGATCGGGTGCGGAATGCCGTTGAAGCGCGCGCTGCCGCTCACCGTCTCGTTGCGGATGCCAAGGGCGTCGATTGCTTTCGAGCCCGGATCCGACATGAATTCATAGCCAAGGCTGTTCGCCTTGACGAAGGCTGTGATGATCTCAGCTGAATCGTAGGAGGCGCCCACGAGCGGCCAGCCGAGCGCATCCATCTCGGCGGCGACCGCGTTCAGGTTCTTGAGCTGGAGCTTGCAGAACGGGCACCAGTCCGCCGAGCGGACGAACACCAGCGTGACACCCTTGTCGCCCGACATGGCTTGCAGGCTGCGGCTCTCGCCGCCGGTGGTCGTCAAGATGAATGCGGGCGCCTTGGCGCCAACCTTCGGTCCCAACTCCATTCCGGCCGGCAATTGCGCAGTGGCGGGCGCCACAATGGCGGCGGCGGGAGCTGTTGCAAGCAGCATGGCGGCGAGCAGGTTTTTCACGGAATACCTCCACAGGCTGGCGGCAGGCGGCCGCCTTCAATGGCAATCCGCACCGGCCTGCAGAAAGGTTACGCCGTGTCCGAAAAATCTAGCCGCAATTGATCTTCTGGATCATGCCCGCCGCGTTCGCCTCGATGTTCATGCGTTGGGCGATGTAGTCCATCGTCACCTGCGTGCCCGGCCGGATCAGCCGGTTGAGACGGCTTTCACCGGGTACGCCGGGGCCGTCGATCGGCTTGCCGATCAACTCGCCATACATGCTGGCGCCGCAGGTGTCGCTGGACGGCGCCGGGAGCGCCGCATTGGGATCGCCGGGCGTCTTAGCGGCGGGCGGCGGACTCGCGCACGCAGCTATCGAAAGGGCGAGCAGCAGGGTTGCGGCGAGTTTCATGCCGTCACTCCATGAATTCAGGTTTGGCCGATCAGGTGCAGCGGAAGCCGGTGATGACGTTGGCCGCATCGATGTCGATGTTCAGGCGGTCGGCACGGAAATCCATCGTCACCTGAGTGCCCGGGCGGATGTGGCGGACGTTCGGGCCTTCAGGCGGGACGCCCGCGTCGGTTATCAGCTTGCCAACAAGGGCGACATACTGCCCTGCGCCGCATGCGTCGGCGCCGGGGGCAGTTGGGTCAATTGCGGGCGGTTGGGGCATGGGCTGCGGCTCGATCGGGGCGGCAATCGAGGGTTCGACGGCCGGCGTTTCGGGCGACATTGGTTCCGATGCGGGTGCGCACGCCATCAGCGCGGTCCCAGCGAACAGTGCGGCGAGCATGTTTTTCATGCCGAGGAGAGTAGACCACGCCAGTGCCGCGGCAAGTGAAGGTGCAGTTAGGCGCACGCCTCGCGGACCACGGCGGCGATCATCGTGGTGATGCTGGGGTGGTTGAGGCTGATGAGCTCCTGGCCCGCCTCTTCCATGTAGATGCGGATGTCCGGGCGTGAATCAGCGCTGCAATGCCGGGCGCGATGGGCCGGATCGACGCGGACATGGAGCTGGCTGATCATCTCCATCTCGCCGAGACCGCGGCCGTGCTCGGCGACAAGGTCCTGGATAACCTTGTCGATTTCCGCGGTGCGTTCGGCCCAGCCGCCGGCATCCGTCAGGCGGACGATCTCGTAGCCGGCGGGATATTCGGGGCGCGTTCCGGCCGGCGCCAGTTCAGCCTTCAACGGCAGCGTGGTTTCAAATTTCGACTCGCCGCGCAGTTTCACGACGGCGGCAAGGTCCCACGGGCCGATGCCGTGGATGCCGGGCGGAAGCACCCAGATGAAGTGCTGCCGCGCGGGATCGAACTGGCTCGCAATCGCGGCCAGAGGCGCATCATCAGCGGCAGCCGGCGACTGGACCGGGGCGGACGCCGGAGGCGAGGGAAGCGCGCCCGGTACTGCTTCGCCGGTGTAGGGCGCCGTCTGCAGCGAGACTTTTCCGGACGACGGTCCGGCGGCTGGCGTCGCTTCGTTTGCGGCGCACGCCGTCAGCAGGAGAGACGCCATGATGGCCGCGCCAGACCTGACCATCACGCTACGCTCCGTGCTGCGGAAGGATGTCCGCTGCGCCTCAGCGCGGCGAGAGCACCATCACCATTTGCCGGCCTTCGAGGCGCGGCTCGGACTCGACCTTGGCGACGTCGGCGAACTCGGCCTTCACCTTGGTCAGCAATTCCATGCCGAGATGCTGGTGCGCCATTTCGCGGCCGCGGAAGCGCATGGTTATCTTCACCTTGTCGCCCTCTTCGAAGAAGCGGCGGATCGAGCGGCCCTTCACCTCGTAGTCGTGCTTGTCGATATTCGGACGAAGCTTGATTTCCTTGAGGTCGGCCGACTTCTGCTTCTTGCGGGCTTCGGCTTTTTTCTTCTGCTCGGCGAAGCGCTGCTTGCCGTAGTCGGAAATCTTCACGACGGGCGGTTCGTTGTCGGGCGCGACCATCACCAGATCGAGGCCAGCTTCCTTGGCGGCGTCGAGGGCTGCTTCGAGCGGCATCTCGCCCTGCTTCTCGCCTTTCTCGTCAATCAGGAGGACGCGCGGCGCGCGGATATCCTCATTGATCTGCGGACCTTCCTTCTTGGGCGACTGGGCCGCTTGTGGACGCTGAGCGATGGTCGATCTCCTTGGTGACGTCCGGAATGCGCTGCCGGACAACGCAATATGCCTGCGAACGGGGCAATGTTCAAGAATTCGGGCCCTGCGCAAGTGCGCCGGCGGATTCCGCTGCGGGTTCGGCCGAAACAATCTCCACCGGCGGGGTGGGGGGTAGCGGCGGCGCCATGCCGGCAGGCAGGACGCCCAGCCCCCAGGCGGCGCGTTTCACATCGTCGAGGCCGATCTGTTCGAGCGCCGGGGCGTGGAGAACCATCATCGGCCCGCCGCGCGGGGCGGCGCGGCCGAGGCGGGTTTTGGGGTTCCAGACGCTGTGGAGGTCGAGCGCCATCTCGTCATTCCACTCCTGCGCGAACAGGCAGACGCCGGGTACGCGGGCGGCGGCGGCCAGATGCATCGGACCGGTATCGCCGCCGATCGCCAGCAGGGCGCGCTCGGACAGGGTGGCCAGCTGGAACAGGTCGGTCCGTCCGATGATGCTCTTGGCGCGCGGTTCCTTGCGCTGGATCTGGGCGCCGATGTCGCCCTCGGCCTTGCCGCCGAGGATCACCGGCGTGACGCCGTGGTTGGCGAACCACGCAGCGAGGCCGATGAAACGATCGACCGGCCAGCGCTTTTCGGGATGCTCCGCGGAGGATCCGGGAATCATCAGCGCATAGGGACCGTTGAGGCCGAAGAAAGCCGGCTGGAAGCGCGGCGGATCGCGGAAGGCCGGGCGGACCCAGTCGAGACTGGGCGCCAGATCCTGGCCGATAAACCAGCCGGTGGGGTCGCCCGGCGGCTTGGGCCCAAGGCCGGCATGGACCAGCTGCTCGGCGAGCCGGTCGAAATTGTGCATCTCGGCCCGCTCGGGGTTGATGTGCTGGTGCGAGGCGCCCTTGGCGGCGCCCGACCAGAGCGGTTTCTTGCCGGTGAGGCCGACATAGTATTGCGCGGTCCGGTCGTTGTTCTGGAAGTCGTAGACCATGTCGTAATTGGCGGCGCGCAGGCGGCGGATCAGGTCGGTGCGGCCCTTGATGTCGCGCGGGCGGCCGTCGGCCTCGACGATGTCGAAATAGGGACAGGCCTTGGCGAAGGCTTCAAAGGGTTCGGTCGTCAGGAGCGTGATGCGCGCCGACGGGTGGGTTGCCCGGACCACGCGCATTGCGCCGAGCGCCTGCATGAAATCGCCGAGCGCGCCGAGCTTGATGACCAGCACCCGGCGCAGCGTGTCGCCGGGATTCGGGGGCGGGGTGTAGGTGTCCAGTAGGCTCATCGGGGCTGACCCATGAGACTTTCATAGACTGCAAGCGTCGCCTTCTGAAGCGCAGATGTTGTAAAGCGCTCACGGACTCGTCGGAGCGCCGCCTCGCCCATGACGCGCCGGCCGTCTGCGCCCATGCCCAGAAGCTGCGCCATGGCTGCGGCGAGGGCTTCCGGATTGGCGGGCGGGACGATGAGGCCGGTTGCGCCGTCCACGATGATCTCGCCCTGCGCGCCGATGCTGGAGCCGATAGCGGGAACCGCCATTGCGCCCGCTTCCGCCGCAACCCGGCCGAACGCCTCGGGTTGATTGGAGGGCGCGATCACGATGTCGGCGAGGGCGAAGGCGGCGGGCATGTCGTCGCAATGCCCTACCATCATTACCTGTCCGTCAAGACCGGCGGCGGAAATCAGGCCGCCGAGTTCCTGCCTGTAGCCGTCGCGCCCCTGTGCGTCGCCAACGAACAGCATGCGCCAGGCGCCGGTTCCTTGCGTCTTCAGGATGGCGGCGGCGGCGATCGCTTCGCGATGGCCTTTCCAGCCGGTGAGGCGGGCGGGGAGGAGGATGGTCGCGCCGGGCGCCGGCAGCAGTTTCCAGGATTTCAGCAGGGCGTCCTTGCGTTCCAGCGATATGGCGCCGGGAGAAAACTTTGCAATGTCGACGCCGCGATGGATGGTGACGATCCGGCCGTTAGCCCATGGGTGTTCGGCGAGGATGTGCCGGGCCGTGAAGTCGGAATTGGCGATCACTCGATCTCCGCGCGCCATCACCGAATTGTAGAGACGCTTGAGACGGCCCTTTGCGCTGTAGACGCCGTGATAGGTGGTGACGAAGGGAAGCGTCATCCGGCGCGCCGCCCAGAGAGCGCTCCATGCCGGGGCGCGGGAGCGGGCGTGGATGAGGTTGACCTTTCGCTCGGCTGCGATCTTCGCAAGCACGCCGGCGTTGGTGCGGATGGCGAGCGGGCTCTTGGTTGGCAAATTGTCGATGCGGATCAGTTCACCGCCTGCCCGGGCGAGCTCGCCCTCGAGGCGGCCGCCCTTGCTGGCGACCAGCGATTTGGCGCCCGCTGCCGTCAGCGCCTCGGTCACTTCGATGGCCGTGCGTTCGGCCCCGCCGGCGGCGAGGTGAGGGATGACCTGCAGGATCGTGGCCCCGCTCAGCGGCAAGCGTGATTCCCCGTGCGATCCCCCGGGCGTCCAATAGTCGCTTTTCAGTCAGGCGCAAACCGGGGAGAACGGGAGCCATGACAAACGCTGCAGCGGAATTTCTCGATGTGGACGGGGCGAGGATCGCCTACCGTCGAAGCGCGGGCGATCCGGACAAGGCCGGGGTCGTGTGGCTGGGCGGGTTTCACTCCGACATGCTGGGCGAGAAGGCTTCTGTCCTTCATGCGAAGTGCTGCGAGGCGGGGCGGGCTTTCGTGCGGTTCGACTATCTCGGGCATGGCGAGAGCAGCGGCGACTTCGCCGAGGGAACGATCGGCCGCTGGCGCTCGGATGCGCTGGCGGTGATCGACCGGCTCACGACAGGTCCGCTGGTTCTGGTCGGATCATCGATGGGCGGATGGATGGCGCTGCTGGCGGCGCCCGCGCGACCGGAGCGGGTGAAGGGACTGGTGCTGCTCGCGCCGGCGCCGGACTTCACCGACAAGCTGATGTGGGCGTCGTTCGATGAAAGTCAAAGGCGGCAGATCATGGAGCAGGGCTTCTGGATGCGGCCGTCGGACTACGATCCCGCCGGCTATCCGATCACGCGCGACCTGATCGTCGAGGGGCGGGAGTGGAATGTCCTCGATGGCGAGATTGGTATCGATGTGCCTGTGCGCATCCTGCAGGGTGGTCTCGACGCGGATGTGCCTTGGACGCACTCGCTGGACCTGGCGGACAAGCTGCGGTCGCAGGATGTGGTGTGGTCATTGGTGAAGGATGGCGACCACAGGCTGTCGCGGCCGCAGGATATTGCGCGGATGGTGGGGGTGGTTTTGGGGTTGGCGGGCGAGGTGGATGGGCTGCGTGGCTGAGCGACTGGAAGCCGCCGGAAGTCGTCGTTTGGCCGCCTGAGCCTGCAGGGCGAGCTGTTTCATAGCTGCCGACGCGACGACCAGCTTATCAGCATGTCCGAGCCTTCATATTCTTGCCAGCCGGCCCCCGTCGCACGGCAAGGTGGGCAGTACGGATGTTCCATGATATCGGAGCGACGTGATCCCGCTTGGCTAGGCCATGGCGGGGCAGCGATGGAGAGTTTCAAATCGTACAGATCGTGGTCCGGGACAACAATGTCGACCAGGCGTTGAAGGCGCTCAAGAAGAAGATGCAACGCGAGGGCGTCTTCCGGGAAATGAAGGCCCGCACGGCTTACGAGAAGCCATCCGAGGCCAAGGCGCGTCGGAAAGCCGAGTCCATCCGCCGGGCGCGGAAACTGGCCCGCAAACGCGCCCAGCGCGAAGGCCTCCTCCCGAAGCCGGTCTCCACCCGGACCTAGAGCCGGATCGCCGGTTGCATGAATGCCGGCGCTAAGTGGGCGATCATGGCCGGCACGACCAGAACTCCGAAAATGAAAATGCGCCGGCGCTGGGTCTTCTCCTGCGCCGCATGCTCGCGCAGCATCTCGACTTCGTCGGCCAGGCGGTCTTGCTCTTCCTCGTCGAAAAGCCGGACGCGAGCGGCGTGCTTCCTCAGTCTTCCCTCCCCGAACGATGGCTGAACTCACCGCCCATTGTGGTCATTCAGCTCCAGACTGCCTTGCGCAGGCAATCCGGCAACCCCTCGCGATAAGTCGGAAACCGCGGTCGCCAGCCCAGCGCCGCCTTGGTGCGGGCGTTCGAGACGCGCTTGCATTCGGCATAGAAGCGCTGGGCCATTGGGGAGAGGTTGGCGTCTTCGATGTTGACCGCGGGCGGCGGGGCGATGCCGAGGAGGTCGGCTGCGTAGGTGAGGACGTCGTCGGCGGGGGCGGGTTCGTCGTCGCAGATGTTGAAGGCGCCGGTGGCGGGGTTTGCGATTGAGAGTTCGAGGGCGCTGGCGATGTCGGCGACGTGGGCGCGGGAGAAAAGCTGGCCCGGTTTCACGATGCGTCTTGCGCCGGGCTCCTTCACGCGCTCGATCGCCGAGCGGCCGGGGCCGTAGATGCCGGGGAGGCGGAAGGTGCGGGCGCCGGTTGTGGCCCACTGCGCTTCGGCGGTGGCGCGGTTTGTGGCTTCTCGGCTTTGCGGGTTGAGGGGCGTTTCCTCGAAGGCCCAGCCGCCGGCGAGGTCGCCATAGACGCCGGTGGTGGAGAGATAGCCGATCCAGCTAGCTGTCGCGGCGAGATGGCTGAAGCTGCGGAAGACGGGGCAGCCATTGTCGTCGGGCGGGACGGAGATGAGCCAGGCTGCGCCCGGCTGCGGAACGATCTCGGCGCCGGGCCAGATGTGGATGGTGCGGCCTTCGGCGCGGAGAGGTTGGGCGGACGATTCGCTGCGGACCGTTCCCGCGCAAGCCCAGCCTTTGCCTGCGAGATTGCGGGCGAGTTCGGCTGCGACATAGCCGAAGCCGAATGCGAAGAGCTGAGTTGCGGCCGCCATGATCTCGCCTTGTCCTCTGGTGTAGGGCTTAGGGCCCTCGCGTCCTGAGGGCCAGCCTGGAACGATCCCGCGATGCGCTATCTGCTTGTTGCGTCTCTTGTCCTTGCCGCCGCCGCACCTGCATTCGCGCAGACGGAGAAGGCGCGGCTGGAACAGTGTATCGAGAAGATCGATCGCGACGCGGAGGGCGCCTATCAGGACGGGCTGAGCTGGCAGGCGATTGGCAATCCGCCGGCCGCCCGGCAATGCACGGCGCTGGCGCTGATCGCGCTGGGCGAGGAGGCGGAGGGAGCTGCTCGGCTTGAGGAGCTTGCGAATGCGCCGGATGCAGGCGGCGCGGAAATGAGGGCGGTCTATCTCGCCCAGTCGGGAAATGCCTGGCTGATGGCGGGGATGCCGGCGGAGGCGGTGGTGACGCTGACCAATGCGCTGAAGCTGCGGCCGGGCGATGGCGAATTGTTCAAGGACAGGGCGCGGGCGCACGTCACGCTGAAGCAGTGGACCGACGCCGGCGATGATCTCGACAGGGCGATCATCCAGTCGGCGGGCGATGCAGAAGCGTTCCGGATGCGCGGGCATGTGCGGCTGAAACAGAACCGGCTCGGCGAGGCCTGGCAGGATGTGCAGGAGGCGATGAAGCTGGCGCCGCAGGATGTGAATGTGGTGGTTCTGCGAGGCGATGTGCGCGAGGCCATGCGGATGCAGGGGCTGGAAGATCCGGCGGGGCTGGAACAGGCGCTGGAACCGCGCGCGCGGATCGTGGGGAATTAGGCGCGCGGACGCTACCCCTGCCGCGGGGCGGCGGGGTTGGATGGTCATGCGCGCGCGTTATGGGCGCGCCTGCATTTCACGCACCAGCGTTGTCATTCCCGACGCGTCCTTCGACAGCCTCAGGATAAACAGCGCGCGCGGGTACCCGGGAGTCGGGTGTGGCGACGGTGCATGTGGCCCCTGGGTTCCGGCTTGCACGCTTCGCGTGCGTCCGGAATGACAGGGTGGTGGATGTGGCGACACCAACCGAGTCATTCTCGGCACAAGGCCGAGAATGACGCCGTGGGTGGGTTTGGTTCCTTGAGATGAAATGCCGGACGTCGCCTGGGGCAGAGCGGAGATACCGGACTGCGTGTGCCAATCACGCTGTCCTTGTCTCCGCCACATCTGAAGCGTTGTCGCGACGCCTTGCACGAGGCTCACGCACAGCATCAGCACCGCGTCGATCCAGCGATCGAGAGGCGGCGGGGTTCCGAGTCCGTTTGATGCGGTTCGTGCTCGTGTCATGCGGGCCATTATAGCTGCGCATTTACCCCCGCCGATCCTGTGCCTCTGTTTCCCCCAAATTTTTGAGGGAAGTGGTTGAAATCACGGGCGAAGATTTTTGAGTTTCCCCCAAATCGTGACAACGAGTTTCCCCCAAACTCGGCGCCGATTCGGGGCGTGACGGTTCCGGATCAGGGACCGACCACGCACGTATCGAGGCCGTCGCGCTTGACCATCGCCATCAGCGACTGGATGCGGGTGTTGCGGCGGCCGGTGGCGTACTGGCCGGTGACTTTCCAGCGGTTGGGGCTAGGGAGGACGGCGGCGAGGGAGGCGGCCTGTCTTGGCGTGAGGTCTTTCGCGGAGACGTCGAAGCGTTCTTGCGCTGCCTGTTCGACGCCGTAGATGCCATCGCCCCATTCGGCGACGTTGAGATAGGTCTCCATGATGCGCGGCTTGGACCACATCCATTCCACGTTGGCGGTGAAGTACGCTTCGAGGCCTTTGCGGAACCAGCCACCGCCATTCCAGAGGAAGACGTTCTTGGCGGTCTGCTGCGAGATGGTGGACGCGCCGCGCAGGTCGCCGCCGTTTTCGGCCGCCTGCATCGCCTTCTGGATTTCCTTGATGTCGAAGCCATCGTGCGTGCAGAAGTTCTGGTCTTCGGATGCGATGACCGCGCGCACGAGGTGGGGCGAGATGTCTTTCAGGTCGACCCAGGTGGAGCGGACCTCGATGCCCTTCATCGCCATGCCGGCCATGTTGATGGTGGGCGGCGGGCCGGTCCAGCCAATGGCGAAGACGGCAGCCAGGCTGAGCGCGATGAAGCCGCCGCCAAGGAGCCCGGTCCAGATGAGAAAGCCGACGAGGATGCGGCGCCAGAGCGGCTTTTCGTAGGAGTATCGCTCGCCCTGCGGGATGATGGCTGCTCGCCAACGGCTGAGCACGCCGCCGGTCTCGCCTGCGGGACGCGCCGGTTCGGGATTGCCGTCGGATTGCGACTGGCTGGCCGCGTCAGACCCCGGCGGCTGGTCTGGCTTCTCGTCCAGCATCCCACTCCTCACACACCGCGGGATCGGACTCGTGCCCCCGCCGCAGCTTGCACTGTTCATCGCATGCGGACGGAGAAAGCTGCCCCAGCGCCCACACCGATGCGCCGCGAACCAGGGGCGATGCATCGTCAAGCATCTGGATACACAACTCCACGAGTCGCGTCTTCCCGTTATTTTGGCCGTTATTTTGGCCGCTACCTTGGCCCGAATTGCCGATGGCGATCATGACATTGCGCACAAAACGGTCGCGGCCGATGCGCTTTATCGGGGAACCCGCGAAGACTTCGCGGAAGGCTGCGTCATCGAGGCGCGCCAGGTCGGACAGGAGCGGCGCCGTGAGCTCGGCACGCGGATGGAAGGCGGCTTCCGATGCGGCGTGGGCGAACTTGTTCCACGGGCAGACGGCGAGGCAGTCGTCGCAGCCATAGATGCGGTTGCCAATCGCGCTGCGGAATTCGCGGGGGATCTGACCTTTCGTTTCGATGGTGAGATAGGAAATGCAGCGGCGGGCGTCGAGCTGGTAGGGCGCGGGGAAGGCGTTGGTGGGGCAGATGTCGAGGCAGGCCTGGCATGTGCCGCAGGAGTCGTTGGCGGCTTCGTCAGGAATGAGGTCGGCGGTGGTCAGCATGACGCCAAGGAAGAGCCATGAGCCATGCTCGCGGCTGACGAGGTTGGTGTGCTTGCCCTGCCAGCCGACGCCGGCCGCATGCGCAAGCGGCTTTTCCATCAGCGGGGCGGTGTCGACGAAAATCTTCACGCCGTGGCCGGTGGTGGTCGCGAAGGTGGAGGCCAGTTGGCGAAGCTTGCGCTTCATCAGGTCGTGATAGTCGGCGTTCTGGGCGTAGACGGATATGGTGGCGTGCTCGCGCCGCTGGAGCGGTTCGAGGGGATCGATCTTCGGGCCGTAGTTCAGGCCGACGACGAGCGCGGATTTTGCGTCCGCCCACATGTGGGTGGGGTGCTGGCGGCGCTGCAGCGTCTCGGCGATCCAGCCCATGTCGCCGTGGAAGCCCTGCGCGACGAAGTCCGCGAGGCGGTCGCCTGCCTGCCACGCAGCGTCGGCCCGGGCGATGCGGGCGACATCGAAGCCGAGCGCAAAGGCGCTGTCTTTCAGGAGGGCTTCGGGGGCGGTCATTTCCGACTGCTAGCTGTGCGGCGTTGCGCGGGCAACGCGGATTTCAGAGACGGGTCCAGGGAGCGTGTCGCAACGTCAGGTCACGTTGAGCTGATGGCGCGCTGTGCGCGTTGCTTGTCGACAATGTTGATCGTAGGCTTGCCGCAGTTAGACGCGTCCCATGCTGCAGGAGATTTCACTTGCGCCACGCTCTGCTTGCCACCATCGCTGCACTTGTTCTTTGCCCATTCGCGGCGCACGCGCAGACGCCTGCGGCGGCGAATGATCCGGCCAAGCCTCACCCGCCCTACACGGCGCCACGGCTGAAGATCGGGCAGCCGGACCTGCAGGGATTCTGGCACAACACGACGCTGACCAAGTTGACCCGGCCGGCCGGGGTGACCAGCCTGATCTATAGCGAGGAGCAGGTCGCGAAGATCGAGCAGGAGATGGTCGAGGAGATCGAGGAAGGCAACGCGCCGACCGCGCTGGACGCCCCTGCCGAATATGTCATTCCGAAAGACATCAAGCTCGAATACCTGGCCGGCGGCGGCGCCACGGGCGGCTACAACCGCATCTGGATCGATCCGGGCAACCATGTGATGCGGGTCAATGGCGAGCCGCGCTCGTCGATCATCACGACGCCGACCGGAACGGCGCCGCCACGCAAGGCGGGCGCGACGCCCGCGCCGGCGCCCGAACCACCGGCCTTCGTGAAGCTGCTGGGGCCGACCCCCGTGCGCGGCCAGTCGTTCGACAATCCGGAATCGCGCGCGACGGAACGCTGCATCACATCGTTCGGGCGCAATGCCGGGCCGCCGATGTTCGCCAACGGGTTCTACAACAACAGCTACCAGATCGTGCAGTCGCCGGATCACGTCGTGATCGCAACCGAGATGGTGCACGATGCGCGCATCGTGCGGCTGAATTCGAAGCACCGCACCGACGATGTGCGTCTCTATTTCGGGGATTCGATCGGCTGGTGGGATGGCGACACGCTGGTGGTGGAAACCACGCATATTCCGCAGAGCCAGCAGTTCATGGGCGCGTGGAAGGACCTGAAGGTCACCGAGCGCTTCAGGCGCGTCGCCGGGGACAGGCTCCACTACGGCTTTACGATAGAGGACCCGACGCTGTGGGATGCGCCGTGGGGCGGGGAGTACGAGTTCGCGGCCCTCAACGGCAAGATGTACGAGTATGCCTGTCACGAGGGCAATTACGCGCTGTACGGCATTCTCGAAGGCGCGCGTGTGCTGGAGGCGCGGGAGGCGGCGGCCAAGGCCAAGCCGGCGAAGGGCGGGCAGTAGCGGCGCGCTAATCCGGCTGTTCGATCCGGCCTTTGCGTTGCAGCTGCCAGGCGAGCAGCCACCAGAGCGCGGCCCATGCGGCGCCGAGCGCCCAGCCGGCAAGCACGTCGGTTGGCCAGTGGACGCCGAGATAGACGCGGCTGGCGCCGATCAGCAGGGTCAGCGTGATGGCGTAGGTCATGATGAGGAATTTGGTGCGGCGCTGCTTGTGGGTGCGCGTCAGCAGCACGCCGAGGGTGAGGTAAGCGATCGCCGAGATCATGGCGTGGCCGCTGGGAAAGCTTGCGCTCTGGACGTCGGCGAGATGGGAGACGAGGTCGGGGCGGGGGCGGGCGAAGCCGAGCTTCAGGGTCTCGCTCAGCACCGTGCCGCTGCCGACGGCGCCGACCACCAGAAGCGCCGTGCCGCGCTTGCCGGCGGCGATCAGATAGATCGCAACGCCGATGACCAGCATGCCGAGCACGATATAACCGCCAAGCGCCGTGATGTCGACGAGGGCGTGTTCGAGCCAGGCGGGGCCGATCGGGTTGGAAGGGTCGCCGGGCTCGCGCAGGGACAGGAGCACCCATTCATCGAAGCCGCGCGCCTCGCCGTCGAGTGTCTCGTTGGCGATCTCGGCGAAGGCGAAAACGCCGAGAGCCGCCACACCCAGCGCCACGGTCGCTCCGATCTCGCTCAAGGCGAGGCGGAGGACATTTTGCAGGAACAGCTTGGGCATAGGCAGGCTCATTCAAGGGGTTCAGAGGCGTTGGCTGGACGTTCGGGATATGGCGCGAGCCAGGCAATCCTTTGCTTATCCCGGCCGGATACATGAAATATTGACGGGAAAGGCCCGAGAGGAGGCTGCCGTATCTCCTTTTCCGTGCTCAAAATTTAGGCGGGGATTGCGCTGGCTGAAAAGGGTCGCCGGCTGCGGCTTCGCGCCGGGCCGGGGTGCGTCTAGGACTGGGGCTGCATGTACAACGAAATGTTCCAAGACGATCGTGCGGTCCGGGGTCCTTACGCGAAGGTCGCGGAATGGATCAACGCGACCGGCGTTGACCTGCTCAAGCTGCGCCAGAGCGAGGCGGAGGCAATCTTCCGCAAGATCGGCATCACGTTCGCGGTTTATGGCGAGGGGGCCGACCCGGAGCGGCTGATCCCGTTCGACCTGATCCCGCGCGTGTTCGGGGCTGCCGAGTGGCGCAAGCTGTCGCGGGGCATCAAGCAGCGCAGCCGGGCGTTGAACGCGTTTCTCTACGACGTCTATCACCGCGGCGAGATCATGCGGGCGGGCGTCGTGCCGGAGGAGCTCGTCTATCGTAACGAGGCCTTCCTGCCGGAGATGGTGGGCGTCGATCCGCCGGGTAAAGTCTACAGCCACATTGTCGGCGTCGATATCGTGCGGACGGATGGCGACCGGTTCCAGGTGCTCGAGGACAATTGCCGGACGCCGTCGGGCGTTTCCTACATGCTCGAGAACCGCGAGATCATGATGCGGATGTTTCCGCAGCTGTTCCAGGCGGGCATCGTCGAGGCGGTCGACAGCTATCCGAGCCTGCTGAAGAAGACGCTTGAGGAAGTCGCCCCGATCAAGTGCGATGATGATCCGACCGTCGTGCTGCTGACGCCGGGCTCGCTGAACTCGGCATACTACGAACACTCGTTTCTCGCCGACCTGATGGGCATCGAGCTGGTGGAACCGCAGGATCTGTTCGTCGAGAACGGGCTGTGCTGGATGCGGACGACGCGGGGGCCGCGGCGTGTGGACGTGATCTATCGGCGGATCGACGACACCTATCTCGATCCGCTGGCGTTCAAGGCGGACTCGCTTCTGGGCGTGCCGGGGATTTTCGATGTCTATCGCTCGGGCGGGGTGACGCTGTGCTCGGCGCCGGGAGCGGGGGTGGCTGACGACAAGGCGATCTATGTCTTCGTGCCGGACATGATCAAATTCTATCTTGGCGAGAAACCGATCCTCGAGAATGTGCAGACTTGGCGCTGCGCCGAGCCGGACCACTGCAAGTATGTGCTCGAGAACCTGAAAAGTCTCGTTGTGAAACGGGTGCATGGCTCGGGCGGCTACGGCATGCTGATCGGGCCGCATGCGGCGAAGAAGGAGATCGATGCGTTCAGGGCGAAGATCAAGGCGAACCCCGGCGAGTTCATCGCGCAGCCGACGCTTGATCTCTCCACCGCGCCGATTCTCGGGAGTGATGGCGTGGAGGAACGGCATGTGGACTTCCGGCCGTACTGTCTGGTGGGGAAGGACATTCGCCTCACGCCGGGAGGCTTGACGCGCGTGGCGCTGAAGAAGGGGTCGCTGGTAGTGAACTCCAGCCAAGGCGGCGGGGTGAAGGACACGTGGATTTTGGCTGAGTGATGCAATGCTGAGTCGCACGGCGGAAAACCTGTTCTGGATGGGGCGCTATATGGAGCGGGCGGATGCGACCGCGCGCCTGATCGAGATGGGGTATCGCATGGCGATGCTGCCCGGATCGAACGAACAGGAAGAGTGGCGTTCGGTTGCGGCCGCGTCAGGCTCGGCGCCGGAGCTTGCTGATCCCAAGGCCAAGGCGCTGAGCGCTAGCGCGGTGGTGCAGCGCCTGCTGCTCGATCCCGACAATGCCTCGTCGATACGCTCGTGCCTGACATCCGCGCGGGCCAATGGGCGGGCGATCCGGACGGCGCTGACGCAGGACATGTGGGAGGCGCTCAATGATGGCTGGCGCTCGCTGGGACAGATGGATGCCGACACGGCGCTGAAGAATCTTCCCTCGCTGCTGGAGTGGACGAAGAACCGGACGGCGGCGTTCCGGGGCGCGTCGGAAATCTCGCTGCTGCGGAATGACGGCTACTATTTCCTGCGGATGGGCGGGCTGATCGAGCGGGCGGACATGACGCTTCGGCTTCTCGATGTGAAATACTATGTCCTGCTTCCCGAGACGGACGTGGTCGGCGGCGGGCGCGACTATCACCAGTGGACCAGCGTGCTGCGCGCAACATCGGCGCTGCGCGCTTACCATCACGTCTACAAGGGCGACTACACGCCGTGGGGCATTGCGGACTTTTTGATTCTCAACACGGCCTTCCCGCGGTCGGTGGCGTACTGCTACCGCTCGATCAGCCGCTTCCTCGATGACATTGCCGAACTCTATGGCGAGAAGGGCTCGCCGCAACTGGTGGCGCGCGAGATGGTGGAGCAGCTGGAACACACCGGCATCGAGGAGTTGTTCCAGAGCGGGCTGCACGAGTTCGTGGGAGAAGCGATCACGACGACGCGGCGGCTGTCCTTTGAAATCAGCAAGGCGTATCACTTCTGACCATGCGGCTCTCGATCAGACACGCGACGACGTATGCCTATGACCCGCCGGCGGAGCGCTGCGCGCTGCGGCTGCGGCTTTATCCGCCGGGGTTCGAGAGCCAGCGGGTGGTGTCGTGGAAGGTCAGCGTCAACGATCACGTCGTGCCCGCGCTGCTGTCGACGGCGACAGGCGATCGTGAATCGATCTGGACCTGCGCGGGCGGCCACGCCGAAGTCGCCATCGTGGCCGAGGGCGAGATCGAGACACGGGATGCGGCGGGCGTGGTCAAAGGCCTCAAGGACACGGTGCGGCCGCAGGTCTTCCTGCGTCCGACGCCGCTGACCGAGACGGACAAGCGGATCGAGGAGCTTGCGGCGAGCGTGACGGGCGACAAGGCGCTGGACCGGATGCACGCGCTGTTCAATGCGGTGGCAGATGCGGTGGCCTACAAGCCGGGCGCGACGTCGTCCGCAACAACGGCGGCGCAGGCGCTGAAGGCGGGGCAGGGCGTCTGCCAGGACCACGCGCACGTCTTCATCGCGGCAGCCCGGGTTCTGCGGTTTCCGGCGCGCTATGTGGTCGGCTACCTGCTCGCGTCCGAGGAGAAACTCACCGAGACCCACGCCTGGGCCGAAGCCTGGGCGCCGGATATCGGCTGGGTGGGGTTCGATCCATCGAACCGGCTGTGCCCCACGGATCGCTATGTGCGGCTGGGCTGTGGCCTTGATGCCGCAGACGCTGCGCCGATTCGCGGCAATGTGTCCGGAGGGCCGAAGGAGCGGCTTAGCGCCTCGGTCGACATTGCCCAGATGGCGGGCCAGTCTCAGTCACAGAATCAGGACGGCCAAAATCAAGCTGGGCAGAACCAGACCCAGCAATAGCGGGAACGGTCGATCTGTCGGGGAATTGGCCGCCGGGAAATTGGGACGCACATGACTTACTGCGTTGGCCTCAAGCTGAAGGCTGGCCTCGTGCTGCTGTCGGACACGCGCACCAATGCGGGCGTCGACAACATTGCGCGCTTCCGCAAGATGTTCGTGTTCGAGGAGCCGGGCGAGCGTGTTGTCGCGCTGATGTGCGCGGGCAATCTGGGCGTTACGCAGGGCGTGCTGACGCATGTCACGGCTGCAGTCAAACGCGCGAAGACCGATCCGGAAATCGAAAGCATCATGACATGCGAGACGCTGTATCGCGGCGCGCAGATGGTGGGCGAGGCGATGCGCGAAGTTCAGAAGCGCGACCGCGCGGAGATCGAGGCGCAGGGCGCGGCGGCGGATGCGACGATGATCATGGCGGGCCAGAGGAAGGGCGGCGAGCTGCGGCTGTTCCTGATCTACACCGCCGGCAATTTCATCGAGGCCGGGGAGGACACACCCTACCTGCAGATCGGCGAGCACAAGTATGGCAAGCCGATCCTTGACCGCGTCATCCGGCCGGAGACGCCGATCGACGATGCGGTGAAGGCGGTTCTGGTGTCGATGGATTCCACGCTGCGCTCCAACCTGTCGGTGGGCATGCCGCTGGACCTGTGCGTGATCCCGGTGGACGAGCTGAAGGCGCGCATCCAGCGCATCGAGAGCGACCACAAGGAATTCCGCCAGATCAGCGATAGCTGGGCGGCGGCGCTGAAGCAGTCGTTCCTCAACTTGCCGAATGTGAAGCTGTAGGGCGGGATCAGATTGCGGACGGACGCTGCCCTCACGTCCCTCTGATCACGCCGGCTTTCATCTGTTCGCGCCAGTCTGCGGCGCGTTCGGGAAGCAGGCGCTGGAGCGCGTGGGGGTCGGCTTCGGTCAGCTGTTCGAGAATTTCGTAGCTGAAGGCGGCTTCGCCATGCTTTGTCCATGAAGCCTGCACGTCCTTGTTCGCGCATAGGCCGCCGGCGAGGCGAGCCCAGAGACCGTTCTTCTGCTTGTCGATATTCCGGCTGTGGCCGACCCAGACTTCGCCAGTCACGCTGTTGCGTAACGCGAACACGCCGTTGGGCGGGTCGCGGTCGGCGTATTGCTGCTGCAATTCCTTGCGGCGCGACTTGTCGACCATGAGCTACTCCGCGGTCCAGACCACGACGTCGCCGGTCTTGGTGAACTTGCCGAGGCCGGGGAAGGGGAAGTGCACGGCGAAGATGCGCTGGCCGGAGGCGGCGGCGTTGTCGAGCATCGTCTTGCGGCTGGCCTGCGCAGTCGGTGCGTCGCCGTCGAAGGCGATGGTCCAGTCGGGGTGCTGGACCGAGACGACATAATGGTGCGCCGTGTCGCCGATGTAGAGCAGCGACTGGTCGCCCGATGTGATGGTGTAAGCGGAGTGGCCGGGCGTGTGGCCCTTGATGTCCACCGCGGTAACCGTGGCGGGAATGATCTCGGCGCCCGGCTGGAATTCGACGACCTTCGGCGTGATCGACGCGACGATCGCGCCAACCATCGGATCAGCCTTCATCGCAGCCCATTCATTGGCGGAGATGTGGACGGCAGCGTTCGGGAATGCGAGTGCGCCATCCGCCGTCACGAGGCCGCCGATGTGATCGCCGTGGGCGTGGGTGATGAAGATGTCGGTGACGCTGTCGAGCGCGATGCCGGCCGTCGCCATCGTGGCGGGCAGCTTGCCGAGGGTCGGACCAAAGAGCGCCGCGGCGCCGGTGTCGAACAGCAGCACCTTGTCGGTGGTCTTGACCAGAAGCGGCTGGACGGAGAGCGACAGCTTGTCGGTCGGCAGGCCGTTGGCGGCCAGCACGGCGTCGACATCGGCCTTGGTCTTGTTGATGGCGAGCGTCTTGTTGTCGTTGGGCGTTTCGAGACCGCCATCGCGAAGGGCTGCGGCCTGAAGCTCGCCAATGGTGAAAGGGTGCACGTCGGCGCTGGCCGGGATCGGCGCAATGGCGGGAGCTGCTGGCGTGGCGGCGGGTTCAGTGGCGGGCGTTGTCGCCGGGGCGCAGGCCGCCACAAGGCCGGCAACGAGGGCGGCGCTGATCAAGGACTTCATGGGAGTCTTCCCAACGTGTTTGGATCGTGGTGATTCGATCGACAGGTATGCTTTTCCGGCGGGCAAGCAAGCCCCGCGGCCTTGTCATTCGCGCGGGCCCGGCCAGACATCGCGCGCGCCGGCGACCAGCGACATGGTCTTGCCCTTGCCCAGCTTGGTCGGCAGGGAGGCCGGATCGAAGCCGTCGAGACAGTTCAGGTTGACGCCGTATTCCGTCGGGTCCGAGCGCTTGCGGTGGAACGGATAGACGCCGCAGACACTGCAGAAATAGTGTTTCGCGACGCGCGTATTCCACTCGTAGAGCGACAGCTTGTCCTCGCCGGACGTGATGGTCAGCCGGTCCTGAGGGATCTTCGCCATCAGCGCATTCTTCTTGCGGCACAGCGAGCAATCGCAGGTGTAGCTGGCTGTGATCTCGCCTTCGATCCGGAAGGTGACGGCCCCGCAATGACACGAGCCGTGATAAGTCGTCATGAGGCAGGTTTCCTTCCCGTGGCGGCTTCGACTAGTGTCTGTCGGACAAGTCGGGCCGCCGCAAGCCTTCGCGGGGCCGAATGGGAGGACACGATGGGCGGTATCGATATCGATCTTGCGACGGTGGCGGGCATGGCCGGGCTTGGCGGCTCGACGGCTGCGGCGCTGGGGACGGCGTTCTTTTTCCGGGGCCTGATCACGCGCGTGATCGCACAGGTGATCGCGACGACGGTGCTGTCGTTCGTCGGTTTCGTCGCGCTGTTTCACGCGCTGGGATTCCAGATCGTGCCGCCGAAGGAGATCGCGGGCTTCTCCGTTCCCGGCGCCGAGAATTTCTCCGTGCAGACGGCGCCCGGCGCACCCGTCGCGCCTGTGGAAGAGGACGAGTACACAGTGAAGTCGCCCTGGCGGTGAGCGTGGGGTCCAAAGCCCATTTCTGTCATTCCGGGCGAGCCGAAGGCGAGACCCGGAACCCAGGTGCGGCGAGCACAGTGGACGTGGCCCCTGGGTTCCAGCTCTTCGCGGCTTCGCCGCTTCGGCTGGAATGACAGCGTTGGTTATTCGGCCGCTTTCAATTCCAGCGGCGCCACCAGCCGCCCGACTGATTCCTTCGGCACGACATGCACGAAGTTGCGTAGCTCCAGGAGCCAGTTGTCGAGGATCGTCTTGCCGTGCAGCGAGCCGGTGCGGCGGACGTGTTCTGCGATGAGATCGCGCAGCACCTTGCTCCAGTGATCCGTGACGACGGGGCGCCAGAGGATGGTTTCCGGATTGGCCATCAGCTCGAAGCGCTGGTGCGGGTCGTAGAGGAAGGCCATGCCGCCGGTCATGCCGGCGCCGAAATTCTGGCCGACCGCGCCGAGGATCACGGCCGTGCCCCCGGTCATGTATTCGCAGCCATTGGAGCCGCAGCCTTCCACCACAGCCGTGGCGCCCGAATTGCGCACGGCGAAGCGTTCGCCAGCCTGGCCAGCGGCGAAGACCTTGCCTGAGGTTGCGCCGTAGAGAACCGTGTTGCCGATGATGGTATTGTCCTTCGCCGTGAATTTGGCGGTGGAGGGCGGACGGATGATGATGGTCGCCCCTGACAGGCCCTTGCCGACATAGTCGTTAGCGTCGCCGATGACTTCGAGCGTGAGACCTTTCACGCCGAAGGCGCCGAGCGACTGGCCGCACGAGCCTTCGAGCGTCACCCACAGGCGGTCTTCGGGCAGGCCGTCCATGCCGTACTTGCGCACGATGTGGGAGGAGGCGCGCGTGCCGATGGCGCGCTGCGTGTTGCGCACGTGATAGTCGAGCTGCATCTTCTCGCCGCGCTCGAAGAAAGCGGCAGCGTCGCGGAGGATCTGCATGTCGAGCGCGTCGGGCACTTCGTTGCGGAGTGTCGGCTTGTAGGTGACTTTCGCGGTCGGGTCGGCGCGCACAAGGAGCGGAGACAGGTCGAGGTCGTCGAGCATTGCCGAGCCGCGCGAGACCTGATGGAGCAGGTCGGTGCGGCCGATCACCTCGTCGAGGCGGGTGAAGCCTAGGTCAGCGAGGGTCTCGCGCACTTCCTCGGCGATGAAGGTCATCAGGTTGACGACCTTGTCCGCCGTGCCGGTGAATTTTGCGCGCAAGCGTTCGTCCTGCGTGCAGACGCCGACGGGGCAGGTGTTGGAATGGCACTGGCGCACCATGATGCAGCCCATGGCGAGCAGGCTCGCCGTGCCGATGCCGTATTCTTCCGCGCCGAGCATCGCGGCCATCACGATGTCGCGCCCGGTGCGAAGCCCGCCATCCGTGCGTAGCGTGACCTGATCGCGCAGGTTGTTGAGCGTCAGCACATGGTGCGCTTCGGCAAGGCCGATCTCCCACGGCAGGCCCGCGAACTTGATCGAGGACTGGGGCGAGGCGCCCGTGCCGCCGACATGGCCGGCAATCAAAATGACATCAGCTTTCGCTTTCGCAACGCCCGCAGCGATCGTGCCCACGCCGGAGCGTGAGACGAGCTTCACGCAGACGCGGCAGTCCGGGTTAATCTGCTTGAGGTCGTAGATGAGCTGGGCGAGATCCTCGATCGAGTAGATGTCATGGTGCGGCGGCGGCGAGATCAGCATCACGCCGGGCGTCGCATAGCGGTTACGGGCGATGAATTCGGTGACCTTGAAGCCTGGCAGCTGGCCGCCTTCGCCGGGCTTGGCGCCCTGGGCGACCTTGATCTCGAGCTCCTTGCAGTTGTTGAGATACTCAGCGGTCACGCCGAAGCGGCCGGAGGCGACCTGCTTGATCATCGAGTTGGCGTTGTCGCCATTGGGCATGGGCTTGTAGCGCTCGCGCACTTCGCCGCCTTCGCCGCTGACAGACTTCGCGCCGATGCGGTTCATGGCGATGTTGAGCGTGCCGTGCGCTTCGGGGCCAAGCGCGCCAAGCGACATGCCGGGCGTGACGAAGCGTTTGCGGATTTCGTTGACCGACTGGACGTCGTGCAGTGTTGCGGGTTTCGGCTGCGGCTTGAAGTCGAGCAGGTCGCGCAGCTGCACCATCTTCTTCTTCGCATTCGCGAGTTTGGAATATGTGCGGAAGGCGGCGTAGGAGTTTGTGTCGCAGGCATGCTGCAGCGCGTGGATCAATTCGCCAGAGAGCGCGTGCGTATCGCCGCTGGCGCGGACGCGATAGAAGCCGCCGATCGGCAGTACCGCGACGGACGCGCTCCATGCCTTTGCGTGCAGGTCGATCGCTTTTCGCTGCAGACCCGCCAGGCCGATGCCGGAGATGCGGCTGGTCATGCCGGGGAAGTAGTCGGCGACGAGCGCGCGGGAGAGTCCGAGCGCTTCGAAATTGTAGCCGCCGCGATAGGACGAGATCACCGAGATGCCCATCTTCGACAGGATTTTCAGCAGGCCCGCTTCGATAGATTTCTTGTAGTTGAGCACGATCTGGCCGAGCGTCTTGTCGCCGAACAGGCCCTTGGCGTGGCGGTCCGCCAGCGTCTCCTGCGCCATGTAGGCGTTGACGCAAGTGGCGCCGACGCCGACCAGCACGGCGAAATAGTGCGTGTCCATGCACTCGGCCGAGCGGACGGTGATCGAGCAGAAGGTACGCAGGCCGTGGCTGACCAGCCATGAGTGAACGGCGCCGGCGGCGAGGATCATCGGGATGCCGGCGCGGTCCGCATTCTGGCCTTCATCGGTCAGGATGATGTGGCCGCGGCCGGACGAAACGGCGACGCGCGCCTCTTCGCGGATGCGTGAGACTGCGTCGCGCAGGGCGATGCCGGGCGAGCCGACAGCGTCCGCCGGACCAGAAACAGAGAATGTGCAGTCGATGACGGCCACCTGTTCGCCGATCGTCTCTAGCATGCGCGTGTACATGCCGTTGGTCAGCACAGGGCTTTCCAGCACGAACACGTTGGTCTGCGTCGCATCCTGCGCGAGGATGTTGCCGAGGTTCTTGAAGCGCGTCCGAAGGCTCATCACGCGGTCTTCGCGTAACGGATCAATCGGAGGGTTGGTGACCTGCGCGAAGTTCTGCCGGAAGAAGTGCGACAGCGGCCGGTGCACGTCCGAGAGAACGGCGAGGGGGCTGTCATCGCCCATGGAGCCGAAGGCTTCCTTCCCGTCTTCCGCCATTGGGGAGAGGATCAGCTCGACATCTTCCATCGTGAAGCCGGCTGCATGCTGGCGGCGCAGGAATTCCGGGCGTTCGTTGTAGAGGCGCGGTTCCGGCCCGGGGCCAATCACAGGCTCCAGCTCGACGACGTTCGACAGCCAATGTTCATAGGGGTGGCTGCTCGCGAGGCGATCTATCAGGGCCGTGTGGTCGTAGAATTTCCCGTCACGCACATCGACGGCGATCATGCCGCCCGGCGGGACGCGGCCCTTGCGGGTGATTGCTTCCTCGCTGATCGCGCACATGCCGGCTTCCGACCCGACCGCGAGCACGCCGTCTTCGGTGAGCGCATAGCGCATGGGGCGCAGACCGTTGCGGTCCATGCCGGCGATGGCCCAGCGGCCGTCGAACATGGCCAGCGCCGCCGGCCCATCCCACGGCTCCATCACCGAGTTGGCGTAGGCGTAGAGCGCCTGATGGGCGCGCGGCATGATGCGCTCGTCGCGTGAGATGGGTTCGGGCACGAGCAGCGTCTTCGCCATCGGGCCGGGGCGGCCCGCGCGCACCAGCAACTCGAAGGCATTGTCGAGCGCGGCGCTGTCAGACCCACCGGGCTGGATCACGGGCTTCACATCATCGCCATGCTCGCCGAACACATCCGAGACCATCTTGATCTCGTGGCTCTTCATCCAGTTGATGTTGCCCGAGATGGTGTTGATCTCGCCATTGTGCGCGAGCATGCGGAAGGGCTGCGCGAGTCTCCACTGGGGAAAAGTGTTGGTCGAATAGCGCTGGTGATAGATTGCGACGGCGGAGACAAAGCGCGGGTCTTTCAGGTCGAGATAGAAGCTGTCGATGTCCTCGGCGAGGAACATGCCCTTGTAGATCAACGCGCGCGACGAGAACGAGCAGAGATAGAGGTCGAGGTTCGATGCGCGCGCCTTGTTCTCGATGCGGCGGCGGCAGATGTAGAGCGCGCGTTCCAGTTCTGCAGGCTCGCGCTTCAGCTGGTCGGAGAACAGGATCTGCTCGATCTCGGGCCGTGTCGCGTTGGCCTTCATGCCGATGACGGACGTGTCGATGGGCGGCTGGCGCCAGCCATGGATGTAGAAGCCGAAGCGCACGACTTCTGTCTCGATGATCGAGCGCGCTTTTTCCTGCTGGCCAAGATCCGTGCGGGGCAGGAAGATCTGGCCGACGCAGACCTGCCTGTCGTCGCTGATCGTGTGGCCCATGCCGCGCACGGCGTCGCGGAAGAAATCCTGCGGAACATCGACGCGGATGCCCGCGCCGTCGCCGGTCTTGCCGTCGGCATCGACGGCGCCGCGGTGGTAGACGGCCTTCAGCGCGCGGATCGCCATCTCGACGATTTCGCGGCGCGGTGTTCCGTCGATCTGCGCGACGAGCCCGACGCCGCACGAATCCTTCTCATCGGAGGGATTGTAAGCGTTGGCGGCGACCAGCGCGTCGCGCTGTTCGGTGTAGCGTGAGAGCCAGCGCTGGCCTTCAATATCGGTCATGTCTGATCCTCCGACCCTGAGAATCTCGCGAACACCTCCGCGCCGGTGACGCGTGGCGCGTCGCCGGTGAAGTCGTAGTAGTCTGGCTTCGAGTCGATGAAGATGTGCTCTTCGATAGCGCCAATGCTGCTCGCGTCGTCGAGGCTGCCGGCGGATACGTTGATGGCCGACCCGTCCAGCATCCGGTAGAAAAGCGTGGACCCGCAGGCGCGACAGCTTCCGCGTTCGGCCCAGTCGGAACTCTGGAACCAGTTCACCGTCCCGGGATCGGCGATGTCGATGCCGTCTGCAAAGGTGACGTTGAAAGAGGGTCCGCCTGCCCAGCGGCGGCAGTCGCTGCAATGGCAGACATGCATGTGAGGTTCGCCGCGTCCTTCGTAGACGACAGCGTGGCAGAGGCAGCGGCCGGTATGCGTGGCCATCAGAACTTCTCCTCGCCATGTTTGCGGTGGGGATCGGGAAAGTCGCGATAGAGGGCGGCCTGGAAATTGTGGACCAGCGAACTGATGCCGTGATGCGCGCCTTCGATCGGCTCGTCGCGGGTCGAGGCGGCGGTGAAGGCTGCGTCAAGCTGGGTGAGGTCGCGCGTCTCGATGAGGACCTGGAATTCACCGAGCCCCGGCATGCTGAGGCCGAGCTTGCGGCGCAGCAGGCGCCAGCCCTCGATCTTGCCGCCGGATTTCAGCGCGCCAAGATAGACATCGAGCGCGGCCAGGAATTGCGTGTCGCGGACGCCGGGCCTCAGGTCGACGGAGAGGTGATAGATGTCCATTGCGTTACTCCGCCGCAACGCGCGCGGAGGCGGCGCGGGCTTTGAGGTAGGCGTCGATGGAGGCTGCGGCGTCGCGCCCCTCCTTGATGGCCCAGACGACGAGGGATGCGCCGCGCACGATGTCGCCGGCGGCGAAGACGCCATCCATCGACGTCATCATGGTGCGGTAATCGACTTTCACGGCGCCCCAGCGGTTCACGCTCAGCGTGCGCTCGGCAAAGTGAGTCGGCAGGTCTTCCGGGTCGAAGCCCAGCGCCTTGATGATCATGTCGGCCTTTGCTTCGTAGTCGGAGCCGGGGATTTCCGCTGGCGCCTGGCGGCCGGATGCATCCGGCGGTCCCAGCCGCATGCGGATGGCGCGAACGCCCTTGGCGCCGCCACCCTTCTTCTCAGTCACCGCGCTTGGCGCCGCCAGCCAGTCGAACTTCACGCCTTCTTCCTCGGCATTGGCGACCTCGCGTTGCGAGCCGGGCATGTTGGCGCGGTCGCGACGGTAGAGACAGGTGACAGATTTCGCGCCCTGCCGGATTGCGGTGCGCACGCAGTCCATGGCGGTGTCGCCTCCGCCTATGACGACGACGTTTTTCTTGGCGGCGTCGAGCTTGCCGCTGGCGAAGTCCGGTACGGTCTCGCCCAAGCCCACCCTGTTGGCGGCGATGAGATAGTCGAGCGCCTTGTGCACGCCTTTCGCGTCGTTTCCGGGCGTCGCCATCTCGCGCGCAGCGTAGACGCCGGTGGCGACGAGGATGGCGTCATGCTTCGCACGCAGGTCCGCGAAACTGATGTCCTTGCCGATGTCGGTGTTGAGCACGAACGTCACGCCGCCATCGGCGAGGCGTTTCACGCGGCGTTCAACGATGTCTTTCTCGAGCTTGAAGTTGGGGATGCCATAGATCAGCAGGCCGCCGGCCCGGTCGTGGCGATCATAGACGGTGACGCGATAGCCGGCAGCGCGCAGCTCGTCCGCGGCTGAGAGGCCGGCGGGGCCTGCGCCGATGATGCCAATGCTTTCGCCGCGCTCGCGTGAGGGCGCGATCGGCTGCACCCAGCCGCGCTCCCAGGCGGTGTCCGTGATGTAGCGCTCAACCGCGCCGATGGTCACCGAGCCATGGCCGGACTGTTCGATGACGCAGACGCCTTCGCACAACCTGTCCTGCGGGCAGATGCGGCCGCAGATTTCCGGCATGTTCGATGTGGCGGACGAGACCTCGTAGGCTTCCTGCAGCCGCCCGGTCGCCGTCAGCATCAGCCAGTCGGGAATGTTGTTCTGCAGGGGGCAGTGGGTCTGGCAGAAGGGCACGCCGCATTGCGAGCAGCGCGATGACTGCTCGTTGGCCTTCGCCGCGATGAAGTCGGCGTAGATTTCGTGGAAGTCGCCGCGGCGCTCGTCCGGCTCGCGCTTTTCGGGCGTCTGCTGGTCAACGGACACAAATGTGAGCATGCGCTGCTGCGCCATGGCTGTTCCCGCTGCTGGACGGCGGCCTTGGAATGCCGACGATCTCGGCTTTCTGCAATCGAAATGTCTTAAATCAGAACCATGCGGGACCAATAAACTTGGGTTTGAGCGTTCGATAGGCAGTGCGCCCGCCGCGCCGCCCTATATAGGTACCAAAAACGACCTACGACCCGGTAACCCAACTTCCACCATAAACGGGCGACACCAGCGTCACCTCTCAGCGACCCGGGCGGAATTCCATGGATGCGACGACGATCCTGCAGGCGATCCTGCTCGGCCTGGTGGAAGGGCTCACCGAGTTCATCCCGGTTTCCTCGACCGGCCACCTCCTGCTGGCGCAGACGGCGCTGGGGCTGACCTCGCCCTTCTGGACGACGTTCACGGTGGTGATCCAGCTGGGCGCGATCCTGGCGGTGGTGGCGCTCTATTTTGGCCGCTTGTGGCGTGTGCTGGTCACGCTGCCGACCGAGGCGGCTTCGCGCCGGTTTGCTCTGTCGGTGATCATCGCGTGCGTGCCGGCCTTCCTCGCGGGCTTCCTGTTGCACGGCTTCATCAAGGCCTACCTGTTCACCGGCCTCGAACTGATCTGCTGGTCGCTGATCGTGGGCGGCGTGGTGTTGCTGGTGATCGACCGCATTGCGCCGGCGCCCGTGGACCACAGCGCGATGACCCTGCCGCTCCACAAGGCGGCGATCATCGGCCTGTTCCAGATCCTGTCGATCGTTCCCGGCGTGTCGCGTTCGGGTTCGACAATCGTCGGCTCGATGCTTTTGAAAGTGGACAAGCGCGCGGCGGCGGAGTTCTCGTTTTTTCTCGCCATCCCCATCATGGTGGGCGCTTTCGTGCTCGACATCTGGGAGAGCCGCGATTTCCTCACCGGCGATAATCTCGGCATCATCGCGGTTGGCTTCGTCGCGAGCTTTGTCTTCGGCCTCATCGTGGTGCGCCTGATGCTCGACTTCGTGCAGAAGCGCGGCTTCGCCCCCTTCGGCTGGTGGCGGATTCTAGTAGGCGTCGCAGGCTTGGCGGCGATCTATGCGGGCGTGTGGGGCGGGGCGGTTCCGGCGGCGGTGTAGGCGGTGTTTCGAACAGTAAGGCCTAACGCGGAAACTTTGTCGCCTGAGGGGTAACGCTAATTGCCGCCAGAAATACGAGGTTACTCGGCCCGCGAATTGTGAAGATAGCAGACTCAGGCTTCGTGTCTTTCACGCTCAGAAACACCTGCTCGTTGCCTTCGGCGGAAACGATGTACTGAAACTGCATCGGTGCGTGAAAGAAGATCTCCACATGCGAAGGGTCATTGTCATCGACGCTGATCCTTTCAATTCCGCGAATTGAATTGCGGTGAACCTTGGCAACACCAAGGATCGAAAGGTCCACCGTGACGCCAATTTTGGTGTTCGGATCGGGACCAGGCCAAACGATTTCAGCCTGCGCTCGATTGACCTGAAGATCGCACAACGGCGCGAAGTTCTTGGCGTTCAGCCGCGGAAATGTGTGAGCCGACTTCGTCGGCGACGGGTCACTATAGAAATTGTGTGAGAGCGTTGCGCTGCGCCAATACTCTACAGGGACTGGTTGCAGTGGCCCGCTATTGTCGCCGCTGATGAGGCCCTCCATTCCGCTGTTATCAAACGGCCTGCCCCAAACCTGCACTCGCCCAACAGAAGCCGCGTCAAGAAACTGCTTCTCTACCTTCTCCCAGTTTGCCTGATCCTCGCCCTCGTCTTGCTCAAGGATGTCTGGGCGAATGTGAAAGAAGAGTTCTTTGACGCCGCAGTCGGGATAAAGACCAACCGTGGCATGTGTTGCGGGCTTTTTCTGCGCGCCTTCGGTGGTTACCCTTGCCGGTATGCGAATAAGCTTCGCGGCGTAGACCAGCAGGCCCGCGAGAGCGGTTGCCCCAATCACCCCCAAGACGCGGATCGCAACTGCTGCCCAATCAGGCAAAGCGCTAACCCCAGCGCCGACCAAGAGCGCCGCCCAGAGAAGGACGCGGCCCGGTTGGTCGAGTCTGACCAATTCGAACGTCTCTTTCCGCGCCAGCTTGCGGATTGGCTTCCAGTACCCCGCCATCTAGTTATGGCATGCCGATTCGTTCGGGTTTGCCAACTGTCCACCCCTCAAGAATCACCCCCGTCCCGTGATCGGCCGCATCACTGCGCGCAGCACCAGTGCGCCGAGGAGCGCCACCACGAAGATATCCACCCAGCGGGTCACATCATTGAGCGGGCTGAGATCCAAGCTGGCGATCCAGTTGGTGAGCGAGACATCGAAGGCCTGCATCAGCGTGCCGACGAGGAAGATGCCGAGCAGGGCAAAGGCGATATCGCCCCACAGCCCGAGCACCGCCTTGCCGCGCACGATCTTGCGCGCGGCAAAGCCCGCAAGCGTCGCGATCAGTAGCCACAGGACGAGTACGCCCAGATTCATGCCGGAATAGACGACCGCCAGCTTGTCCATTGTTTCGCTCCCCGCGCTGTTCCCGGATGCAGGCTAGCGCGGGATGGGGCGGGGCGGAAGGGACGGCCCGAGAACGCTGCCGGTGCGGGACTACGCGATGCGGACAGTTGGCCGGCTGACGACAAACTCGGCGTCGGCGACGCCTGCATTCTTGAGCTCGAGGCGCAACGAGGCGTGGGAACTCAGAAACTTTCCGCTCACACGCACCAGTTGCAAATCCTGCGTCACCTTCACAAACGACTTGAAAAACGATTCACCCTCACCGCTGTCGCGCGCCAGCAAAACACGCAGCGAGACCGCCTGGGTCGACGTCGAGGCAAGGTGGAACTTCGCCGTAGCCCATTGTCCAGATGCGACGCGCGCGCTGGGCAGCACGCCAACCACAGATTGCCCGGGCGCCAGCCTGACCTTCTGGCCATCTGGCAGTTCGCCTGCAGCAAGCTTCGTAATTGTGGCGCCCGGCGTCCCGGGCGCAGGAATCCAGCCATGCCAATCCATCAGCGCCCCGTCCGCATTATCGACGGCCGGATCGTGTATCGACACGAATCAGCCGCCGGACCTACCTGAACCACAGTTTCCGATCACGAGCCTGCTGATCCCCCTCGCAAGTCGCCCCATAGTTCAAGCCCAACTGAAGTCGATCTGCAAGATGAAGCCGGGCGACGAACAGCAAACGACAGCAGAAATGTGCGCCAATACTTGCCGTCAGGGCAGCGTTGCGGAAGCCGCGTGCGCCCTGGAACGATGCATCACCGGATCGCCCTAAGCATCCACGCGCGAGGTCTCGTCCACGTGCGGCGGCTGGAACTGGCCATGGGGGCGGTGGCGCCAGAGATAGGTGGGGGTGATGGCTTCAACGGTTTCGAGGTTGGTGACGCCAAGGTCCGCGATCGTGCCGACATTGCCGGTGACGATGTTGTCCACTTTCAAGGATTGCACCTGGTCGCCGGTGAGCGGCGGGCCGAAGAACGGGTTGAGGCGCGACAGGGCCCCGATGATGTAGCCCATCGGCGCTGCGATCGGCGTCGGGATCGCCAGCAGCATGCGCGGACGATCGATCTCACGCGTGATGTACTGCAGCAGCTCCTTCATCGTGTAGGTGCGCGGGCCGCCAAGTTCGTAGGTCTTTCCCGCGGCTTCCGACATCGACAGCGCTGCGGCGACGGCCTGGGCCACGTCGGCCACATAGATCGGCTGGAAGCGCGTGCTTGCGCCGATCAGCGGCAGGAAGGGGCTGACGCGCGCAATCTCTGCAAAGCGTGTGAAGAAGCCATCCTCGGGTCCGAAGAGGATGGACGGGCGCAGGATGGCGGCGGTGGGGATTGCCTTGCGGACGGCCGCCTCGGCCTCGCCCTTGGTGCGCGAATAGTTGGACTTCGACTTCGGATTGGCGCCGATCGATGAGACCTGCACGAAATTGCGGATGCCGGCTTCGGCTGCAACCTGCGCGATACTGGCGCTACCCAGGCCCTGCGTGCCCTGGAACGACTGCGACCCGCGCTCGGTGAGAATGCCGACAAGGTTCACGACAGCTTCGGCGTTCTCCAGTGCGCGCTGGATCGAGGCGCGATTGCGGACATTGGCCTGGATCAGCTGGACCTGGCCGACATCGCCCGCCAGCTTCACGTCGCCTGCAAGATGCGGCCGGCGGCAGGCGACGCGGACGCGCCAGCCCTGGCGGCATAGTGCGCGCACCACATGGCGGCCGAGAAAGCCTGAACCGCCGAAAACGGTTACGATCTTGCCGGTCATTGCGCTTCCCCGGGAGTGTCCCTGGCTTCTGGTCAGCCCGGGCATAGACCAGAATCGGGCGGTCAAGTCCATGAGGCGGCTTGTTGCGGCAGGGCGCGGTCCGGGCAGGGCCAACGAATCGTTCACGTGACGCTCATCAAATTCCCCGCAATGTCCGCGACCATGACGCAGAAGGCCTGGATCAGCTGGAAACGGGCGGTGGCGGCCAGCCTGGCCGGCCTTGCCGCGGCAGCGTGCGCCAGCGGCGGACGCGCGCCGATCCACTATGCCGCGACCACGCTTGCGCCGGTTGGCCCGCCTGCGATGGCGCCGGCGACGCCCGCAGCGCTGGCGCCGCTTGATCTCACCGCGATCCCCTTCGATGTGGCGACAACGCCGATCGTGATCAGCGACCAGCCGTTTTCGGAATGCGTGCCCTATGTGCGGGGTCTGTCCGGAATCGAAATATGGGGTGATGCCGTGACGTGGTGGGCGCAGGCTGCAAGCCGCTATGTGCGCTCAACCCGGCCGGCGCCGGGCTCCGTGCTGGTGCTGCGCGGCTACAATGATCTTTCGCGCGGGCACGTGTCCTATGTGCGCGAGGTGGTGTCCCAGCGCCTCTTGCGCATCGACCACGCCAACTGGCTGAAGGGCGGCGAGATCAGCCTCAGCGTGCCGGTGATCGACGTGTCGCCGGACAACGACTGGAGCCAGGTGCGGGTCTGGCACATTCCGGGCGGATACTGGGGCGGCCGGGCGTACAACGCCGAAGGCTTCATCCATCCCTACCGGCTCGATGGCGCGAGCAGCGTCAACGTCAGCGCCAGAATCAACGAATGATGCGCTCCCACATGTCGGACCGGCGCGCGCGCCACTCGTCCGCTGTCTGACCCCAGAGATCGACAGGCTCATTCTCGAAAGGTGGCGGCATCTTGCCGGGGCCGCGATTCACCGAGCCGAGACGCGCGGCCAGCTTCTGCGAGTTGATGTTGTCGGGATGGATGGAATGGATGATGTCCTTCCAGCCAAGCACATCGACGGCGAAATCCATCGCGGCGATCGAGCCTTCGAGCGCATAGCCCTTGCCCCAGACATCGCGGATTACGCCCCAGCCAACCTCCAGGCCGGGCCAGCCATGCGGCGACCACGGCCCGAGGCGGCCAACCCAGCGGCCGGTGTCCTTCTCGAAGACGGAAAACATGGCGAACCCCGCGGCCTGCCACGCGCCAATCATGGTGCAGATGCCGCGCCAGACGACGGCAGGCGGCTGCGCCTTGCCGATGAAGCGCGCGGCGTCCTCGTCAGCCATGTAGGCGCACCACGGCTCGAACTCCGCGAGGCTCGGCACTTTCAGGATCAGGCGTGGCGTCTCGATGACGGTATCGAGCCTGTGAGTGAAGGCATTGGGTGTGAAGGACATGCTGGGCCTCCTGTGGAGGGCGCCTTGTAACCAGCTTTGATGGTGCGGGCTACAGGAGCGGCCGACTACCGCGCCGCTTCCTTCTGGAAGTCGAGCGTGACGCGCCAGCCCTGCGCATCGACCCACACCTTCCTCAGCTGGACCGGGTACGTATAGGACGACCCGGTCATCGCGCGTTGTGCGTCGTCTTCGCTCTCATAGATCATGGCTTCATTGGTGTTGGCCTCGGGGACAGCGCCGTCGCGCATCGTCCATTTGGCGGGGAGGCAGGCATCCAGCTGTCGGCGCGCTTCAGCGAACGCGGCCTTGGCGGGCGCGGCGTTCTTCTCGCGATCAAGCGCACCCGACGCATACAGCGAGCAGTTGACCGCGTGGATCGTCGGCGCGCCTGGCCCGTCGCCTGTGGTCTGACCGATCGTGCACGTGGCGTTGGCGGGAGAGATCGCCGGGCCGGTACGCAGCGAGGCGAATGGGACGCGCTCGTTGAAGGCGGCGAACACGGCGTTGATCTGCGTGCAGTCCACCGGCGGCAGAATTTCCTCATCGAGGGGTTCGGCGATGGGCGCGATGACGGCTTGTTCCTCAGCAGAAGGAGGGGGCGTTTCCTGATTGCACGCCGCAAGGGCGAGGCAGGCGACCCCGACAGCCATCAGTCCACGCATGCACGAACTCCCACACCCACGGACTGGACCAGACCATTCCTCGGGCCATTCAAGGATCAAACTGCGCCGGACACAACATTCATCCGCGGGCCAGGATGCCGCGGACAGACTGTTCGAGCGCCTGTTCCCACGGGGTCCAGGCGAGGCGAAGCTGGCGTGTGGCGGTGCGGGACGACAGGCAGGCATTGGCCGGACGCCTCGCCGGGGCGGCAAACGCTTCGGTCGATATCGGCGAGACATGCGTAAATGGTCCGCCCTGGCGGTGCGATTCGTCCATGATCGCGCGCGCCATGCTCGCGCGGTCCATCCTCCCGGGCGCCGCCAAGTGGAGGAGGCCGCAGAGATTGGCGGGAGCCGCATGCTTGCGCCGTGCAATGGCGATGAGGCCCGCGGCGATATCGGGCGCGTAGGTGGGCGGGCCATGCTGGTCATCGACGACGCGCAATTCAGGGCGCGTTCGGGCGAGGCTGATCATCTTCGATACAAAGTTGTCGCCGAACGCGGAGAACACCCAGCACACACGCACGGTGAGTGCGGCGGGATTGTCCTCCATCACCGCAATCTCGCCTGCAAGTTTCGACTGGCCATAGACGGACAGCGGGTTGGGCGTGTCCATCTCGTGATAGGCGCCCTCGGTCTTTCCATCGAACACGCAGTCGGTCGACATGTGCACAAAGCCGATGTCGCGCGCGGCGCAAATGCGGGCGAGGGCGCGGGGGCCGCCGGCGTTGATCGCGAAGGCGAGGTCCCGCTCCGTCTCAGCCCGGTCGAGATTGTTGTAGGCGCCGGCGTTGATCACGATGTGCGGAGCAGCCGTGTCGATGAAGCGCGCGAGGCTGTCGGAATCGCGCAGGTCGGCTTCGTCAGATGAGGCCTGAATGAGGGTCAGATCGGTCTCGGTCGCAGCGCAGGACGCGAGGGCTTGCGCGACCTGTCCGTGCCTTCCGATTGTCGCGATGCGCAATGACGTGTGCGTTGACATGGCGTCGTGTCGCATGCTGCGCGTCAACAGCAAAGCGCCATCGACGGCGCTGCGGGAAGGCCCTAGTTTCTCGAAAACAAGAAACTCCGGGAGTCTTTGATGAAGCGTCGCGTTCTCGCCCTTGCGGCGGCCCTGGTCCTTGCCGGCAGTGGCGCTGTCGCCGGTCTCACGGCTTCGGCACAGCAAGGAGGGGCGGAGCAGGCGATGAAGGCGACCCGCGCGGCCTGGTTCAAGCACCAGCCGTGGCAGACCAACTTGCCGGACGTGAAGCGCACGGGCAGCGGTCTTGAGTATGTCGTGATCGCCAGCGGCCCGGCCTCGGGCGCCTCGCCCAAGATCGGCCAGGCAGTGCAGATGTGGTATGAGGGACGCCTGAATTCGGGCGGCCGCGCCTTCGACTCATCCTTCCAGCGCGGCGCGCCGGACGTCTACGCCGTGGCAGAGATGATCCCCGGCTTTGCGGAGGCGCTGATGGCGATGAAGCCAGGCGATCGCTGGCTGGTCTACATCCCCACCACGCTTGGCTATGGCGACCGCGGCTATCCCGGCTTGGTCGCCCCCGGCGAGAACCTGATGTTCGAGATCCTGCTGGTGAGTGCTGCGGGGTAGGGCGAGATCCGCGCTTAGCGCGGCCCCATCCGTCACGCTTTGCGTGCCACCTTCCCCAGCTTCGCTGGGGCAGGACTTTCTTCACGCGGCGAGGGGAAGTCCTCCCTAGCCGAAGGCGGGGGAGGTGGCCGCGAAGCGGCCGGAGAGGGCTACCCGCAAAGCGGGCGGATGTGGCCTACGCCAACGAAGCGTCCAGCTTCTTGCAAGCATCCAGCAGCCCGCGCACCGCAGTGACGCTCTTCTCGAACATCGCTTTCTCGTCGCCGTTGAGGTCGAATTCGATGATGCGTTCGACGCCGCCGGCGCCGATCACGCAGGGGACGCCGACATAGAGGTCGGAGACGCCGTACTGGCCGGTGAGGTTGGCGGCCACGGGCAGCACGCGCTTCTTGTCCTTGAGGTAGGACTTGGCCATCGCGACGGCGCTCTCAGCCGGCGCGTAGAAGGCCGACCCGGTCTCCAGCAGGGCGACGATCTCGCCGCCGCCGCCGCGCGTGCGCTTCACCATCGCGTCGAGCTCTTCCTGCGTGAAGAAGCCCTGCTTGATGCAATCGGGCAGCGGCACGCCGCCGATCGAGGAGTGGCGCACCATCGGCACCATGTCGTCGCCATGTCCGCCAAGCGTCCAGGCCTTCACGTCCTCGATCGAGATGCCGGTTTTTTCCGAGAGGAAGTAGGCGAAGCGGGCGCTATCCAGAACGCCGGCCATGCCGACGACGTGGCTGGTCGGGAGCCCCGAGAACTTCTGCAGCGCCCACACCATCGCGTCGAGCGGGTTGGTGATGCAGATGACGAACGCTTTAGGGCAGTGCTGCGCGATGGCGGTGCCGACCGACTTCATCACGCCGAGATTGATGCCGATGAGATCATCGCGGCTCATGCCCGGCTTGCGCGGCACGCCGGCGGTCACGATCACCACGTCCGATCCGGCGATGACGGCATATTCGTCGAGCGAGCCGCCCGAGAGCTTGCCGTCCTTGCCATAGACGGCGGCAGCTTCGGCGATGTCGAGGCCCTTGCCCTTTGCAATGCCGCCCTTCATGTCGACCAGAACGATGTCGCCCAGCTCTTCGCGCGAACAGACGTGGGCCAGCGTGCCGCCGATCATGCCGGCGCCGATGAGGGCGATCTTGCTTCGGGCCATGGATACGTCTCCTGCGCGTGCGGCGGGGCCACGCCCCGGAAATCGACGCGGGGACGGTTAGCGCAACGGGAGCAGAGGGGCAATGCGTCGCGAACGACGCGCCGGCGAGAGCTACTCCACCTGGGTAATCAACAGCCCGTAGGCGCAAGTCTCGGCCTTGCAGTCGACCATGCGAACCTGGAGCGTCATGTTCCGGACGATGCCCGTGGGCTTGTCCAGCACAGAGCGGTATTCGGATGCCGGGATGTGCAGGACGGGAGCATTGTCGGGCGCGTCGTCCAGATCGATCTCCGTGCCGTCCGCCTCCAGCGCGACAAGGTCGATATTGCCCGCGTCGTCGTCGGCGATCGCATTGACGTAATACTCGACCGTGGCGTCACCCGGCAGCGTGATCGAGACGACTTCCCCCGTCTTGATCTCGCCGAACCGGATGTCGCCAAGGGGTTCGTGCGTCGTCACCAGCTTCAGAAGCCCGGCGATTTCCTTGCGGGAATCTTCGGAGAGCTTTCCAGCGCCGGCCAGAGGCGCTGCCAGCAGGACCAGCGTCGCAGCAGCAGTCACGCGCAGTTTCATGGCAAGGCCCCTACTCGTCGGCCGCATAAAGTCCCACGCCGACGACGCAGGTCTCCGTTTCGCAATCGATCAGTTCGACAACGACGTGTAGTTCGTCGCCCGACTCTCCCGGCAGGATCACGAGGATGGGCGTCGCGTCATCTTCATCGTCGCCGTCGACCGGGTCCTCAACGGCATCGTGCGCAAAGAGATCGATATCGTAGCAGTCGTCGTCGCAGGCGCTGTACACATAGTAGGTCGTGTCCGGATCGATCTCGAAGACGAACTCGGTGCTCGCGTCGATTTCAAGCTCTTCGAGCTGGATACTGCCCACCAGCGTCTCGCTCGGGTCGGCGAATTCATCGATCAGCCCGCGGACATAGTCGTTGACGGTCTGATCCTGCGCCAGCGCGAATGGCGCGGCGATTGCGGCAAGCGCAGCAGCGCAGGCCAGCAAAGGCATGTTCATCTTCATGTGGTGTCCGTCCCTCAGTTGCCGGACGTTCCGCCATTCGAAAGCCAAGTCAATCCGCGCGCTGCAGGGTAGCGGCTAATTGACGGGCTCTGCCGCCTGTTCGCGCTCGGCAGCGAGATAGTCCGCCGAGGCCATTTCGTGCAGGCGGCTTGCGGTGCGCTGGAATTCAAACGCGCCATCGCCGGAGCTGTAGAGTTCGTCCGGCGGCGCATCGGCCGACATCAGGAGCTTGGTTTTCGATTCGTAGAGCGCATCGACCAGCGTCACGAAGCGAGCGGCCCATGTGCGCTCGTCCTTGCCCATGCGCGGCACGCGATCGACCAGCACGGTAGGATAGTGGCGGGCAAGCTGGAGATAGTCGGCGGCGCCAAGTGGCTGCTTGCACAGCTCGTCGAAGGTGAAGCGCGCTGCGCCCATCGCCTGGCGCGGGACATGGAGCTTGCGGCCGGCGACATCGAGCGTCTCGGGGACAGGCGCCGCGCCGGCGGTCAGGCGGACAAAGGCAGCGTCCATCGCGGCGTCTGATTCCCTGCCCAGCGGCGTGTAGTAGACGGGGGCCGCCGTGAGGCGCTCCAGGCGATAATCGCGCGCGGCCTTCAGCTCCAGCACATCCACTTCCTGCTCCAGCCTGCGGATGAAGGGCAGGAAGAGTTCGCGGTTGATGCCGTTGGTGTAGAGGTCCGACGGCTTGCGGTTGGACGTCGCCACGATGGTGACGCCGCGCTCGAACAGCTGCTCGAACAGGCGGCTGAGGATCATTGCGTCGGCAATCTGGGTGACGTGGAATTCGTCGAAGCACAGCACGCGCGCCGTGTCTGCAATGTGCTTCGCAGCTGGCGCGATCGGGTCGCCCGATCCGGTCTTGCGCCAGTCGAAGATGAAGGCGTGGGTATCCAGCATGAAGTCGTGGAAGTGGACGCGGCGCTTGTCCTTGATGGCCAGCGCCTCGAAGAACATGTCCATCAGCATCGACTTGCCGCGGCCAACGGCGCCCCAGATGTAGAGCCCGCGCGTGGGCCTTGCCGAGCCGAACCAGCCGCGCGAGGCGGTGAGCGCCCTGGCCAGCGCATCGAGCCGCTCCACGGCGTCCGCCTGGGCCGGATCAGCCGTCAGCCGCCCGGCGGCCAGGCGTTCGGAGTAGAGCTGTTTCACGCGCGTCATTCAGGTTCGCGCATAGCGGGGAAAGGGCAGGCAGGGAAAGCGGTTTCGCGTCGCGGTCAGCCGGCGACCGATTGCGACGTCGCGCCCGGCATCAGGCTGTTGAGGAAATCACGGAACAGCTCCGGCCGGCGCACGAAGTCGGCCAGCGGCAGGTCTTCCTTGCCGACGGCCTTCGGCGCGCAATCGACGCCGGCGCGAACCAGGCTGCGCATGACGTCGTCGCGCTTGTCGCTTGCGGAGACGATGGCGACGCGGAAGCGGCCCATGCTGGCGATACGGGTGACAGTGGCGTCCTCATCGGTCGAGTCCGGCAGCATCAGGTCGATCACGACCAGGTCGAAGCGCTCAAGCCGCAGCTTGCGCTCGGCGTCCAGCAGGGTCGTGGCGATGACAAGGTCGATGCCGTAGCGGCGGCGCGAGGCTGCAGCTGCTGCTGCGGCCAGAAGCTCGCCGGCACGGGCGTGATCCTCCACCCAAAGTACTTTCATCTCAGTTTCCCCAAGTCCGGCGGGCATGCAAAGACCCAACCGGCAGACTGGCGCTGAAGCGCCGCGCACACATTTCGCCAGCGCGAATTGTGTGCAACACAGTTTTCGCGCGCGAACCGTTACGAATGGTTAACAGCACGGACCGATCCTTTGGCGACAAAAATCGGTGAACCCACAGCCGGTGAACAATGTGACCCATCCGGAATCTCCTGTCGCTGATGTAGGCCTGTCGGCCTTCATTGACCCCGAAATGGGCGATGGACACATAGTTGATATCCTGATCGAGGAAAGATGCCCCACATGGGTTACGCACTGGTCGTGGCCGGCTGTGCGCCCAATCCTCTTCCAGCTGCTCGGATACAGGAAGGCCCTGCGCTGGGCCGACGACATCAGGCAGATCAATTCGGGGGCTGCGTGCTTTGCCTATCTCGACCGGGTTCTGGGCCTGAAAGTGACCAGCAGCGGCCTTGAAAAAGTCCCGCGCACCGGCAAGGCTATGATCGTCTCCAACCACCCGACCGGCCTTGCCGATGGTTCGATCGCGCTGGCTGCGTTGTCGGACATCCGCACCGATATCGAGATCATGGCCAACGCTGACGCCTGCCGCATCAATCCACGCTTTGCCGAGGTGATCATCCCGGTGGAGTGGGTGCAGGACAAGCGCTCGATGCAGAAAACGCGCGAGACGCTGCGGCGTACCAGCGCGACATTTGCGAACGAGCGCCTGCTGATGATCTTTCCATCCGGCGCTCTGGCGCAAATGCGCGAGGGCAGGCTGGTGGACGAACCCTGGCATCAGACCGCAGTGAGCCTTGCGCGCAAGAGCAAGACGCCGGTGACGCCGCTGCATATCGCAAGCCGCAATTCGAAGCTCTACTACACCTTCTGCGGGCTCAACCGCGAGTTGCGCGACATCACGCTGTTCCATGAGCTGCTCAACAAGAAGGGCGCGCGCGCGCACCTCACATTCGGGCCGCAGATCCCGTGGGAGCATCTGGCAGGCGATCCGCAGGCAGTGACGGACCGGCTGCGCGAGTATGTCGATCACCAGCTGCCAAAGGACCCCGAGCGTCCATTCGAGCCGCTACGCGGCTAGGCACGCCATCGCGAGCATTCATCCGCTTTCAGGCAGGTAAGGGGGCGGGTCCTGCCACCCGCCCCTTCCGTTTCGGCCCGGCATGTCAAGCCGTTGTTTCGCGCGGCGCAGGAGGCGGGGTCCGGCCGACGCCGTACCAATCCAGCTTGCGTGTCATCCACATCGTGCCAGCAATCGCGAGGAACGAAGCGATGGAGCCCACCAGCAGGGCGTAGTCTTCCTGCCGCAGCAGCACGTAGATCAGGCCGTAGAGCATCGAGAATACGCCCAGCGCCTTCACCGCCGCCATGCGGGAGCCGAATACCGATCCTGCGTAAAGCGATAGCGCCAGCACGGTGCCGACGGCAGCGGTGAGGAAGCCCGTGTTGAACCCCGCCACTTCCGAAATCGACAACAGCAGCATGTAGAAGATCGTCTGCGCCAGTCCGACGAGCACGTATTGCGCCGGGTGCGCCCGGCGGCCACTCGTCACCTCGAACAGGAAGTAGGTGAGAAAGACGAGGCCGATGAACATCGGCGCGTATTTCAGCGCACGGTCAACGCTCTGGTACGGGCTGGCTTCATCGATCAGGCTTGCGCCCGGACTCATGAGCCGGTCGAACCACAGGTCGGCGCCGGCGCCCGGAACGCCCCGGGCGAGGAACGGGATGCGCCAGTTGGCGGAGAACGCGTTCGCCTTAACCTCGCGCGTATCCGGCAGGACGCCGCTGTCGAAGCTCGGCGCGCCCCAGTTTCCGGCGAGGGCGATGGTCGTGTCGCGGGCGAACGTGGCGAGCGAGATGTTCTGCGCGCCCGACACGTTCAGCATGGCCTGCACGGGAAGCGTTGCCGATGCAGGTTGCTCCGTCCATCCGAGCGGCGCGCCGAGAACCCGCAATGTCTGGTTCGGCTGGTCGTCGGAATCGGTCCTGTCGAACTCGACGGGGGCAACCTCCAGCGGCCGTCCTGCGACGGCTATCTGCGCGTCCTTTGCGCCGCGCAGGTCGCTGACATTCATCACGATCCGCGCATCGCTCCAGCGCAGCACGGCGCCGGATGGAGCTTCGGCGGCGATACGGTCCGTGTTGAACGTGGCGGTGAAGTTCGCGGCGACGTTGTAGACCGGAACCTGCTGCAGGCCGCGTTTCCGGATCTCTGTTGCAAGCTCGGCATTCGCCTGGCCTGTTTCGGCATAGAGAATCATGTGGCCTGGCCTGCGGCGCATCTGATTCACGTTGGCGAGGGAGACGACCGTTTCCTCGTCAAACGGCACGATGATCACCGGCCCCATCAGGTTCTGCGATCCTGCCTGCAGCGACGTCACGTCCATGATGGCAGTCTGGGCGGCCATCGCACGGGAGGTGAAGATCATGTAGACGAAGCCCGCTGGCACGGCCATCGACAGCGCCAATGCGCACACCAGCATCAATTTCAGTCCGAACGATCTCTGCGGCAAAAGCCGTCCAAGATCGAAGCCGCCGCCCCCACTGGGGCTGGCGCCTGTAGTTGAGTCCGACATGGCGTCCCTGTTCCTTCTAGTCGGCGAGGGCGCAGGGAAGGCGGGCGCACAGGCGGAAATACGATGCGAGTCAAGGCATCTCGAAGGCGATTGCGGCGAAACCCGCACGCATGGTGTTTGCGATTCCAAATCGTTAAGTGACGGCTTAGGGTTGCGGCGCGGGCGTGGCGGAATCGGATGGGTCACCGGCAATGATGAACTTTCTTCGCGTGTACGGCGCTCCGGTCGCCATCGTTGTGCTCGGCCTCGTCGTGGCCTTCATGTTCATGTCGCCTGCGCCGCCCAAGCGGATCGTGATTGCGGGCGGCGCGTCAGGCGGCGCCTATGCAGCGACGGCGGCCGGCTATGCGAAGACGCTGGGCGAATTCGATGTCGAGGTGGACGTCCTCGAGACGGCAGGCTCGGTCGACAACCTTGCGCGCGTGAAATCCGGACAGGCGGATGCCGGCATCGTGCAGACCGGGCTGGCTGGCGATCTGGGACAGGACGGCGTCCGCTCGCTCGGCGCCGTGTTCTACGAGCCGCTGTGGGTTTTCCATCGCAGTTCTGTCAGCGTGGCGAGCCTGCAGGACGTCGCAGGCCGCCGCGTCGCAATCGGGCCGGAGGGCTCGGGCGTGCGCGTGCTGGCGACGCTTCTCTTGTCCGAAGCCGGCGTCGCACCCAACACCTACACGGCCGTCCCGCTGGCCGGGCAGGCGGCGGCGGCCGCGCTGCAGGCCGGCGAGATCGATGTGGCGATGGTGGTCTCGGGCGCCACCGCGCCATGGCTCGCGGGGCTCGTTGGCGATCCCGCCATAGGTTTGCTCTCGATGCGCGAAGCGCATGCGCTCGCCCGTCGTCATCCCTATCTCGACGAGGTGATGCTCTATCGCGGCGTGCTCGACCTCAAGGCGATCCTGCCGCGCGAGGATGTGATGCTGATCGCGCCCGCCGCGCAGATTGTTGTTCGGGAAGACCTGCATCCCGCCATCCAGTCCCTGCTGATCGAGGCCGCGCTGGCAGCCCATGGCGGCGGCTCCCTGCTGTCGGACCCCGGCCGCTTCCCGGCGCCGCAACTGGCCGACATCGCGATCTCGGACGAGGCGAAGCGCTACTACGACAACGGCCCCAGCTTCCTGCGGCGAGTCTTCCCCTACAGCGTCGCCAACTTTCTCGAACGCGCCTGGGTGCTGGCCATTCCGCTGGTGACGCTGATGATCCCGCTGGTCCGCGCAGCCCCGCCGCTCTATCGCTGGCGCATCCGGCGCAAGATCTATGTCTGGTACAACGACCTGCGCGCGCTGGAGGCGGTCGGTCGCGCCGCCACGAGCGCCGAAGAGCGCATGGAAGTACGCGCCAAGCTCGCCGACCTGCAGGAGGAAGCGGGCAAGGTCGAAGTGCCCGTCAGCTATACTGACGACCTCTACCGCCTGCGCGCCCACATCCGCTTCGTGGCTGAACTGATCGACAAGCTGTCGGCGCAGGAACGCCACGCGCGGATTTGATCACAACCAGCCCGCGTCCTTGACCGCCTTCACATATGTCCGGCTCACGGGCGCCTCGGCGCCTGACTTGAGCTTCAGCGTCACGCGTCCGTCACCCTTGCCGACATCAGACAGGCCCTGCCGCGCCACCCACCATGACCGGTGAGTCTGCATGCCTTCGAGCGCGGCGAGTTCGCGAATCGCATCCGCAAGTCGCATCAGGATCATCGTCTCGCCGGCGCTGGTGTGGATCCGGAGATAGTGGTCCTCTGCCGAGACGGCATGAATCTCGGCGGAACGGAATTTCGCCGGCAGGCGGTCGGCGAAGGCCAGCGGCGTTGTGGCGGGGATCGGCGCAGCCTGCCCCGCGGGGACCGGCGCCGCGGCCTGCCGCCCCAGCCGGTCCAGCGCCCAGCCAGCCGTCGTCAGCAGGACGGAGACCACGATCACATAGCCGAACTGGATCCACCACCACGCCGGCTCCGCCACCGTGCCGTCCGACAGGTATTCGATCACGATGAGGCCGATCGTGATCGGGACCGAGATCACGCACGACACCACGCCGATCTGGACGGCCGGGTGCGCGCTCGCCATCCTGCGCTCGAACACCCACGGGTTCACCAGCGCGGCGGACACGAACCCAAGGGCGATCAGGCCTGTCCAGTAGACGACGCGTTCCGGGAAGGGGATCTGGCTCGATTCATAGACGCCCAGCCACGCGAAGATCAGCCCCAGCACCAGGCAGATCACGACGCCGCGCAGCACGCCGCCGCCCCAGGCCTGGATGAGGCCAGCTGCTGCAGGTTTGACGGTCTCGGTCGGCTCGGTCACATGCGTTTCGTGGGCTGTCGGGGCTGCATTTCGCGCTTCGTGAGTGGTGTACCCCGCCGTTTCGCGAAGCAAAACAGCCCATTCGCGCAATTGGTGTGGCGGGCGGCGGCGGATGGGGCGAGATTGGCCTCGCTGGGCAGAACCCGGCCGCGGAACACAAAGCGAAACCCCGAATCCACGGAGTTCCTCCCCCATGACCACCTCGATCAACCGTCTCCCGATCCTTTCTCTGCTACTGTCCGCCGCCGGTCTCCTCCCCGCCGCGCTGCTGGCTGTGGCGCTGATTTATCCACAGACTGCTACCGCCGAGCCTGCCAAGGCCCAGCTCACCCTCACGATCTCCAACATCAAGGAGCACAAGGGCGCGCTTTCTCTCGGAATCTATGACGCCGCCGGGTACGAGACCGACAAGGCCGTCAATGGCGGGTCGATACCTGTCACGGGCGAGACCGTGACCGCGACGTTCGACCTGCCGCCCGGGCAGTACGGGATCAAGATGTTCCACGACGTCGATGGCGACGGGAAGATGGGGACCAACGCCTTCGGCATGCCCACCGAGCCGTTCGCGTTCTCGAACAGCGCCCCTGCCCAGTTCGGCCCCGCCAAGTGGGACGCGGCGAAGTTCGACGTGGCGGCGCCTGCGACCGCGCACGCGACCGCGCACGCGATCAAGTTCAACTGATCCGGCCAGCAGGAGCAATCGCCATGAACCTCTCCCGCCGCCTCTTCCTCCATGCCGGCCTGATGACCGGCGCAAGCCTTGCGGTCAGTCCATCAGCCTTCGCCAACAACGACATGCCGCCCTGGCATGTCGGCTACGCCACCGCGCCTGCCAAGGGCTTCGGCCCTGCGCCGATGCGTCTCGTCTCCGGCAAGGCGCCCGCCGGCCTCGCTGGCACGCTGTACCGGAACGGTCCCGCGCATTTCAAACACGGCGACGCCTACGCCACGCACTGGTTCGACGGCGACGGCATGGTCCAGCGCATCAACATCGCCGACGGCAAGGCGGTCCATACCGGGCGCTATGTCGACACGCCCAAGCGCCAGCGCGAAATGGCGGCGGGCAAGTTCCTCGCTCCCGGCTTTGGCACTGTGGGCGATCCGTCCTATTCGGTCGCCTCCGCCAACGATGTGAACCCCGGCAATATCTCGGTGATGATGTCGGGCGGCGAATTGCTGGCGCTGTGGGAGGCTGGCACGCCCTACCGGCTCGACCCGGTGACGCTGGAAACCAAGGGTCTGAAAGAGTGGCGCAATGACCTGAAGGGTATGCCCTTCCTCGCCCACCCCAAACGCGATCCCGATGGCCGCATCTGGAACCTCGCCCTCAACGGTCGCCAGGTGGGCATCTACAACATCAATCCGGATGGCTCGGTCGCCAGCTTCGGCATGGTCGATATCGGCGCCGCCGCCTATATCCACGACTGGACGATGACCGAGCGCAAGCTTGTCATCCTTGTCCAGCCCTGGATCCAGACCCGCACCACGCCGCCCTTCATCGATGGCTTCGAGTGGAAGCCGGAGGAGGGGATGAAGTACCTGATCGTCGACAAGGACGACCTCACGAAAACCCGCTGGGCGCAGGGCCCGGCCCGCGCCTTCTACCACACCGGTGCCGCGTGGGAGGAAAGCGACGGCACCATTCGCCTCGACGCCGCCTTCTATCCCGAACCCGTGCTCGGCTCGGGTGGCGGCGCACAGGAAATCCGCGGCAAGCTCTCGGGCTATGACAGGCCATCGAAGCTGACCATGGTGGCTATCGGCAAGTCAGGCGACGCCAAACTCACCGAAACCAACATCGCCGGCGACTTTCCGCAGGTCGATCCGCGCCGCCACGGCTTGTCGCGAAAACTTACCACGATGGTCACCGGCTCGGTCAAGGATCAGCCCGGCGGCAGCGCTCTGGCGCTGCAGGACTGGTCCAGCGGCAAGGCGCAGGTCTACGATTTCGGGTCTCACTACATCGTGGAAGAGCACCTGTTCATTCCAAAGCCTGGCGGCTCATCGGAGAAGGATTCCTGGCTCATCGGCCCCGCGATCAACACGCGCTCCGGCCGCAGCGAAGTCTGGGCCTTCGACGCCGCCAACATCGAAGACGGCCCGGTTGCAGTGTGGCAGGCGGACTATGTCTGGCCGCTCGGATTTCACGGGACGTGGGCGTAGCCCGATCAGCCTGCTTGGCAGGCAGCCCCCTCCGTCACGCTTCGCGTGCCACCTCCCCCGCACTTCGTGCGAGGGAGGACTTCAAGCCACACCGGGAAGTCCTCCCTCGACTGCGAAGCAGGCGGGGGAGGTGGCCGCGAAGCGTTCGGAGGGGGCTGCCCGCGACGCGGGCGGATGCCGCCTACAAGAAAAATTTAGACGCGCGTGGCCGCAAAGCGAGCTAGAGCCGAAGCGATAACAAGAATCGCACGGCGATCTTCTCCATGACCGTCTACCGAAACGTCGCCTCCCTGATCCTCGCCGTGATGCTGCTCCAGGCCGCTTCCGGCGTGCTGAGCGTCACGACGCCGCTTGCGCTCGATTACATGGGCGCGTCCGCGCTTGGAGTTGGCCTCGTCGCGGCATCCTTCTCGGCGGGTTTCATGGCCGGCGCATGGTTCGCGCCCGACATCGTGCGGCAGGTGGGACACATCCGCGCTTATTCCGCCGCCGCCGCCATCTACGCCGTCGGCATTCTCTCGATGGGCCTGTCGTTCGACGCTGTCGCCTGGGCGCTGTTCCGCCTTGCACAGGGCGCCGCCTCCGCCGTGATGTTCACCGCGGCCGAAAGCTGGATCGCGGATTCGACGCCCCGCTCGAAGCGCGGCGGCGTGATGGGTCTCTACCAGCTGATGATCAAGCTCGCGATCTGCGGCGGTCCTCTCCTGATCATCGACCACGCCGCAGACGACATCCGCCCTTTCATCTGGGCCGGGCTCCTGATGATCCTCGCGGTCATCCCGCTCTGCGCCACCCAGCGCGCCCAGCCCGTCCTGCCCGACCGCGAGGCGCTCAGCCTCAACGGCATCTTCCGCATCCCGCCCGCCGCGCTCGCCGGGGCAGTGATCGCGGGCCTTTGCAACACCGGCGTCACCACGCAGTTGCCGCTCTATGCGCTCGAGCTGCAGCCGGGCGAGGGCTCGTCATCGGCCGCCACGCTCTACATCGCCGCGATGCTCGGCGGCGTTGTCACGCAATGGCCGGCAGGGCTGATCTCGGACAGGATCGACCGGCGGCTGGTGGTGGCCTTCCTCGCCTTCCTCGCGCTGGTCGCCTGTGTCGCGCTCTATCTCACCGCGGGCAGGGTCTCGTTCTCGATCACTGTGCTCTTGTCAGCGCTGTGGGGCGGGGGAGCGATGTCCTTCTATTCGATCTCGGCCAGCCACGCGACCGACCGCACCGACTCGGGCCAGATCGCGCAGGTCATGTCGGGCATGCTCTTCATCTGGGCGGGCGGCTCGGTGCTCGGACCCATCCTCACCGGCGCCGTCGCCGATACGCAGGCGGGACAGCCGGGCGTCTTTCTCGCCGTCGCCTTCGGCTATTTCGCGCTGATGGCGGCCAATCTCGGGCGGCTGTTCATTCGCGATCGGCCGCCGCGCTCGCAACGATCGCCCTTCAACCCGGTCCAGGCCACCAGCGTCGTGCAGGGGGCGGTCGCGGACGAGGATGAACGTGCCGCCTCGACCGGCGAAACACCGCCGACCGTATCCGAGCCCAAACCGGTCTGATCGGGCGCAAAACAGGCGCCATCGCCCACGTTGCGCGGCGGCGCCCCATGCGCTATCGCCACACGCCCGAGCAGGGCCTGCCAAGCCCGTCTTTCAGGAACAGTTTCATGAACATCCACGAGCACCAGGCAAAAGAAGTGCTGAAGTCGTTCGGCGCACCCGTCGCCCTCGGCGTCGCCATCACTTCGGTTGATCAGGCCCAGGCTGCGATCGACGCGCTGCCGGGACCGCTCTGGGTCGTGAAATCACAGATCCACGCCGGAGGCCGCGGCAAGGGTAAGTTCCTCGAGAAGGAAGCCGGCGAAAAAGGCGGCGTCCGCCTCGGCTTCTCGAAGGAGCAAGCGCTCGACCATGTGAAGGCCATGCTCGGCAGGACGCTGGTGACCGCCCAGACCGGCGCTGGCGGCAAACAGGTCAACCGCATCTACATCGAAGACGGCGCCGACATCGAGAAGGAACTCTACCTCTCGCTGCTCGTCGATCGCGGCACCGGCAAGATCGCGTTCGTGGTCTCGACCGAAGGCGGCATGGACATCGAAGCCGTCGCTCACGACACGCCCGACCGCATCATGACGCTCCCGATCGAGCCCTCGACCGGCGTCACCGAGGCCGACGCCAACGCGATCTGCGATGCCCTGAAGCTCGAAGGCCAGGCCCGCACCGACATGATCGGCCTCGCGCGCATCCTCTACAAGGCCTTCGTCGAGAAGGACATGGCGATGCTGGAGATCAACCCGCTCATCGTCATGAAAGATGGCCGCGTCCGTGTGCTCGACGCCAAGGTCTCGTTCGACGGCAACGCGCTGTTCCGCCACCCCGACATCCAGGCCCTGCGCGACAAGACCGAGGAAGACGAAAAAGAGATCGAGGCCTCCGAGTGGGACCTCGCCTACATCGCGCTCGACGGCACGATCGGCTGCATGGTCAACGGCGCGGGCCTTGCCATGGCGACGATGGACATCATCAAGCTCTATGGCGAGGAGCCCGCCAATTTCTGCGACGTCGGCGGCGGCGCCGGGAAAGAGAAGGTCGCGGCCGCTTTCAAGATCATCATGAAGGACCCCAAGGTGAAGGGCATCCTCGTGAACATCTTCGGCGGCATCATGAAGTGCGACGTCATCGCCGAGGGCGTGCTGGCCGCGGTTCGCGAGACCAACCTCGCGGTCCCGCTGGTCGTCCGCCTCGAAGGCACCAATGCCGAGCTGGGCAAGAAGATCATCAAGGATTCGGGCCTCAATGTGGTCCCCGCCAACGATCTCGACGACGCCGCGCAGAAGATCGTTGCGGCCGTCAAAGGCAAGTAAGCTTTGGGCGGGCCGCTGGTCCGCCCATTTTCATTTCTGACAGTCACCACACGACAGTCCCAAGGTTCCGCGATGTCCATCCTGATCGACAAGAACACCAAAGTCCTCACCCAGGGCATGACCGGCAAGACCGGCACGTTCCACACCGAGCAGGGCATTGCGTACGGCACGCAGTTCGTCGGCGGCATCACACCCGGCAAAGGTGGAACACAATGGGAAGGCACGCTGCCTGACGGCTCGAAAGTCCAGCGCCCGCTGTTCAACACCGTCGCCGAAGCCCGCGACAAGACCGGCGCCAACGCCACGGTCATCTATGTCCCGCCGAAATTCTGCGCCGCCGCGATCGAAGAAGCCATCGACGCCGAAATCCCGCTGATCGTCACGATCACCGAGGGCGTTCCCGTGCTCGACATGGTGCGCGTGAAGGACAAGCTTTCGAAATCGAAGTCGCGCCTGATCGGACCCAACTGCCCGGGCGTGCTGACGCCGGGCCAGTGCAAGATCGGGATCATGCCGGGCTCGATCTTCTCCAAGGGCAATATCGGCGTGCTCTCGCGCTCGGGAACGCTCACCTACGAGGCCGTCTTCCAGACCACCAGCGAGGGCCTCGGCCAGACCACGGCCGTCGGCATCGGCGGCGACCCGGTGAAGGGCACGGACTTCATCGACATCCTCGAAATGTTCCTCGCCGACGACGAGACGAAAGCCATCATCATGATCGGCGAGATCGGCGGTTCGGGGGAAGAAGACGCCGCCCAGTTCATCAAGGACGAGGCGAAGCGCGGCCGCAGGAAGCCGATGGTCGGCTTCATCGCCGGCCGCACGGCGCCCAAGGGACGCACCATGGGCCATGCCGGCGCCATCGTTTCAGGCGGCAAGGGCGATGCCGAATCGAAGATCGCCGCCATGGAATCGGCCGGCATCGTCGTCTCCCCCAGCCCGGCGCGGCTGGGCACGACAATGAGCGAAGTGCTGAAACGATAGTGTTTCGCCATGTCGAGCATCTGCGGGGCGTTTTCGGCCTCGTTCCACGGCGGAAACAATCCGGTAACCGGTGATCGTATTATGTGCAGGCTGTCTCACCCTTTCGGGTTGAGTCGGGCCGCAAAAAGCAGCATCTGAGTGCCACCAATCGCGCCCGGGGCAGGGGTCCCGATTCTGGCGCTACAGGACGCAGAACATGAATATCCAGGCGAAGGCCGGCGACGCCATTCTTGCCCAGGCAAGGGGCATGGACAACGAAGCCATGCTGGAGACGTCGTTCCTCTACGGCGCGAACGCCGCATACATCGAACAGCTCTACGCCCAGTACGCCGAGGACCCGGCCTCCGTCCCTGAAAGCTGGCAGCGTTTCTTTCGCGGCGTCGCCGACCCCGCCGCCGACGCCACCCACGCCGCCCGCGGTCCTGAATGGCAGGAGCCGCTGAAGCACCAGAATGGCGAACTGGTCTCCGCGATGGACGGCAACTGGGGCGTGGCGCCCGCGAAGGACGTGAAGAAGGCGCCGCAAGTCGGCCCCGTCATCGCCCCCGCCGATCTCCACCAGCAGGTGCAGGATTCGATACGCGCCATCATGATGATCCGCGCCTTCCGCATGCGCGGCCACCTCGCGGCCAACCTCGACCCGCTGGCGATGCTCAAGCGCGAAGAGCAGCCCGAGCTTGATCCGAAAACCTACGGCTTCGGTCCGAAGGACATGGACCGCCGCATCTACATCGACAACGTGCTCGGCCTCGACTACGCGACGCCGCGCCAGATGCTCGACATCCTGAAACGGACCTATTGCGGCACCTTCGCTGTCGAGTTCATGCACATCTCCGATCCGGAGGAGAAGTCCTGGCTGCAGCAGCGCATCGAGGGCAAGGACAAGGAAATTTCCTTCACGCCCGAGGGCAAGCGCGCGATACTGAAAAAGCTCGTCGAGGCGGAAGCCTTCGAGCGCTTCCTGCACAAGCGCTATCCCGGCACCAAGCGCTTCGGCCTTGATGGCGGTGAAGCCGCTGTCCCGGCGCTGGAGCAGATCATCAAGCGCGGCGGCGCACTCGGCGTCGACGAGATCATCGTCGGCATGTCCCACCGCGGCCGCCTCAACGTGCTCGCCGCCGTGATGGGCAAGCCCTACCACAAGATCTTCTTCGAATTTCAGGGCGGCAACACGCAGGGCTCGGACGATTACGGCTCGGGCGACGTGAAGTACCACCTCGGCGCCTCATCGGACCGCGAGTTCGACGGCCACAACGTCCACCTGTCCCTGACGGCGAACCCGTCCCACCTCGAAATCGTCAACCCGGTCGTGCTGGGCAAGGCCCGCGCGAAGCAGTTCTTCGACGAGATCGAGGCCGGCGGCACGCGCGCTGTCGATCCGCACGAGAGAGACCAGCGCCGCGTCAAGGTCATGCCCTTGCTGCTGCATGGGGACGCGGCCTTCGCCGGCCAGGGCGTGGTCGCCGAATGCTTCGCGCTGTCAGGCCTTGCCGGCTATCGCACGGGCGGGGCGATGCACTTCATCGTCAACAACCAGATCGGCTTCACCACCGCGCCGTCTTTTTCGTGTTCATCGCCCTATCCGTCGGACGTCGCGAAGATGGTTGATGCGCCCATCTTCCACGTCAACGGCGATGACCCGGAAGCCGTCGTCTATGCGGCCAAGGTCGCCACCGAATACCGCCAGCTGTTCCGCAAGGACGTGGTCATCGACATGTTCTGCTACCGCCGCTTCGGTCACAACGAAGGCGATGATCCGACCATGACGCAGCCGCAGATGTACGCCCGGATCCGCGACCAGTCGTCAACGCGCGAACTCTATTCGCGCCGCCTCGTCGATGAAGGCGTCATCACCGAGGACGCGGTCAACGCCATGGTCGCCGAGATGGAAACCCATCTCGATCAGGAGTTCGAGAAAGCCAAGACGTTCAAGCCCGGCGCCGCGGACTGGCTGGATGGCAAATGGGCAGGCCTCGGTCTCCCGAAGGACGAAGAATCGCGCGGCAAGACCGGCGTTGCGATAGCCAAGTTGAAGAACCTCGGCGCCAGGATCACCGCCGTCCCGGGCGGTTTCAACATCCACAAGACCGTCGCCCGCACGGTCGATGCGCGCCGCAAGATGGCCGAGACCGGCGAGGGGCTCGACTGGGGCATGGCTGAACACATGGCCTTCGCCACGCTGCTGGAAGAGGGCTTCCCTGTGCGACTGTCGGGCCAGGACTCGTGCCGCGGCACGTTCACCCAGCGCCACTCCCACCTCGTCGATCAGGTGACGGAAGAGCGCTACACGCCCCTCAACCACCTTTCGCCGACGCAGGCGAACTACGAAGTCATCGACTCGCTGCTCTCCGAAGAAGCCGTGCTCGGCTACGAGTACGGCTATTCGCTGACGGCGCCGCAGACGCTCGTGCTGTGGGAAGCCCAGTTCGGCGACTTCGCCAATGGCGCGCAAGTCTTGTTCGACCAGTTCATCTCGTCAGGGGAGCGCAAATGGCTGCGCATGTCGGGCCTCGTCTGCCTGCTGCCGCACGGTTACGAAGGGCAGGGGCCTGAACACTCCTCCGCCCGTCTCGAGCGCTTCCTGCAAATGTGCGCGCAGGACAACATGCAGGTCGTCAACTGCACCACGCCGGCGAACTACTACCACGCGCTGCGCCGCCAGATGCACCGCGACTTTCGCAAGCCGCTCATCGTGATGACGCCGAAATCGCTGCTGCGCCACAAGCGCGCCGTGTCGTTCTTCAAGGACATGGGACCCAACACCTCTTTCCACCGCATCCTCGTGGATGGCGCCGAGGTGCCGGAATGCCGCGCCGACGTCACGCTCAAGTCCGACAAGGACATCCGCCGCGTCGTGATGTGCTCGGGCAAGGTCTATTTCGATCTCTTCGAGGAGCGCGAGAAACGCGGGATCAACGACGTCTATCTGCTGCGCGTCGAGCAGCTCTATCCTTTCCCCGTGGCGTCCCTGATGAAGGAACTCGCACGCTTCCCGCAGGCTGACATGGTCTGGTGCCAGGAAGAGCCCCGCAACATGGGCTCATGGTCGTTCGTCGACTGGAACATCGAAAAGACGCTCGAGAAGCTGGACGTCAAACACAAACGCCCCCGCTATGTCGGCCGCCCCGCCTCCGCCTCCACTGCGGCGGGCACGATGGCCTTGCACCAGAAGGAGCTCGCGGCCTTCCTGGATGCAGCGTTCGAGAAGTAGCGTCGGCGCGCCGGAAGCGTGCACGATAGTGCACGCGTTCCCGGCGAAGGCCGGGATCCAGTCCACGAGAAGAAGCGCGCGTCAGCGCTCGACCATGTTTCCGACGCGCTGGGTGCGGCTTTCCTGCTGGGCCTGGATCCCGGCCTTCGCCGGGAACGCGTGTCTATGACACGCTTCCATCCTCAACAGCGCAAAGCCTACTTCCCCACATGCGCCGCAGCCCATTTGCCCAGCCGCTCGACCGCCTGTCGCGCCTGGCTCAACCCCGCATACCGCGCCTGGAAGACATGAAACATGTCCGGCCAGATTTCCAGCGTGACCGGCACGCCCGCGGCGCCAAGGCGCTCGGTCAGCGCGGTTGAATCCGACATCAGGATCTCGGCCTCGCCGGTCTGGATGTAGGTGGGCGGCAGGCCGCGCAGGTCGCTCTCCAGGATCGGCATCGAGCCGCCGCCGCCGAAATATTCCTGCGCGCGGATGCTCAGCCCCTTGGTGGTCAGGAACGGGTCGCGCTGCGCCTTCGCTGCATGGCTCCAGCCGCGATTGGCAAGGTCGATCCATGGCGACAGCAGGATCATGCCGGCCGGCATCGACGCGCCGATATCACGCAGCCGCAACACCGTCGCCATGGCCAGCGCGCCGCCGGCGCTGTCGCCCGCAAGGATCACATTGTGCGCCTTCACGTCCTCGCTCAGCATGCCGAGATAGGCCGCAACGCAATCCTCCACCGCAGCCGGATGACGATGCTCGGGCGCAAGCCTGTAATCAGGAAGGATCGCGCCGATCTTGGCATGGCCCGCCACCTGGCTCGCGAGCCCACGATGCGATTTCGACGAGCCCATGGTGAAGCCGCCGCCATGGCACCAGAACACCACATGATCGCCGCTGCCGCCTTCCGGCAGCACGCCAAGGCAGGAGACGCCGTTGAGCACGATGGCGGATTCGCTTGCGATCTTCGGCGTGGGGTCGTTCTGCGCGAATGCATCGTAAGCGCGGCGCAGGGCCAGGAAGTCGGATGGGTCAACGCCCCGCAGACGCCCCGCCACGGCTTCGCGCGCCTGCGCCAGTTCACCGCCCAGGGCCGATACCGAACTCAAAAATTCCCTCCAAGCACACCGCACGAAACCCAAGCACGGCAAGCCCGCAAAGACCATGCCGGGGTGTGCTGTTAACTGTCATGGATCACGCCGTGCGGCAGCGGCACGGGGAAGTCCTCCCTCGACGCGAAGCGGCGGGGGAGGTGGCCCGAAGGGCCGGAGGGGGCTGGCTGCGAAGCAGCCGGATGGCACCACCCCTACATCTGCATCGCCCAGCCTTCGACCGCCATCGACGCCTGCCGGATCGCCTCCGTCAGCGTCGGGTGCGCATGGCAGGTCCGCGCGATGTCTTCCGACGCTGCGCCGAATTCCATCGCCACGCAGACCTCGCCGATCATCTCGCCGACGCCCACACCCACCAGGTGCGCGCCGAGCACGCGGTCAGTCGCCGCATCCGCGAGGATCTTCGCGAAGCCATCCGTCTCGTGGTTGGTCTTGGCGCGCGAGTTAGCCGAGAACGGAAACTTGCCGACCTTGTAGGCGACGCCCTCCGCTTTCAGCTCTTCCTCGGTCTTTCCCACCCAGGCGATCTCCGGCTTGGTGTAAACCACGCCCGGAATGATGCCGTAATTCACATGTCCCGCCTTGCCCGCGATCAGCTCGGCGCAGGCGACGGCCTCGTCTTCAGCCTTGTGCGCCAGCATCGGACCGGTGGTGACATCGCCGATCACCCAGACGCCCTCCGCCGAGGTGCGATAGTGCTCGTTGGCGATCTGTCCGCGGCGATCCGGCGTGACGCCCACCGTCTCGAGTCCGAGGCCTTCCGTGTACGGACGCCGCCCGATCGCCAGCAGCACGATGTCCGCATCCAGCGTTTCGGCGTCGCCGCCAGCCGCCGGTTGCATCGACAGTTTGAGCTTCGACTTCAGCTTTTCGACGCCGATCACTTTCATGCCGAGCTTGAAATCGATGCCCTGCTTGGTGAAGATGCGCTGCGCCTGCTTGGCCACTTCGCCATCCGCGCCGGGCAGGATGCGGTCGAGATACTCCACCACCGTCACCTCCGCGCCGAGCCTGCGCCAGACCGAGCCCAGTTCCAGCCCGATAATGCCCGCGCCGATCACGATCATGCGCTTGGGCACCGCCTTCAGCGACAGCGCGCCCGTCGACGACACCACGCGCTCTTCATCGACCTCCACGCCATGCAGCGGCGTCCACTCCGAGCCCGTCGCGATCACGATGTTCTTCGTCTCAAGCACCTGGTCGCCCCCTCCTTGAAGAGAGATTGCAACGCGCCCCGGACCATCGATGCGTCCGGCGCCGTTGAACACCGTCACCTTGTGCTTCTTCATCAGGTAGGCGATCCCGGCGGTGAGGCCCGACACCGCGTCCGCTTTCTGCTTCAGCATGTTGTCGAGGTTGAGCTTCAGCCCCGTCACCTCGATGCCCAGCCCTGCGAAATCCTTCGCCGCCGTCTCGTAGAGTTCGGAGGCGTGCAGCATCGCCTTGGAAGGGATGCAGCCAACGTTCAGGCAGGTCCCGCCCAGCTTGTCGCGCTTCTCGATCAGCGCAACCTTCATGCCCAGCTGGCCGCAGCGCGTCGCGCAATTGTAGCCGCCGGGTCCGCCGCCGATGATGACGACGTCAAAGGTCTCGCTCATGGGTCTTGTCTCGCGTCCGCTCGCTTGTGGCGCGAGCTATACGCGCCCCTGCCGCCCGGTCAACAAAGGGAAGAGAGGGTCAGTAAACGCGTCTGCCGGAAACATAGGGACGCTCGGCGTCGTCTTGCATGGCGGTCCTGCGCGAGCGCCGCGTGACGCGCGATATCGATCCCGTCACCGCCGCGAGCATCAGGATGCAGACGCCGACCACCAGCTCATTGCCGAGGATATGATCCAGCTCGAATGTCTGCTTGAGGGTGAGGGTGAACCCCGCCGCCGCCAGCCCGCCAGCCATCGCCAGCGCCGCCCCGCCGGGTCCGTTGAAGAACACCGTCAGTCCGCCCAGCAGCCCCAGCGCGCCGCCCACGGCCGGCATCACGAACGCCAGGTCGTTGCGGTGCGCAAGCACATCGCCCGAGAACAGCCGCTCGACGCTGCCCAGATGATGGGTCGCGGTCTGGTACAGCAACCAGCCCGATGTCGCGATCAGCAGGAGGGCGAACACGCGCCTCATCTTCGTACCGGCGCGTTTTCCAGCGCCGCTCCTATCCCAACTCGGTATGGAGCATAGCGGGCCTTGCCTAATGCGCGGCCGCCGCGGCCGCGCGAATTGCGCGGGCGTCAGCAAGCTCCGGTTAACTAGGCCAGCACCCCTCTGAACGCCGCCGACCACACCAGCATCGCCACGACCAGCGAGGCCCACCCGGCATTCACCGTCGCGCGCGTCGGCCGCGCATGGCTCGCCGCTTCTGTGCTCGGCGCACGTCGCGCCGTCCATTCGCGCCAGATGAAATAGACGCCCTGTCCCATCACCAGCAGCGCCACCATCCATGTCGCAGACGGATGCAGCAGGATCATCGCCAGCGCTGTCGCGATCAGCACCACCGCCTGTCCCGCAATCCACCCACGCCGAGCCGCATCGTCGCGATCCTTCCAGCGTTCGATCGCCGCGTCCTCCGCAGGCTTGCCCGCATCGCGCGCGATCGTCTCCGCCATGCCCTCGATCTGCGAGGCCATGCGATCAAGCATCATCTCCATGCGGATCTGGCGCAGCAGCGCGAACGCCCCGAAGAGCCAGAACAGGCCCGCGAGCCGGATGATCAAGCCGAGAAGTCCGTCGGAAAATGTTTCCGGGGTCATGCCCCAGCCAGGTAGGGTGCATTGAGCAAGGCGAAATGCACCATCGCGCCGCATCCATGAAAGAGGTGCATATCGCTGCGCTCAATGCACCCTACGATGCGGACCTACAGGTCCAGCAACAATCGCTCGGGGTCTTCCAGCGCTTCCTTCAGGCGCACGAGGAAGGTCACCGCCTCCTTGCCGTCGACGATGCGGTGATCATAGCTCAGCGCGAGATACATCATCGGCCGCGCCACGATCTTGCCATCCACCACCACAGGCCGCTCCTCGATGCGGTGCATGCCCAGCACGCCGGATTGCGGCGGGTTGAGGATCGGCGTCGACATCAGCGAGCCATAGACGCCGCCGTTCGAGATCGTGAACGTGCCGCCCTGCAGGTCGTCCATCGACAGCTTGCCATCTCTTGCGAGAGCTCCAAGGCGTCCGATCTCCGCCTCGATGCCCGCAAGCGTCATCGTGTCCGCGTCGCGCACCACCGGAACCACAAGCCCCTTGTCCGTGCCGACCGCGACCGAGACGTTGTAGAAATTCTTGTAGATGATGTCCGTGCCATCGATCTCGGCGTTCACGCTCGGGATCTCCTTCAGCGCCGCGACGCACGCGCGCACGAAGAAGCCCATGAAGCCCAGCTTCACGCCGTGCTTCTTCTCGAACGCGTCCTTGTGGCGCTTCCGCAGCTCCATCACCTGCGACATGTCGACGTCGTTGAACGTCGTCAGCATCGCCGCGGTGTTCTGCGCTTCCTTCAGCCGCCGCGCGATCGTCTGGCGCAGGCGGGTCATCTTCACGCGCTCTTCGCGCGGTCCCAGCTCGCGCGGCGTGTGGGCGGGTTCTGGCGCGCGGGCCTGCGCCGGGGCGGGCGTCGAGGCGACATAGGCGAGCGCATCGCCCTTGGTCGCGCGTCCGCCCTTGGCCGTGCCCGGAATGTCGGCGGGATTGACGCCCGCTTCGGCGGCGATCCGGCCAACCGAGGGCGCGACCTTGTCAGTCGCCTTGGCGGCGGGAGCGGCAGGCGCAGCCGAGGCCGAAGGCTTGGCTGTGGCGGCGGGCTTTGCGGCGGGAGCAGGCGCCGCCGAAGCGGTCGCGCCTTCCGACAGCCGCGCGATGACCTTGCCGATGGAGACCGTGTCACCCTCCTTGACCAGATGTTCGGTGATCACGCCCGCAGCCGGGGCCGGCACCTCGATGGCGACTTTATCTGTCTCGATTTCGGCGATCGGATCGTCCTGTTTCACGGCCTGGCCGGGTTTCACGAGCCAGTTGGCGAGCGTTCCCTCGGTCACGCTCTCGCCCATTGCGGGCACCTTGATGTCCATGACGTCTCCAGGTCGTGCCAGTGAAGTTAAATGTCGCCCGCCACGCGAGCTCGGATTCGGGCAGGGTTTAGCCCCGTTGGAGCCGCTTGGGGAGGGCAAAAAAGCTCCCAGGACGGCAATCTTCCAGGCCGGGCGCGTCCGCCGGTCTAGGGGTTCGGGCGGTCAGGCCCGGAAGGCGCCCGCAGGCGGATCAGGTTGGGATTGAGGCGCGACGGGGTGCGGAAATACTTGTGAAGAATGCGGTCATGCAGCCACTGGCGAAACGCGGTCTGGGCCGGCGCCGGCTGCTCGCCGGCCTTCTGCTCCCAGTGGGCGACATAGTCGCTCTGCTGCACATCAAGCGCGCGTCCGGTGTGCCGCTCCGCCAGCACGGTCCGGCAGATGACATAAAGCTTGTCGCGTGATCCCAGCGGCACACGCTGACCAGGTCTCGGCTTCTTCACCTTGTACCAGGTGCCGGTACGCTTACGGCTGGCGACGAAGATCTCGGTATCTCTGAAGCCGTTCTGCTCCGAGTAGAGCGAGAAGAAGAGCTCGGGCGAGAACTGCCAGAATCCGTGACCGCAGAAATTATTGGCAGGCGACACGTGCAGGATCTGCCCGCCTTCCCGGCACAGGGCGATGATGTTGTTCAGCGCCTGCGAGATGTTGAACACATGCTCGCTTGTCCCGAAGTCGATGACCGTATCGTACTCGGGGAAGCCGGCCGGCAGCGGCTCGTTCATGTCGAAGATCACCGAGGCGTGTTCGTAGTTCGAGCGATCAACCGAATCCACGGTCGTGGCGCCGAAGAAGCCTGTCAGCAGGTTCTCGCAATAGGTTTCATTCTTCCATTCAAGCCCATGCCCGAACTTTCGTTCGAGCAACCCGGTCTTGAGGTAGATGTTCTGGCGCCCAAGCGTCAGCGTGCGCCCGAAGTCGCCAAACTGCTTGGCGTACTCCAGGCAGTGCAAGGCGTGCGCATCGATTCCCATTGTCTTCCTCGCCGCGCCATGGGCGCCCTCGACAGAAATGTTCCGGACTTGTCCCACCCATGGATACCGGGCGCATATGCGCTGTCGAGCGCCAAACGGCCAGCCCCTCTGTCTTTGCGGAATGCTGGGCGCCGCGAAGGACCCCCGACGAATTCCCGCGCTGCGCCAGCCCCCTCCGTCACGCTTCGCGCGCCACACGGGGAAGTCCTCCCTCGCACGAAGTGCGGGGGAGGTGGCCCGAAGGGCCGGAGGGGGCTGCCTGCAGCGAGGGAAATGGCGCCGAGTTTGGGGGAAAGTCGTTGTCACGATTTGGGGGAAACACAGCGACGAACTCCAATCTCATCAACCACTTGCCTGAACAATTTGGGGGAAACAGAGGCACAGGATCAGCGGGGGTAAATGGCAGCGTATAATCGGCCGCATGAAGCGTGGAAGCATTCCCTTGTGGCTCCTGCGCGACCTGCCGGCATTGATCGGCATCGTGCTGAGTTTCTGGCCGTT
>JANOKS010000177.1:0-3038 GCA_031419455.1 Alphaproteobacteria bacterium
GGACGTTCCACTCTGTCTCGGCGCAGATCCTGCGGCGGCATGCGGAACTGGCGAAGCTGAAGTCGGGCTTCACCGTGCTGGATACGGACGACCAGCTGCGGCTGATCAAGCAGATCCTGGAAGCGGAAGGCATCGACCAGAAGCGCTGGACGCCGCGCTATCTCGCCTCGCTTATTGATGGCTGGAAGAACCGCGCCATCTGGCCGGAAAAATTGCCGCCGAGCGAGGGGCGGCAGTTTGCGGAGGGCAAGGGACAGAAGCTGTACCAGCTTTACCAGAACCGGCTGGCGACTCTGAACGCCGTCGATTTCGGCGACCTGCTGCTGCACACGATCCGCATCTTCACCGAGCATCCGGCGGTGCTCGCCGACTATCACAACAAGTTCCGCTACATCCTGGTGGACGAGTATCAGGACACCAACGTCGCGCAGTATCTGTGGCTGCGGCTGCTCGCGCAGGGACATAATAATATCTGCTGTGTGGGGGATGACGACCAGTCGATCTATGGCTGGCGCGGGGCGGAGGTGGACAACATCCTGCGCTTCGAGAAGGATTTTCCGGGCGCGAAGGTTGTGCGGCTGGAACAGAATTATCGCTCGACCGCGCATATTCTCGCGGCCGCGAGCGCGGTGATCGCCAACAATTCGAGCCGGCTGGGCAAGACGCTGCGGACGGACGCGGATGTGGGCGACCTCGTGAAGGTGCGCGGCATCTGGGATGGCGAGCAGGAAGCGCGGCTGATCTGCGACGACATCACCAGCTGGCGCCAGAATGGCCGGCGCTATGACGAGTGCGCCGTGCTCGTGCGCGCATCCTGGCAGATGCGGGCGTTCGAGGAACGCTTCATCGTCACCGGCACGCCCTATCGCGTGATCGGCGGACCGCGCTTCTTCGAGCGGGCGGAGATCCGCGACGCCATGGCCTATCTGCGCTTGATCCGTTCGGAGGCGGACGACCTCGCCTTCGAGCGCGTGGTGAACCAGCCCAAGCGCGGCGTGGGCGACACCACGATCCAGAAGCTGCACGTCGCCGCCCGCGAGGTGAACACCTATCTCACGCGCATCGCCGACATGGAGATACGCGGCGAGCGGATCAAAGGACCGGCCAAGACCGGCCTGCGCCGCTTCCTGCTCGACATGGAGCGCTGGCGTGCGCAGGCGGCGGACTCCGAACATCCAAGGCTGCTGGAAATCATCCTCGAGGAGTCGGGCTACACCGACATGCTGCAGGCGGACAAATCTCCGCAGGCGCAGTCGCGGCTCGACAACCTCAAGGAGCTCGTGCGCGCGATGGGCCAGTTCGACACGCTCAATGCTTTCCTCGAACACGTCGAACTCGTGATGGACAATGCCGAGGGCTCGAACAGCCACGACCAGGTGCAGATCCTCACGCTCCACTCGGCCAAGGGTCTTGAGTGGCCGATGGTCTTCCTGCCCGGCTGGGAGGAGGAGGTGTTTCCCTCGCGCCGCTCGCTCGACGAACAGGGCGCCAAGGGGCTCGAGGAAGAGCGGCGTCTTGCCTATGTGGGCATCACGCGCGCGCGGGAGCGGGCGTACATTTCGTTTGCCGCCAACCGCCAGATCTATGGCCGCTGGACCAGCGTGCTGCCGAGCCGCTTCGTCGACGAACTGCCGGCGAAGCATGTCGATGCGATCAGCGAGACCGGCTACGTCGCGCCGGGAGGCGGCTTCTATGGCAGCGAGACGCCGAGCCGGTGGGACACGTCCTCCCAGAAAGGCGGCAATACGGGGACGTCCGAAGCCGGCTTCAAGGGCGGCTATGACAGCCCCGGCTGGCGCCGCGCGCAGGCCGCCGCCGCAACTCGCGGAAACACCAGCCCGCCCGACATCGAAGGCCGCGCCTTCCGCGCCGGCGATTCAGACGGCCGCCCGCTCCAGCGCGGCAAGACCCCCGGCGACATGCTCGCCTCCTCCGACCCCAACGCCGCCGGCGGCCTCGCCCTCGGCCAGCGCATCTTCCACGACAAGTTCGGCTACGGCCGCATCACGGACATCGAAGGCGCCAAGCTCACGGTGAACTTCGAGAAGGCGGGGGTGAAGAAGGTGGTCGAGAGCTTTGTGAAGAGGGTTTGAAAGACCTGCTAGCGGAAACAAGAAACTTCTACTTCGCAGGATCGGCAAACATCGTTGCAACAGCGGTGAGCACGTACCAGCAGTTTTTGATCAGCCCTGACTGCTTCTCAGTCTTCACTTGTGCGATCCCATCTGCGCCCCGCGCGAACGCCGCGACTCGCAAGTCAATCGTCACCAGATCGTCAGTGGGCTCGATGTCATTGCTGTTTCGGTGGCATCTTTGAGCGTCCACAGACCCAAGCACCTTCACGCCCTGAGGCAGAGCTGCCTCTACGCGAACCGCGCGCAGTGCTTCGCGTTGTTCACCGATGCTCAAGTAGCTCTGAGAGGTACCGACCTGCATGTTCGCCGACTGACTGGCGCAACCCGCAGCCAGAAGAATGCAAATCGAAACGCCAACACGAACCATCGTTTCCCCCGAATTCCGTCTGCCCAATATGAAGGGTGGTACTATTTCAAGGGGCTTGCCGCAACATCCTCGTTTGACTCGTGGCGACTTCGCGTCACGCTATGCGGCTCGCTGCCATTCGTATCGTTTTGCTTGCTGCAAATTGCATAGCAATTCGAACTCTTGCGGATCTGGGAGCGCGTCTATCAATGCCTTCGCCGCTACTGGGAAGCTGCATGCAAACATCTCTCTGGCCAGTTGGGCGACGCCAGCTTTCGTATAGATCGCAGGTTGCTGAAAGTCGCGGAGCGCCCTCTGAGCGGAGGCCTCGATCTTTCCAGCATTTGCCAAAGTCGGAGTTGCCGCCAGCATCTCCCAATCATCAAATCCGCCGTACGGCTCGCTACGGAGCCTGACGAGCTATGACCGAATCTTGGTGACGCGCTGAGGATCAAGCGGCGGCGACTTCGGCTTGAGGGTCAAGCGAGATTGCCTGCTCTTCGATGCCGTCTTTGAACTTCACCCCATAGATGACCTTTGGCAAGAAGAGAGCGCCA
>JANOKS010000178.1:0-8105 GCA_031419455.1 Alphaproteobacteria bacterium
TCGATCCGCGAGGGCCGACCGCGCTTTGGGTCGTCAGATTGGTCGTCCATTCTGAGCACCGTACCAATTACGGGTCTCGTCTACACCGCCACAGAAACGAACGCCCCCGGGATCATAAGGGCCTCGGGACATCGCTTACGAAGCAACGCATCACGGACTACAAGCAGGGATTGGAGGCGGCTCGCTTCATCGCTCTTTATATGCGCTGTGACGTAGATGCCGCGAGCCAACAATGTCGCAAGTCCTTGCGCATCGTTTGCGTCTGTTTTGTTTATTCTGGCGCTGAGCGCGGAGTTTGCATGCCTGGCGTCCAAGCAGACCATCGGTAGCTTGGCCTGAACCAGCCTTTTCTGCAGCCAGGCCGCCAAATTTCCCGACTCTTGCCCCACTAACTTCAGCCGCCTGCGATAGGGCTTCAGCGCTTTTGCGATGGCGTCCGGGTTTGTTGCTGTCGAGGTCTCCAAAGCGACGGAGCCCGCGGCGTCGACGATGCAGATCGACGTCGTCTGATACGATACGTCAAGACCAGCGAAGAGTGGCTTCATGTAGCACCAAACGAGTGGATGCGCGGCCAGCGACCATCAGTGCGTGCGCAATCAATGTTGCAAGAGAAATGTCGGTCTAATGTGTTCCATTCGCCAAAGCCAACGTCGTGAGTTTCCGACAGACACAGTCCCGAATTTTACACTCCATTTTCTGGCCGCGCGCTTACGACTATGTGCTAGACGAGACTCATTGGCTACATCCAAATTCACACAAATCTGCTGTGCGCAATGCGCGTGCGGGTCGGCAAACTTCTAGGGCCGCATGCCATTGGCGCGTGGGCCGGTCTTCAGCACGCGATAGGCGTGGTGAACGAAATCGACCACCAGCGGGCGCGTGTCGCGCGGATCGATGATCTCCTCGGCGATGAAAGCCTCCGCCGTGCGGAAGGGCGAGCGCATGGCCTCGAACTTGGCATAGAGCGCCTTCAGCTCCGCTTCCGGATCGGCGGATGCTTCCAGCTGCCGCTTGTAGGCCGCCTCGATCCCACCCGCCATCGGCAACGAGCCCCAATCCCCAGACGGCCAGCAATAGCGCCAGCGAGTCTTGGTCGGATTGAACATCACAGAGCCGGCGAGCCCATACGCCTTCCGGATCACCACCGGCAGGATCGGCGTCTGCGCCTGATAGACGGCTGCCATGGCGCGCACGCCGCGCCGCGTGACGCCAGCCTTCTCGTGCTTTACGCCGACCGCAAATCCCGGGCAGTCGACAAAGTGCACGATCGGCAAATGGAACGTGTCCGCCAGATCGATGTGCCGCACGACCTTGTCGCACGCATCCGCCGTCCACGCGCCGTCGAGAAAGAACGGATCGCCCGCGATGATCGCCACCGGATGCCCGTCGATCCGCGCAAGGCCCGTCACGACTTGCCGGCCCCACAGCGCGCCGATTTCGAAGAACGACTCCCGGTCGCAAACCGCCGCGATGATGCGCCGTGGCATGTAGGGCGTCTTGCCATCCTTCGGCACGATGTCGAGCAGGAATTCCTCGCGCCGTTTCGGATCATCATCGCTTGGGAGAACTGGCGGCGCCTCATCCACGTTGGAGGGCAGGTAGGAGAGAAACCGCCGCGCCTGTTCAAACGCCTGGTGCTCGGTGTTGACGACATTGTCGACGACGCCGTTGCGGCCATTGATCTCCCAACCGCCGAGCCCTTCCTTGTCGATGTCTTCACCGATCGCCTTCGCCACCGGCGGCCCGGCCACGAACACCTGAGAGAGCCCCTTCACCATCACCGAGAAATGGCTCGCCGCGACGCGCCCGGCGCCAAGCCCCGCACACGGCCCCAGCGCCAGCGAGACCACAGGCGCGCGCGCCATGTTGGCGACCAGCCATTCCCATGCCGGCGTGGTCGGAATGTAGGTGCGGGGATTCTGCTCCAGCGATTTCACCGACCCACCGCCGCCCGTGCCGTCGATCATGCGCACGATCGGCATGCCGTATTCGTTGGCCATCTGCTCGGCCATCAGCATCTTGCCGGCTATCGACGCATCCGACGCGCCGCCACGCACAGTGAAATCATCGCCCAGGATCACCGCAGGCCGTCCGCCCAGCGTCGCGCGGCCGAAGACCATCGTCGCCGGAAGGAATTCCGCGATCTGCTCGTCCGGACCATAGCCGGCCTTGCCCGCGATCTTGCCGACCTCGTGAAAGCTTCCCGGGTCTGCAAGGAAAGCCACGCGTTCCCGCACTGTCAGCTTGCCCATGCTGCGCTGCCGGGCGACGCGCTCATCGCCGCCCATCTGCTCGGCCAGCCGCTCGCGCGCCCGCAATTCCTCGATATGGCTTTTCCAGCTCATGGGGCCTCCCTGCATCCGACCCTAGCGAGGCCAGCTTCCAGGCGCGAGGGCCTTTCGCCCGGCCAAGGTTGCACTCGGCCCCTGCCTGCGCGACAAACGCCCGGCAAACAACAGGAGCGACTCATGGATCTGGCAGACCTCACCGCGAAGGTTCAGGGCGCGCTCGGCGCCGGTTCGGGCTTCACCGAGAAGGTGAAGTTCGATTTTGGCGATGTGGGCAAGCTGCTGATCGACGGCGCGGCCGGCAAGGCGAGCAATGAAGACGGCGCGGCGGACGCCACCATCAAGGTCAATTTCGACGACTTCCTCAAGATGGCGCAGGGCGCGCTCGATCCGACCATGGCCTTCATGCAGGGCAAGCTGAAGGTCGAGGGAAACATGGGCGTGGCCATGAAGCTGCAGTCCCTGTTCGCCAAGCTGAAGTAGGATGGGCGACGGTGCTCAGCCGGCGGGGGCGGGACACGCGGACCTGGTCCTCGTGCCCGGCAACCCGCCGCCGGCGGGCGCCGAGATCATCTGGTACACCGGCGAGGATGGCATCCGGCTCAGGATGCTGTTTGCGCCCATTTCTGATTCAGGAGGGGCCGCCGCCCGCGCGCTGGCCATCGTCTGCCCGGGGCGCACGGAATCCATCGAGAAATATTTCGAGGTGATGCGCGATCTTCAGGCGCGCAACTTCGCCGTCATGTGCCTGGACTGGCCGGGGCAGGGGCTGTCCGATCGCCCCCTGAAGAACCCGATCCGCGGCCATGTCACCACGTTCGAGACCTATGTCGATGCGCTCGTGCGCGGCCTCGCCGCCATCACCGATCGCGCCCCGGCCAAGCACGTGATCGTCGCGCATTCGATGGGCAGCGCGATTGTCCTCGAAGCGCTGCGCATCGGGCGGCTGACGGCGGAGCTCGCAGCCTTCTCGGCGCCGATGTGGGGCATACCGGCAACGCCCTTCCTGCAGAAATTTGCGCGCATGGCGAACAAGCTGGGGCTCTCGACTTTTCCGGCGCGGCCCGAAGTGCGTGAGGAAAAATTCGAGGGCAATCCGTTCACGCACGATGAGGTCCGCTGGGGCCTCTATCGACGCCTTGTCACCGCAGAACCCAAGCTGGCGCTGGGCGAGCCGACGATTGGCTGGGTGGTTGCTTCACTGGATGTGTGCGCGGGCTTCCTGGCGCCTGGCGCGCTCGACAAGGTCGCCGACATGCCGATGCTGGTCGCAACGGCGAGCGAGGAGGCGATTGTCGATCCCGCAGCAGCGTCGCGTCTCGTCCCCAGCCTGAAGGGCGCGCGGCATCTGTCGATCGCGGGCGCCAGCCATGAGATATTTATGGAGACGGACGAACGCCGCGCGATCTGGTTCAAGGCGTTCGATGAACTGTGTGCGAGCGCCGGGGTGTGATCCACCGCTAGTGCAGAATCTGCTGCCCATCTTCCGCTGAATTAAGCAGGCGCTGCAGCGAGGATTGTAGCGTGCGGTTCGAGGCGGTGAGGCGGCGTTTGCGGAATTGCTTGATCTCGGTTCGCGTCAGCGCGCCGATGGAGGCCGCCTCATCGTCAGGTGAATCCTGACCGGCAAAGACATAGGCGGCGACGCCGTCCTTCTGCGCGAACTGTTCCATCAGCTTGCGGGCCTGCTGTTCCGGCGTCGGCCCACGCATGGCGCGACGGATCAGGTAGAAGGCGCCCCAGGCAGCGGCGCACAGGGCGACAAAACCCAGAAGCGCCAGGTTGCCGGCGCCCAGCAATCCAGCCGTGACCACGTCCAGCAATTCCATGGTCGAGGCGCGCAGCTGCTCATTCTGGAAAGCGGCGAGGCCGCCGGCGCCGAGGGCGACACAGCCCACGCGGATCGGCCATTTCCAGCGGCGTTCGACATGCAGCTTGGTTTCGGTGCGGAACAGGTCCTGCCGCGTTTCTTTCAGCATGTCGTCATGCGTGCGGGCGAGGCTGAGCACTTCGACGACCAGCGAGGGCTCAAGCGTTACCGGCTGGCTTCCTGCGCGAGGTCTCATGCGGCGGTTCCCGAATTTGCATGCCTGGAACGCCTTTGCCCGCGAGGGATGCAGCGCAATCCGACTCAACCCAGGCAAACAACGCCGATAGCCGCCCCGGCGTTCCCGGCGGTCAGAAGTTTTTGGGGTCGAGGCCCAGCGCCTCGGCAAGCGCGCTGATTGCAACGTTTTCCTGCTGTTCCAGCTTGCCGTCGGCAACCAGGGCCAGCTGCGCGATCCGCATGAGGACAGCCTTGTCGGCAGCCGCGGTGATCTCGGTACGGATGGTCACCAGCGCAGTCCCGAAACTCTGGGCGGCATGGACCTCGTTGGATGCCTGCGTCCAGGCGTCTGCGATCTCGGCATGTCCGGAGTTGGCAAAGGCAGGGTCGCGCGACGTGATCGCAGCAAACCGCCCGGCCTCGACCGGCGTCAGCCTGCCATCGGCAAACGCCACCATGGCGAAGGTGCGGGCGGCGTTGAGCAGCAGAGGTGTCATGTCGGCGATCCTGTAGGAGTTACAGAGCGGAACGTTTGAGCGAGATCAAAGCCTCGTCGAGAATACGCCGGTTGGCGGCGGCCGCGATCTGGCCGCCGAGCAGCGGCTTGTTTCCGCGCCAGTCGGTGACGACGCCGCCGGCGCCTTCGATCACAGGGATCAGGGCTGCGACATCATGCGACTTGAGACCGCTCTCGATGACCATGTCGATCGTGCCCGCAGCCAGCCGCGCATAGGCGTAGGCGTCAAGGCCATAGCGGGTGAGGCGGGCGGTTGCACGGATATGGTCGAAGGCGCCACGCTCGGGCGCGGTCAGGATGAAGGGGTCGGTGGTCGACAGGATCGCGTCGGTGAGCTTCAGGCAGTCGCGGGTCTTCAGCGCGAGCCTTGATCCGCGGCCCTGCAGCCATGACGATTTCTCGCCAGCGGTTAGCCCGACATAGCGCTCGTCCAGCCAGGGCTGGTCGATGACGCCGAGGATGGGCCGGTCATCCTCAGTCGCGCCGATCAGCGTCGTCCAGGAGGGCAGGCCGGCGATGAAGGCGCGGGTGCCATCGACGGGATCGAGATACCAGGTGACGCCGCTGGTCCCGCGCTGCGAGCCGTACTCCTCGCCCTCGATCGCATCGTCGGGGCGATCCGTCGACAGCACCTCGCGCATGGCGCGTTCGGCGGCCTTGTCAGCTTCGGTAACGGGGTCGTAGCCGGTCTCCGCCTTGTTCTGGCAGTCGGCGGTGTCAGATCGGAAATGGGGAAGGGCGGCGGCGCGTGCTGCGTCGGCCATCCGCTGGGCAGTCGGCAGAAGGAGCTGGGCAAGATCCATGGCGGACCTTTGCCCTCCGCGCCCCGCCCGGGCAAGATACGCAGACCGCGCCCGGCCGGATATCTCCAGCCGGGCGCAGGATGCGTAGGGAGTGGGTCGAGCTTACGAAGCGACTGCGTCCTTGGGATCGCCTTCGAGAGCCTTGGCGAGGTCGAGGAGGCGGCGGCGGGGACGTTCGCCGAGCTGGTAGTAGGCGCGGACGAGTTCCAGCGTTTCTTTCTGGGAGAGGATGTCGCCGGTCAGGCGGTCGTTTGCCTGATCATTGGCCGGGGCTTGCTTGCCATCCGGGGCGAGGCCTTCAAAGAAATAGTTGATGTTGATGTTCAGCGCGGTGCCAAGGGCAAACAGCCGGCTCGCGGTGATGCGGTTTGCGCCGCACTCGTATTTCTGGATTTGCTGGAAACGCACGCCGACCTGACCGGCCAAGTCCTGCTGGGTGAGGCCCAGCAGACGGCGACGGCGGCGTAGCCGCTTGCCGACATAGATATCCACATCCGTGGCCATAACTCATACTCCCACACGCCGGCCCGTAACATTCCGGGACCGTCGAGCGGTTGAGCAGCAAGGCGCTTGCCACACCAATTGAGTGAAGTTTGTGCAACGCAGCAATCGACGTCTGATCAATTGGCGAACATTGGCGCCTTAGAACGCGCCAGAATGTGCATATTGCCGGGAAACTACGGAAATTGGACGCACTTCCGAGATTCCGGCTTGAGCTTTTTGCGCTGCAGCGTAAAACCAGACCGTGGCTCTTCGGAGCCGCTGCCCTTATGGGCGTTTCCTCCCTAAACTTTTGGCCGCGCTGGCATCCAGCGCGGCCATTTTCTTTGTGCTGTCCTCGCCGAGACCCACATTCCGGCGCGCAAAAGTGCAGATTTCCTGAGCAATTTCGCCCATATGCTGGCGCAGCGTTAGAAAGCCGTCGTGAGGCTCGACGCTGGCTTCATCAAGGTAAAGCCGCCGCCGCACCTCGATCTGGAGGGCATGACGGCCCTGATAGGGCTGGCCGTGCGCCAGGGTCGCAAAACCCCCAGCATAGGGTGTGTTGCGGGCTGTGGAGTAGCCGCGGGCGCGAAACAGGCCCTCGACCAGATCGGCCAGTCCCGGGCCGCATGAGGCGCCGAAACGATCGCCGATGACCACGTCCGGGGAGCGGGCCGAGGCTTCAGTCTCGGCGGGCATGGAGTGGCAGTCGATCAGCCAGGCCTGTCCGAACATGGCTTGCGCGCGCCGCATCAGAGCTTCGAGGGCGCGGTGATAGGGGCGGTAGACCTGATCCAGCCGGCGGTCGGCTTCCTCGCGCCGCAGCCTGTGGCTGTAGATCGGCGCGCCATTGAACGCGACGCGGGGGATGCAGCCGAGACCCGCATCGACGCGGGGCGAGCGCTGGGCAAACCAGCCGGGGGAGGGGTTGTCGAACATGTGCGGGTCCATTTCGGACTCGGCGCGGTTGAGATCGACAAACGCGCGCGCCACCAGGCCGCAGATGACCGGCGCCCCGGAGAGGTGAACCTCGGCCAGAAGCCGATCGACATAGGCATCCTCGATGCGCCGCAAGTCGATCATCGAGGCGGTGCAGGCTTCGAGGAAGCCCTTGGGATATAGCCTTCCCGAGTGTGGCGAGGCGAAAACCACAGGAGAAACAACCGATACCGGCTCGTCGATGGAGAAGGCAAAGCCTGCGCGGCCACCCTCGGGCGCCCCATCGGCGGACCGGAATTCAGGGTCTGACGACCCAGGATTCGAGAAGATCATCAGTCCGGGAAACATTCCGACCATATTTTAGGAGCGCGGCGCTCGGTCAAGCGCAACCGTTCATCCCGGCTTTACCACGTGCACCGACAAATCGTAGCCTGTTACTCACGAGTCGGAAGTCCGGGACGCCATGGCCAAGATTCTACTCGCCGAAGACGATGACAGCCTGCGGGGCTTTCTCGTCAATGCGCTGAAGCGCGCCGGCCACGCCGTGAAGGATTTCGACGAGGGCCGGTCGGCGCTGAAGGCGCTGGAGCGGGAAGTGTTCGACCTCTTGCTCACCGACATCGTCATGCCCGGCCTCGACGGCATCGAGCTGGCCCGCCGCGGCGCCGAACTCGATCCCGCAATGAAGATTGTCTTCATCACCGGCTTTGCCGGCGTCGCCCTCTCGGCCGGAGGCCCCCAGCCGGCCGGCGCCAAGGTACTGTCAAAACCCTTCCACCTGCGCGAGCTCGTGGACGAGGTCGAACGCGTGATGGCGGCCTGACCACAGCCCGAACCGCAGCCCGAACCGCAGCCCGAACCGCAGCCCAAACCGCAGCCCAAACCCCAGCATTGACGCCCGACGCCCAAACAGGCATTAGACCGCCCTCCAAGGCTGGCCTTCCGGATGGAAGGGGCGGTTAGCTCAGCGGTAGAGCACTACCTTGACATGGTAGGGGTCACAGGTTCGATCCCTGTACCGCCCACCA
>JANOKS010000179.1:0-27144 GCA_031419455.1 Alphaproteobacteria bacterium
GATGCGAGACGCCCAGGAGCGATCCTTCGATGCTTGCTGGTCTCGCGTCGGCCAGTTGCTCTCCTGCTTCACAAAACAGGAATGCGCCAACTACCTCGCCAACTCAGGATACGCTTCCACCTAAAGCGATCACGCTCTAGGCGACGCGCTTGCAGTGATGCTGGTCTATGCGGGGCTCCGTGCGACGACGCCGCTGGGAATGGTTCCGGCGCTGTGTATTGCGCTGGCGGTCGCGCTTGTCATCGAGGTCGCTCAGGCGCTGAATGTGCTTGGCGCTTTTGGTCTCGCGGATAATCAATTTGCGCGCGTGGCGCTGGGCGGAGCGTTCGACATGCTGGACATGGCGGCATATGTTGCGGGAGGAATTGCAGTCCTCGCGATTGAGTGTGGACTGGCGCGTGGCGGAAGAGGGAAAAAGCGTTGAAGACCGCCTATCACATCATCCTGCACCTGCTTGGGCTGAGCTGTGTGGCGGCGTGCATCGCCATCGTGGCGACGATGGGGGCGCTCGATATTCACTGGGCGGGATGGATCGCGGTGGGTTTCCTTGGCCTGCTGGCAGTCGGGATCGTGGTGGGGTGGTTTCCGTGGCGCGAAAAGCCGCTGCGGGTGATGATCAAGGGGTTCTATGTGATGTCAGCGTTGGCCCTGATCGGATTCGGATTCGCGATGGACGATCCGTTGAAGCCGGAATGGTGGATGGTGCTGGCCCCGCTGGCGGCGGCGATCGTGTTGCGGGCCGTCCTGAAAGTCGTCTTTCACTTGCGCGATGATGGCGACGAGGACAGGCCGCCGGCGCCTGCTGCCGGACCGGAGAGTGCTGTGCCATGACGCCGAAGCCGGTTTCGATCGCCGACAAGTTCAAGCTGTTCGCTGAGCCGTGGAGTCCGAAGCGGGTGGGGCGGGTGGACGATCATGACGTTCGCCTCGTGCGGTTGCAGGGCGTGTTTCACTGGCATCATCATGCTGATGCGGACGAGATGTTCCTCGTTGTCGACGGTGTGCTGCGGATGCATTTTCGGGATCGTCACGAGGATATAACGGTCGGCTCGTTCATCATCGTGCCCAAAGGCGTCGAGCACAAACCAGAGGCTTTGGGCGGTGAATGCCAGGTTGTGCTGTTTGAGAAGGCGGGCGTCGTCAACACCGGCGACGGCGTCGTGAATGAACGCACCGTCGCCGAACCCGAGTATATATAAGGGCTATTGAATCGTCAGTTCGCCCTCATCCATCTTGTCCCAGTACTTGATGCGACGGGCGTGGACCTTGATCAGGACGAGGCCCTTGGTATCAGCGCCTTGCCCAAACCAGGCGTCGAGATCCTTGGTCCAGTGCTCCTGGAACGCGGCCTTGTCGCGGATGAGTTCCGCTTCGCCTTCGACCGTGGCCCAGAAGCCGTGCTTGCCCGTGAAGCTCAACGAGACTTTCGGGTCTGACTCGATGTCGGATACCGTGCGCGTGTCGTCCATCGTGAAGTAGAACGATGCGCCATCATACTCCACGTCGCCATTGTTGCTCATCGGACGCCCGGCGATTTCGCCGCCATCGGTGTGCGTGGCGAGCGTGGCGATGTCGATACCCTTCATCTTTTTTGCAAGATCTTCGATCGTGAGATTGGGCATGGCTGTTCCTTTGCGGGTGCTGTGCGAACAACACGCAAGCTCCACACGATGTTCCGTGCGGAGTGCCCATGATCTCGGGATGGAAATTCCGGTCTAGCGATCCGCCCCCACGCGGCCGGCGCCTTGCAGGCAGAGTCCGCCGTCACACGGGATGATGGCGCCGGTGATATAGGCGGCGGCGTCCGAGCAGAGGAACAGGGCGAGGTCGGCCACCTCGTCCTTCGTGCCAAGGCGCTGCATCGGCGTGCTCTTCATGCTTTTCGCCATGGCTTCAGGCGTCGGCGCGAGGCGCGCCATGCCTTCGGTGTCGGCGATGGGGCCCGGGATGATGGAGTTCACGCGCACGCCGAGCGGTCCCCATTCGACGGCGAGCGTCTTGATCAGCATGTCGGCGCCGGCCTTCGCGGCGTTGACGTGCGCCTGCATCGGGTAGGGGTGGAGGGACTGCGGAGCGGAAATGCTGATGACGGATGCGCCAGGCGTGCGGAGGTGGGGAAAGCCCTGTCGCATCACGTTGTAGCAACCGACGAGGTCGATATCGATCACAGCGCGGAAGCCGTTGTAGGAGATGCCGTTGAACGGGGCGACGAAGTTGCCCGCGGCGCCTGACACGATGATGTCGATAGGGCCGTGCGCCGCGACGGACTTCGCGAAGGCCTCGCCGACGCCGTCATGGTCGCGCACATCCTGCGGGATGCCAATGCATTTGGCGCCGGTGGCGCGGATGCTGGCGGCGGCGGCCTCGATCTTTTCCGGCGAGCGCGATAGGACAGTAACCGAAGCGCCGGCCTGCGCGAGGCGTGTCGCGATCTGAAGGTTGATGCCGCTCGATGCGCCGGCGACGAAGGCTGTCTTGCCCTTGAGTAGTCCGTCCTGAAACGTCGCCATGCTGGCTCTCCTGTCCTTGATGTGATGGGACGCCATCGCGGGACGGCTAGCAAGATGTCTCTGCGGCAGCTATCCCCGCGGCGCGGTGCGGGTATAACCACGCGTAACGAACACTCCGCGCGGAGTCGTGGGATCAAGGGAGAGACGCCATGAAGATGATGCTTGCCGCAGTTGCGATGCTGCCGCTGGTTGCCGGGGGCTGCATGTCGATGTCGGGCGCCGATGCGCCGGCGGCCGCGACGACGATGACGATGCCCGAGATCACGGTCTACCACCTCGAAGGGCGCCGGTCGGAGCGGATCGTCTGGCTGATGGAGGAACTGGGGCTGCCCTACACGCTGAAGTTCAAGCAGGGCGACCTTGCCGGTTCGATGGCCCCGATCCGCGCCATCAACCCCGAAATGCCCGTCGCGCCGACCGTGACGATCGGAAGCCAGGTGCTGGTCGAATCCGGCGCCATCATCGAGACGATCATCAACCGCTATGCGCCGGGCAAGCTGACCCCGGCGCTGGATTCGGCTGATTACCCCGAACACCTGAAGTGGATGCATTATGCGGAAGGCTCGCTGGCCTCGCGCGTGATTGCTGACTATCGCGTCTGGCAGATCCGTCCGCCGACTGCGCGCTCGGCGCTGGTGGATTCGGAGCAGGTCGTCCAGTACGCCGAGAACTATCTCGGCAGGCATCCGTGGTTCGGCGGCGCTGAGTTTTCCGCAGCCGACATCATGATGGTGTTCCCGCTGAATTTTGCGACAGCCCTGAACATCGTGGACAAGAACCAGTTCCCTAAAATCGCTGAATGGCGGACCCGGATCGAAGCGCGACCGGCCTTCCAGCGGGCGCGCGCCAAGGCGCTGCCGAACGGCATGGTGGGCAATCTTCCGGCCCTGCCGGCGCACGCCCCGCCGGGACCCCGTCCGGGCCAGCAATAAGCAGTGATCCGCCTGCTGGCGCAGGAAATCGCATCGCGTTAGAAGCAGGGTCATGAGAACCCTGCTTCTTGCTGCCTTCTTCGCTGCCTCAGCTTGCTCGCCCGCATCGGGGCCGGCGCCGGCGCCTATCGTGGCCGCGCCTCAGACGCCGGCTTTTTCCTATGAGGTGGTGGCGACCTATCCGCATGATCCCAAGGCGTTCACGCAGGGATTGCTGATCGAGGACGGCCAGCTCTGGGAGAGCACAGGGCAGGAGGGGACGTCATGGGTGCGGAAGGTCGACCTGAAGACCGGCGCGGTGCAGCAGCAGCACGCCATCGACCCGCAATATTTCGGCGAGGGCATGGTGGTGTGGGATGATCGCATCATCACGCTGACCTGGCGCCACCAGAAGGGCTTCATTCTCGACCGGGAAACGCTCGCGCCCGAGGGGGAGTGGACCTACCAGGGCGAGGGTTGGGGCCTGACGCGTGACGACAGCCAGATCTACATGAGCGATGGCACGCACCAGATCCGCAAGCTGGATCCTGCGACGCTGCAGGAGACCGGCCGTATCGACGTGACGATGAACGGGCAGCCGGTCACCAAGCTCAACGAGCTGGAGTTCGTCAAGGGCGAGATCTGGGCGAACGTGTTCGAAACGGACCGCATCGTGCGCATCGACCCGGCGACGGGGAAGGTGACGGGCGTGCTGCTGCTGCGAAACCTGCTGACGCCGGAAGAGCGCAAGCAGACAGATGTGCTGAACGGCATCGCGTGGGACAAGGCGAGCGACAAGCTCTATGTGACGGGCAAGCTGTGGCCCAAGCTGTTCGAGATCCGGGTGACCGATCCCACGGCAAGTCCGGCGCGATGAGGCGATTGGCTGCGCTGATCGCGCTGGCGCTGACTGCCTGCTCGGGTCAGGCGGACGATCCCGAGGCGGCCTATCAGCGCGAGCTTGCAGCGGCGAAGGATGCGGCGCGCGCCAGCCTTCCGGTTTTCTGGGAACGTTTCGCGCAACCTGAGGAGGGCGATTACGATTTTTCGCTGAAGGCTGCCTTTCCACGACGCGACGGGCAGCCGGGGGTTGAAGAGGCGTGGGTGGAGAACGTTGCGCGGGCGCCGGATCGGATCTTAGGCGAGTTGTCGGTACAGCCGCAATTTCTTGGCGACCTGAAGGAGCACGCGATTGTGGAGTTCCAGGAGAGCCAGATCGTGGACTGGGCATTCATGAGCGGCGACCGGCTGTTCGGACACTACACGACACGGATGATGCTGCCGCGGATGGACGCGGTGCAAGCGGAATGGCTGAGACCGCTGTTGTCGGAGACGCCGGAGGGAGAATGAGCATTCCGCGCATGGTGATCGTCGCCTATCGGCCAAAGACCGGCAAAGAAAGTGTGCTGCTGTCGGAGCTGCGGGATCATGTCCATCTGTTGCGATCCGAAGGGCTGGCGACAGACAGGCCGCCGATTGTGGTGCGTGCGAAGGACGGGACGTTGATCGAGATGTTCGAGTGGGCCTCGCCTGCGGCAATCGAGGAAGCGCATGGCAATGCGCGCGTGCAGACGATGTGGGCGCGGTTTGCGGCGTGCTGTGACTACATTCCACTGAACACGCTGGCGGAGGCGGGCGACATGTTCGCGGAGTTCGAGCCGGTGCATATCCAGCTGCCGCCGATCGTGCAGCCTACGCCAGACAAGCGGGCCGAGTAGACCCACCCAAAAGCCTTGCCTTTCGGCTCGTTCCGCTGCACTCACGCACCGGATTCCGCGACTGCGAACAAGGCCAAATGCCCCAGCTTCTGCTTGAAATCCTGTCCGAGGAAATTCCGGCCCGCATGCAGGCGAAGGCCGAGGCGGACCTTGTGAAAGCGCTGATGGACGGGCTGACGGCCGCCGGGCTGATGCCTGAGGGGATCAAGGGCTTTTCAGGGCCGCGCCGGCTGGTTGCCGTGGTTGAAGGTTTGCCCGTGAAATCGGCCGATGTGGTCGAGGATGTGATCGGCCCGAAGGAAGGCGCGCCGGACGCTGCGATCCAGGGGTTTCTCAAGAAGGCCGGGCTGTCGGACATTTCCCAGGCGCATGTGCATGACGTGCCCAAGAAGGGGCGCGTGTATGTGGCGCATGTTCGGAAAGTGGGGCGGCAGACGGCGGACGTGATCGCAGCCCTCGTGCCGCAGATCATCCGCGGCTTCCACTGGCCGAAATCGATGCGCTGGGGACCAAATCTTACAAACAAGAATGGCGACCTGCGCTGGGTGCGCCCGATCAGCCGCATCCTCTGCACGTTCGATGGCGAGGTGGTGCCGTTCGAGATCGAGGGCATCAGGTCGGACAACATCACCGAGGGCCATCGCGTGATGGGGCGCGGGCCGTTCAAGGTGCGCCGGTTCGATGACTATGCCGACGTGCTCAGGAACAAGGGCCGCGTGATCCTCGACCGCGAGGAGCGGCGCGAAATCATCCTCACCGACGCGAAGCAGCTGTGCGCGGCGCAGAACCTGGAGCTGGTGGACGATATCGGCCTGCTCGAGGAAGTGGCCGGGCTGGCGGAGCATCCGGTCGTCATCATCGGCGACATGGACGCGTCGTTCCTCGACCTGCCGCCTGAAGTGATCAAGCTCTCAATGCGGACGCACCAGAAGTATTTCGCGGTGCGCGATCCAGCGAGCGGCGGGCTGGCGCCGAAATTCATCGTGGTGGCGAACCTCGATGCGGCGGATGGCGGCAAGAAGATCGCGGAGGGGAATTCGCGCGTGCTGTCGGCGCGCCTCAACGATGCGCGGTTCTTCTGGGACAATGACCGGAAGGTCTCGTTGGAGTCGCGCTTCGAGAAGCTGGGCAACATCGTGTTCCACGAGAAGCTGGGCACGGTGAAGGACAAGGCCGAGCGTGTTTCTATGCTAGCGAAGCTCATCGCCCACAGTGTTGATGCCGATCCCTTCGACGTTGATCGGGCTGCGATGTTGTCGAAATGCGATCTTGTTTCTGATATGGTTGGAGAGTTTCCTGAACTTGAAGGTGTGATGGGCCGCTACTACGCGCTGAACGCGCTTAGGCCAGAGCGATCGGATGTGGCCGAGGCCATTCGCGATCACTACAAGCCGAAAGGGCCATCAGATGACGTGCCGGCCAATCCGGTAAGTACGGTTCTGGCTTTGGCTGACAAATGGGACAGCTTGGCGGGTTTCTGGGCCAATGGGCTTTTGCCAACTGGATCTAGCGATCCTTTCGGGCTTCGCCGCGCTGCGCTCGGGTTTATTCGTATCGTGCTGACCAATAATGTGCGCATGGGCCTTCGGGCCTACCCGTTCGCTCGATCGCTGGCAGATCATCATCTTCGGGCAAGTGCTGAGAGGAAGAAGTTCCCCGAGCAGTACGGGTCGATCTCTGAGCCTTTCTCAAGGGGTGAAGTAAGCGAAGCAGCGTTCAGTGAGTATATGGCGGCGCTAGTTTCCAAATTCCCTGGGCTGGAATCAGATCACGTTGAGAAGTTTCACAAGCTTCAAGTCAACCTCCTCTCCTTCTTCGCGGACCGCCTCAAAGTGCACCTGCGCGAGCAAGGCGCGCGTCACGACCTGATCGACGCCGTGTTCGCGCTTGGCGAGGACGATCTCGTGCTGATCGTGAAGCGTGTCGAGGCGCTGGGGGAGTTTCTTGCGACCGAGGACGGCAAGAACCTGCTCGCGGGGTACAAGCGCGCGGCGAACATCCTGGCCATCGAGGAGAAGAAGGACGGGAAGTCCTGGTCCGGGCAGGGTATCTCCATGCCGGGCGGTCCGCCGGAGGTGGATGCGCTGGTGTCGGCGCTTGGCCTTGCGGCGCCGGAGGCTACATCTGCACTGGAGCGCGAGGATTTCGCGGGCGCCATGCGGGCGCTGTCGAAGCTTCGCGGGCCGGTGGACGCTTTCTTCGACAAGGTTACGGTGAATGCCGACGTCGCGGATGTTCGGGTGAACCGGCTGAGAATACTTTCGCAGATTCGTGATGCGCTCGGGCGCGTGGCGGATTTCAGCAAGGTCGAAGGCTAGCGAGCACGCGCCTCGTCCTTCGAGACGCCGCTTTGCGGCTCCTCAGGATGAGGCGCTACTAGAGACCGGCGCTGAGTTTGGGCGCCTGTAGAGTTAGAGCTGCTCCCTGCCTGTCATTCCGGGCGAAGGTGCGCAGCACCGCAGACCCGGAACCCAGGGGCTTCGGGCTCAGTTCGTGGTTGAGGCTCCTGGGTTCCGGCTCGCGCCTGCGGCGCGTCCGGAATGACATTGAGATGGATACTGGAAGGTTTTTCTGATGTCGCAACTCGCCACCAAGTGGGTCTATGATTTCGGCGGCGGCGCGTCGGATGGCGATGCGTCGATGAAGAACCTGCTGGGGGGCAAGGGCGCGAACCTTGCCGAGATGTCGAAGCTGGGCCTGCCGGTGCCGCCGGGTTTCACGATCACGACCGAGGTCTGCACCGTCTTCTACAAGAACAAGCGGAAATATCCCGAAGACCTCGAAAGCCAGGTCAACGATGCGCTGAAGGCGCTCGAGGGGCGGACGGGCAAGAAGTTTGGCGACGTGCGCAATCCGCTGCTGGTGTCGGTGCGGTCGGGCTCGCGCGCGTCGATGCCGGGCATGATGGATACGGTGCTGAACCTCGGTCTCAACGACCAGACGGCGGAGGGGCTCGCCAGGCTCTCGGGCGACCGTCGCTTTGCCTATGACAGCTATCGCCGCTTCATCCAGATGTATTCCAACGTTGTGCTCAATGTGAGCCACGATGAGTTCGAGCACATTCTCGACGACTACAAGGAAAGCCGTGACTTCAACTTCGACACGGACCTCGGCGCCGAGAGCTGGATCGAGGTGATCGCGCTCTACAAGAAGGCCGTCGAGAAGAAGGCCGGGCGGCCCTTCCCGCAGGACCCGAAGGACCAGCTGTGGGGCGCCATCGGCGCAGTGTTCGCGAGCTGGATGAACGATCGCGCGATCACTTATCGTCGGCTGAACGACATCCCGGAGAGCTGGGGCACGGCGGTGAACGTGCAGTCGATGGTGTTCGGCAATATGGGCGAAAGCTCGGCCACGGGCGTGGCGTTCACGCGCGATCCTTCCACTGGAGAAAAGCGTTTCTATGGCGAGTATCTCGTCAATGCGCAGGGCGAGGATGTGGTGGCGGGCATCCGCACGCCTGCGCCGATCTCCAACTCGCGCAAGGCTGATCTAAAGTCGGAAGACCTGTCGCTGGAAGAAGCGATGCCGGAAGTCTATGGCCAGCTGATCGCCGTGGCGGACCGGCTGGAGCGTCACTACCGCGACATGCAGGACATCGAGTTCACGGTGGAGCAGGGCGTGCTCTACATGCTGCAGACACGCGGCGGGAAGCGGACGGCGCAGGCCGCGCTGAAGCTGGCGGTCGACATGTGCCAGGAGGGGCTGATCACGGAGCGCGAGGCTGTGCTGCGGCTCGATCCGTCGCAGCTCGACCAGCTGCTGCACCCGACCATCGCGAAGGATGCCGTGCGTGATGTGTTCGTAAAGGGGCTGCCGGCATCCCCGGGCGCGGCTGTGGGCCAGGTGGTGTTCGACCCTGCCGAGGCGGTGACGCTCGCGGGTATGGGCAGGCCGGTGATCCTCGTGCGCATCGAGACATCGCCGGAAGACATTCAGGGCATGCATGCGGCAAAGGCCATCGTGACGGCGCGTGGCGGGATGACGTCTCACGCGGCCGTGGTGGCGCGCGGCATGGGGCGGCCGTGCGTGTGCGGCGCAGGCTCGCTGCAGATCGACACCGAGAAGGGGATTGTCCGGGTTGGCTCACGCACGCTGAAAAAGGGTGACATCATCACGGTCGACGGCGCCAAGGGCGAGGTGCTGGTCGGTTCGGTGAAGATGGTGGAGCCGGCGCTGGGCGGCGACTTTGGCGTGCTGATGGGCTGGGCGGACAAGGTGCGGCGCATGAAGGTGCGCGCGAATGCGGAGACGCCGCTGGATGCAGAGACGGCGCGCAAGTTCGGCGCGGAGGGCATCGGCCTCTGCCGCACGGAGCACATGTTCTTCGACGCCGAGCGTATCCCCGTGGTGCGCGAGATGATCCTCGCCGAGAAGGAAGCTGGACGACGGAGGGCGCTGGACAAGCTGCTGCCGATGCAGCGTGCGGACTTCGCCGCGATCTTCCGCATCATGGCGGGACTGCCGGTGACGATCCGCCTGCTCGATCCACCGCTGCACGAATTCCTGCCGCACAAGGACGAGGACATCGCGGAAGTCGCAAAGCAGTCGGGTGTTCCGGCAGACGTGTTGAAGGCGCGGGCCGAGGAGCTGCACGAGTCCAACCCGATGCTGGGGCATCGCGGCTGCCGCCTCGGCGTGACCTTCCCGGAAATCTACGAGATGCAGGCGCGCGCCATCTTCGAGGCGGCGCTGGATGTCGCAAAGGAAACCGGCAACGCGCCTGTGCCGGAGGTGATGATCCCGCTTGTGGCGACGAAGCGCGAGCTGGAGCTGATGCGCGCCATCGTGGTGCAGACGGCCGAGCGCGTCTTCTCAGAACGCAAGGCGCAGGTGGAGTATCTGGTCGGCACGATGATCGAACTGCCGCGCGCCGCGCTGCGGGCTGGCGAGATTGCGGAGGAGGCGGAATTCTTCTCGTTTGGGACCAACGACCTGACGCAGACGGCCCTCGGGATCTCGCGCGACGATGCTGCGCGCTTCCTCAAGGTCTACGAGGAGAAGGGCATCTACGAGAAGGACCCCTTCGTCACCATCGACCGCGATGGCGTGGGTGAGCTGGTGAGGATGGGGTGCGAGCGCGGGCGGGCGGCGCGGCCGCGCATCAAGCTCGGCGTGTGCGGCGAGCATGGCGGCGATCCTGCCTCTGTGTTCTTCTTCGAGGAGGTCGGCCTGGACTACGTGTCCGCCTCCCCCTACCGCGTGCCGGTGGCACGTTTGGCGGCCGCGCACGCGGCGCTGGCGAACAAGCGGTAGTACTGCTTGCCCGGCTCAAAATGACATATCCACAGGAGTCGATTTCCGTAGCGTCTGCTTGGTAATGTTGGTCAAAACAGCGTCAACGGGAATCCGCCCCGGTGTTGCCCAAACACCTCCCGGCCCTATGTCGAGTCTTCCGGCCAGACGGACGGACTTGAAAGAAGGGGCAATTCGTAAACACCAAAGGTTAACGGCTCGCCTCTGAGTTGTGTGGCGGCTGGCGTATTTCGCGTGGCGCATAACTTGCGGCGTGCGGATGGTCGGAACGCTGGGGTTGCCCGGTATCAAAGGCCCGGATAGGGCGGCTGGGTCGCACAGCGGACAAAAAAGAAGACGCGACGGGTGTTGGTTGGAGTGTCGATTTCGGACGCGCGCGGGCGTCCATACCGGATTTTCGGTTAACGAAGGTAAAGGGATGGCTGGGGTGTTAAACCTCGCGAAAGCTCTCGGGCCTATGTTTGCCCACCTGAAGGCGGCGATTACAGCCGTTGCACGGTGGTGGGTTAGCATGTCGGTTGCCGACAAACGCCAGACGCGTCAGCGCACCCTCGCGGTTGGCGCCTGCGCCGCCGCTTTCGTGCTCGGCGGACCGCTCGTCGCCCATCGCTTCGACGTGCAGAAGTCCCAGGAAGTCTATCTCAACGAAGCCGCCGTCCTCGCCGAGTCGATCGCGGCCGACACGTTTGCCCCGCCGATGCGCGAGGGCCTGTTCTCCAACAAGGTGGATGCTTCCACCCTTCTGGTTCCCGCCTCCTACGGCTCTGAGGCGCTGGACGCCGATGAAACGCCTGCCGCCGACCTGGTCGGCAGCCTGACCCTGCGCGCCCGCGACAGCCTGGCGCTTGAAGGGCTGGTGACATTCACGCTCGACGATCTGGGCACGTTCGTCGGCGTTGATCGCCAGCTCGATTGCCTCTCACGCGCCGTCTATTACGAGGCGCGCTCGGAAGACACGGCTGGCCAATTGGCGGTCGCCGAAGTGGTGATGAACCGCGTGCGCGATCCGCGCTTCCCGAAGTCGATCTGCGAAGTGGTCTATCAGGGCCAGTATCGCGACACGGGCTGCCAGTTCACCTTCACCTGCGACGGCTCTGTTCGCAACAAACCCGCCGGGCTCTCATGGGACCGCGCGAAGGACATCGCGCTGCACGTGATGCTCGGCCTCAACACGCCGGTCACCAAGAAGGCGACGCACTATCACACCGACTACGTGAATCCGTACTGGGCGCCGGGGCTGGTCGAGACGGCAAACATCGGAACACACATTTTCTATCGCTTCCCCAAGTCGGCGAAGGAATGGCGTGACGCTCGCATTGCGCTCGACGCGAGCCGCCATGGCGAAAGCTCGATCATCGTGCTCGACGACGATGCTGCGATCGAAGCGGGGCTGGACGATGTGCCGGCTGCCGCCCTGCAGTCGCTGATCACGATTTCGGCCGAGGCGGACGATGTGGCGCTCGTGTCCGTTGCAGCTGACGGCGCCCACGGCCAGCCGCTCTAACTCTCGTAATCCAGACCGACATCAAGGTTCACCGCAGAGTGCGTCAGCGCGCCTGCGGAGATGAAGTCGACGCCTGTGGCCGCGATTGCCTTCACCGTGTCGAGGCGCACGCCGCCCGACGCTTCGGTCTTGGCGCGGCCGGCGATTAGCGCGACAGCTTCACTCAGCATCGCCGTGGACATGTTGTCGAGCAGGATGGCGTCTGGCGCGTAGGGCAGGGCTTCGTGGATCTGTTCAAGTCGATCGACCTCGATCTCGATGGCGCGAAGGTGGCCCACGGCGGCGCGGGCGCGTTCGAGCGCGCGGCCGACGCCGCCGGCTGCTGCGATGTGATTGTCCTTGATGAGGATGGCGTCGTCGAGGCCGAGCCGGTGGTTTACGCCGCCGCCGAGCCGCACGGCGCGCTTTTCGAGCGCGCGGAAGCCCGGCGTCGTCTTGCGCGTGCAGGTGATCTTGGCATTCGTACCTGCAGCTTCGGCGACGAACCGTGATGTCAAGGTGGCGACGCCCGAGAGCGGGCCGATAAAGTTTAGCATGACCCGCTCGGCCATCAGGATCGAACGTGCGGATCCTTCGATGCGGATGAGGTCTGCGCCCTTGGCAAACGGAATGCCTTCTTCTGTCAGCGTGATCCAGGTTGCAGACGGATCGACGAGTCGCAGGGCAAGCCGCGCAGCATCATAGCCTGCAGCGATGCCTGGCTCGCGCGCGTCGATGACGGCGCGCATGCGGGTGTCTGCCGGTATGACCGCGTCAGTGGTTATGTCGCCGCCACGGCCGAAGTCTTCGGTGAGGGCGAGGCGAACGAGCGGCTCGACCACCACGTCGGGCAGGTATGGGATGGGCAGTCTGTCGCTCACGTCGTGTCTCCGTCCGCGGTCGCGGCGTGGTGGATCAGGGGCAGGCCGTTCTCGCCTCGCCGGATGAAGGTGCGATGGGGCGCGGCGGTCTCCGGGAAATCGCTGCGATAGTGACCGCCACGGCTTTCACAACGCGCCAGCGCGCCCGCCGTGATGAGCCGGGCGGTAATGATCGCACGAGCGGGGCCGACATTGTCATGGACTGCCGTCAGCCAGTCCAGCGTTGCGCCGAGACCTGCTGCGTCGCGCACGACGCCGACCTGACCATGCATGCGCTTGCGCAGTTCGACGAGCGACAATTCGTTGAGTTCGGGTGGCGCAATGGCGCTCGCTTCACCGGCCTCGGCCAGTGTTGCGTCCTTGAGGCGGCGCGCGGCCCGTTCGGCGAAGACCACGGCTTCGAGCAGCGAGTTGGAGGCGAGGCGGTTGGCGCCGTGAGCGCCGGTGGCCGCTGTCTCGCCGCACGCGGAGAGGCCTTCGAGCGAGGTGCGCGCCCACAGGTCAGTGACGACGCCGCCCATGTGGTAGTGCATCGCGGGCGCGACCGGGATCGGCATGGTGCGCGGGTCGATGTTTGCTGACTGGCAGGTGGCGAACACGGTGGGGAAGTGTTGGGGGAAGTGCGCGCCGACCGCGGTACGGCAATCGAGAAACGCGCCACGTCCTGCCTGCCGCTCCGAATGGATCGCGCGCGCCACCTCATCGCGCGGGGCGAGGTCGCCGAGAGGATGGTACGCTGTCATGAAGGCGCGGCCCTCCCGATCGACCAGCGTCGCGCCATCGCCGCGGAGCGCCTCAGTCGCAAGCGGGGCAGGGTCGCGGCCAATGTCGATGGCGGTGGGATGGAACTGCACGAACTCCGGATCGGCGATCAGCGCGCCTGCCGTATAGGCCATCGCGACGGCGTCGCCCTGCGAGGAGCGCGGGTTGGTGGTGATCGCGAACAGGCCGCCGGAGCCGCCCGCGCAGAGCACGGTCTCGCGGGCACGCAGTTCCACATGCGCGCCGTCCGAATCCTGCGCCAGTACGCCGGCGATGCGGCCATTGCTGTCCTGCAGAAGCGCCAGCGCCTTCACGCGTTCGATCACCTCGATGTGGGCGGAGGCGGAGACGGCATAGGTGAGCGCCTCCATGATCGCCTTGCCGGCAAGGTCTCCCGAGACGCGCGCGACCCGAGCGCGTGAGTGCGCGGCTTCAAGCGACAGCGCGAGATCGCCCTCGGAGGTGCGATCGAACGGTACGCCGAGTTCAAGCAGATCGCGCACGCGGTGGGGACCATCGTTAGCAATCAGCCGGGCGACGACGGGATCGACGATGCCGGCGCCGGCGGCGACCGTGTCGAAGGCGTGCAGCGAGGGCTCGTCTTCCGGCGACAAGGCAGCCGCGAGCCCGCCCTGCGCCCAGGCGGACGCTGCCGCCTGGCCAAGCGGCGCCAGCGCGATGACGGTGCAGCGCCGCGGCGCAAGCTTCAGCGCGAGGAACAACCCGGCGAGCCCGGCGCCGACGATGAGGATATCACGGTTCGCCACTGCCTAGCCGATCAGGTCGTGATGCTTGCGGAAGATCACCTCGGCCTGACCGTAGGAATGGAAGAGGCCGCGCATCTCGTCGCCGCGCGTGTTGATCTTCACCTTGAAATGGTCCGGGGCGTAGTTGGCGCGCATGTAGTCGAGCAGGTCGGCAGGATCAGACTTGGTGATCTTCTCGATGCGGCTGGTGACGACGATGTCTTGGCCAGCTTGCTTGGCGGTGCAGGTCTGTGTCGTCTGAACTGATTTCATGAAGCCGGTCTTGCACGACCAGTCTGCGGTGAAGCGACAGATCAGCGTCTTGTCGGCCTTGCGCGTGACGGACATCGCGCCGGAAAGCACGCAGTCATTCCGCATCTTGCCTGTGATGAAGGACCACTCGCCTACGGGAGATGCTGGCGCGGGCTCGGCGGACGCAGGCTGCAGCAGAAGGCAGGCGAGGACGAGGCTGGCGATCAGTCGCCGCGATGATGTCTGCTTCATCCCATCCCCGCTTTCGATCCGCCTACGAGATCAGCTCGACGTCGCGCCAGAAGCGCGCCTTGAGTTGCCGCTGTTCGTCGTAGTGCGAGCCGTTCATTTCCTGCTTGTTGTTGGACAGCTGCACGATGAAATTGTCGGCGAGGTAACCATCCTCCGCAAAGAGGCTTGCCGGACGCCGTTCGAGTACCTTGTCGACCTTTGTCTTGATTGCGACCTGCTTGCCGATGCGCTGGGCCGTGCACACCTGGCGCACCTTGATGTAGAGATTGCCGTTGATCTTGCCGCAGATCTGCTCGCTCTCGAACACGCAGCTGTAGGTGTTCTTCACCGAAGTTTGCGTGAAGGTGATGCGGCCGGAGATCTGGCAGTCGTTGTCGGCAAACTTCGACGTATCGAACAGCCAGTCGCCCGCGACGTCGTCGGCGAACGCCGGCATCGCCGCCGTGAGGGCGATCGTGCAGCCGAGAATGGCGGCCAGCCGGCGCATGACGTGGCGAGGCTTCATATCACCTCGACCGGAACCCGGACGCCGTCGCCCACCTTGAACTTCGGCGACTTCGCGGGCGGGCCCAGCGCCAGCATCGCGTCGATCGCCGCCTTCGCCCGGATGCGGATGTCCTCCGGCACCAAGACCTCGTGCTTCATCGAAACCAGCGCGTCGTAGATGTTCTCCAGCGAGATGCGCTTCATGTGCGGGCAGAGGTTGCATGGCTTCACGAACTCCACGCCGGGATTGTCCGCGGCGACATTATCGCTCATCGAACACTCGGTGAGGAGGACGACCTTCCGGGCGCCCGATTCCTTCACATGGCTCGACAGGGCCGATGTTGACCCCGCAAAGTCGGCTTCTTCAAGGACATCCGGTGGACATTCCGGGTGCGCCAGCACAATCGCGCCCGGATGCGCCTCACGGATTTGCCGCACATCCTCGCCGGAAAACTTCTCGTGGACCTCGCAATGGCCCTCCCAGGCGATGATCTTGATGTCGGTGTTGGCGGCCACGTTCCGGGCAAGGAATTCGTCCGGCACCATGATCACGGTGTCGACGCCCCATTCCCGGGCCACGTGTTCCACGACCTGTGTGGCGTTCGACGAGGTGCAGGTGATGTCGCATTCGGCCTTCACGTCGGCCGTCGTGTTCACATAGGTGACGATCGGCAGGCGCGGGTAGCGCTGGCGGATCAGGCGCACGTCGGCGCCCGTGATCGAGGCCGCGAGCGAGCAGCCGGCGCGGGTGTCGGGGATCAGCACCGTCTTGTCGGGGCTCAGGATTTTCGAGGTTTCAGCCATGAAATGCACGCCGGCCTGGACAATGACCTTGGCGTCCGTGCGGGCGGCCTCGCGGGCGAGCTGCAGCGAGTCGCCCCGGAAATCGCCGACCAGCCGGAACACGTCCGGCGTCATGTAGTTGTGCGCGAGGATGACGGCGTTCTTCGCCTTCTTCAGCCGGTTGATGTGAAAGACGAGCGGCGCAATGGCGGGCCATTCCATCGGCGTGATGAAGTCCTTCACCTGCTCATAAAGGTGGTCCGTTCCGGCTTTGACTTCGGCGTCATAGGCAAGGCCGCGCTGCTCCGAGGCAGAGGGGCGGCGGCGGGCGGCGGGGATATCGCAGCCGGGGCCGAATTCGATGACACGGGCCATAGAGGTCCCTCCAGCTTGTGCTCAACTTGAGCATAAAGTGGGTCCGAAAAAATGGCTTTCAATTGAAAGCCGCTCATCCGATCTGATAGCCCACTTAAACTCACATTGAGCATAACTAGGTTCTCATAAAACCGTCATTTCGTCGAGTGGGAATCGTTTGGTCGGAGCAATGGCTGCGCGCCGCGTCTGTCAGTTTAAGCGGCAGGTCGAAAAGGCCGCGCCTTGTGCCTTGAACACGTTGGCCAGGAAGGCGTCGCGGCGGCCTGTCGTGCGTTTGTAGAAGACAGCCACATATGGGCAGGCGCCAGCCGTGCACCAGACGGTGCGCTGAGCGTCGCCGCGCTCGGCGGTGTCGGTCATGCCTTGCACGAACGCGCCGCGCGTCTGCATCAGCGCTACTCCCGCATCATAGAGTTGCTGCGGATCGCCCATCCTCACTGACAGGGAGCAGGCGCCGCCGGGCAGGTCCATAACGTAAGTGGTATTGGCGCTGTCGAGGCGCCAGGCCGCAACCGCGGTTGGCGAACCGGTGTCCCTGGGCGGAATCTCCTTCGCGTTGATCTGCGGCGCCATGATCGTGCGCAGAGGTGTCGCGCCGAAGATGCTGGCGAGACATCCATCGCCCAGCGCCTGCTTCTGGTTGGCCAGAGCCTCTGCCATGCTAGCCGGAGCTCCCTCGACGTAGTTTCGGGCGTCGTCGACCATGCTTGTGCAGGCTGTGAGCGTCGCACCAAGACAGGCCAGCAAAATCGCAGCAGCGCGCATGATCGTCCTCCCCACAAACAGGCAGAACGTGGTTTGACACAATTGCGGTGTCAACTGCGCGGGGTCTGCACGCCGGAGAGGTGGCCTTCGCGCAGGGCTTCGCGGCGGAAGCGGAACAATTCGGCGGGGCGGCCGCCAGTCGCCTGTGTCGTCTGACCGAGGCCGACGACGAGGCCGGAGCGGTCGAGTGAGCGGCGGAAGTTCTGCTTGTGGAGGCTGAGACCGAGGATGGACTCAACCACCTTCTGCAGTTCGAGCAGCGTAAAGCTGTCCGGCATCAGTTCGAAGACGACGGGGCGGTATTTCAGCTTGCCGCGCAGACGGCCGATCGCGGTTGCGAGAATGCGGCGGTGGTCGGAGATCATCGGTTCGCCTAGCGCCGAGACCGGAAGCGCGTGGGGTTTGCGGCCGCTGTCACGCGTTGCCTCCGGCGCGAGGCCGGCCTCGTAGAGAAGCTCGTAGCGTTCAAGCGTGCGTTCCTCGATCCAGGGTTGGCCGTCGAGGCCGAACGCAAGCTGCACGCGCGCGAGCCGGGCCGCGGCCTGTTTGCCGCTATTGTCCGACCATCCGCGCAGCGCAGGGGCAAGCGCCTGGTCGATCAGGGTGGGGCGGCCTGCGCGATGATCTTCCCAGGGGAAGAGGCGATACCAGTCGCGCCAGACGGCGTCGAACGCCGATATGTCCGTGCGCTCCGGAGTCAGGCCGAGATAGCCGACGGAGATGAGGCGCGCGCCCGAGGGAGCATCGCCGAGTTCGGCCTGCGGCAATTCTCTTCCGAGGTCTCCAAATGTGTAGAGCTGTTCGACGTATCCCGGCTCGAAGCCGGTCTGCGCGCGCACCCAGTCGCGCAGGCCAAGCTCGAATGTGCGATGGCCTTTCGGATCGAACCGGCCATGCGGCAGGCCGGCGGCGCCGTCTGCGTGACGGGTGGTGAGCGCGTAGGGCGCCTTGCCATCGGCAGCCACGATCACGGCCGACAGGCCAACGGCGATCGGCGTCGTCATATCAAGCGTTCCAGTTCGGCGCGCGAGTCCTCATGGCCGAGTTCCACTGCTCGCCTCAGCCAGTGCACATACCACCGCTTCCTACCGAGCATCTTGTAGTGCATGGCAAGGTTCTGTGCCGCAATTTCATACCCCCGTCTCACGCCCCGCTTGTACCAGTAGACCGCGAGGTCCGGGCGCGGCGGACACAAAACATCGTCGTAGATCGTGCCGAGCCTGGCGGTGGCTTGCATGCAGCCCATTTCCGCGGACCGCTTGAACAGGCGTATAGCACTGGAGAGGTCGCCACGTTCTTCCGCTTCGTCTGCTTCACAGAAGACCGCAAAGTCGGGGTTCTGTGCGAGATGCCGCTCCCACGGTGTCATCGCCTCTTTCTGATCGGTCTTCATCTTACGGGTCATAGGTCGACGGGATCGAAAACGTCTTCGCCTCGTCCGACACGGCCCCCCGACCGATGGCTTCCACCGCCTTTGACATCCGGCCGCCGCGGCCGAGCAGGGCGTCGGCATGGCCGACTAGCCGGAGGTTTGGCGAGGCGGTGGGTGAGGCTGAGCGGATCGCCAGCGCAATCTCTGCTTCGTCCGCCTTCGGATTGTGGACGCAGGCCGTGATGAAGGCGCTGGCGGTGGAGCGTGAGATGCCCGCCCAGCAGTGGATCAGGATGGGCGCGGCGCGGTCCCAGCCTTCCACGAAGCGGATGACTTTCTCGGCGTCCGAGGCGACCGGCGCCCGCCAATCACCGATGTCGGCTGTGATATCGTGGATCGGCACCTGCAGGTGAAGGTCCGCCGCCAGTCCGTCGAACACCGGAAAGGTGTCGTAAGGGCTCAGCAGGCTGACCACACGCGACGGGCGCAGCTTTTGCGCCAGCCTTGGCGCAGCGGCGAGGGAGCAGATCCAGATGGTCATTTGTGGAGCTTAGGGCGGGTCGGCGACAAACGGAAATCGATCAGCCGTAAGGTGCAAAACTGATTGCTGGTGGGCGCCCCTCTCCCCCTTGTGGGGAGAGGGTAGGGTGAAGGGGGCGGTTCAGCAGGCGAAATGGTGGCAAGTAGCTGGCGTCTCGAAACGCTGAGAAGCCCCCCACCTCCTACCTCCTCCCCACTAGGGGGAGGAGTGTGCACCACAGCAGCATCGAGGACGTTTCTACGGCCTTTCGATCTCCCCCTGCAGCGCCTCGAACCTCTTCAGGAAAAGCGCCTGCGCATCCGTGGGCGACATAGGCGTCATGTCCGGCGCTGCGCCGGGGGGCGGGGCGCCGAAGAGATTCAGCGCTTCGTCGATGTCGAAGCCGGCGAGGCGGGTAGCTTCAAAGAAGGCGGCGGACTGGTCCGCTTGCTTGATGCGGGCTTTCAGGTCGGCGGAAATCTTTGCCGGGAGGCCGAACCTGAGCCGGATGGCGGATTCAAGCCGCGCTTCGAACTGGCGATAATCGACGCCGAGCGCATTCTTGAACGGCGAGATCATGTCGCCGATCACGTATTCCGGCGCATCGTGCAGCAGCGCGCCGAGCAGCTGGGCTGCGCCGGCATCCGGCCACATCTCTCCGACCAGCGATTCCACCAGAACCGAATGTTGCGCCACCGAGAAGGCGTGGTCGCCCTTGGTCTGGCCGTTCCAGCGGGCCACGCGCGCGAGGCCATGGGCGATATCCTCGATCTCGATGTCGAGCGGCGAGGGATCGAGCAGGTCCAGCCGGCGGCCAGACAGCATACGCTGCCATGCGCGGGGCGCGGGCGGATCCTTGCCGTTGCGGGGGCTGTGGCGAGAGCCTGTCGTCATCGCGATGTCGTGCCATCGAAATTGTTCTGACGGCAAGCGGAACTGCTGAATCGGAATGACGTTGGATTATGTGCAGAACGCGTCGCGCCATGCGGCCCCGGGCCGAATGGCTCCAAGAATCTTCTCGAAAAAGCACCGCGCTTACCAAGGCGAAAGCTTTGCGAGAGGCTTCGTTAATTCGCTTGCTTTAAGTTCATCGGAAGTCGCGGGAGAACAGCGAGACATGTGGGAGTTGATGGTGGAAGCGGCGCAGAATCCTGCGCTGCACTGGGCGGTCATTGCGGCCGCCATCCTGGCCTGGATTCTCAAGGTCCTGAGATCGGGCGACGGCGCGCTGATGGGCGACATGTATCACGACGAATTGGACACCTGATGCGGAGGGAAGGGCCACTGGCCCTTCTCCCGTGTGAGACGTGTCCGAAAGACGCCGGCAAAGGCGCGGGTGGTGGAGGAGGGGCGGCTTTTCAGCCGCCCTTCTGATTCAGGGCTCCACTTGGCCAAACGCCGCTCCGGGTCCATACAGCGCCAGACTTTGCGGAGCTGGCGATGCCCCAGACATTTGACCTGATCATCAAGGGCGGCACGGTGGCGACGCCGGGTGGGATTGGCGTCACCGACATTGCGGTGAGCGGCGGGCGAGTGGTCGAGATCGGCAGCTTTGACGCCAAGCAGGCCGGCGAAGTGTTCGAGGCGCACGGGCTGCATGTGCTGCCCGGCGTGATCGACACACAGGTCCACTTCCGCGAGCCGGGGCTTGAGTGGAAGGAAGACCTCGAGACGGGGTCTCGCTCTGCGGCGCTGGGCGGCGTGACGGCCGTGTTCGAGATGCCGAACACCGATCCATCCACGACGTCGCCCGAGATGATGCTCGACAAGCTGGCGCGGGCAAAAGGCCGGATGCACACCGACCACGCGTTCTATGCGGGGGCGACGCACGACAATACCGGCGTGCTCCACGAGATGGAGATGATGGACGGCGTGTGCGGCGTCAAGGTGTTCATGGGCGCAAGCACCGGCCAGTTGCTGGTCGAGGACGATGAGGGCGTGGAGCGCGTGCTGAACGCGATTTCGCGGCGCGCGGCTTTCCATTCCGAGGACGAATACCGGCTGGCCGACCGCCGCAAGCTGGCGCGGCAGGGCGACTGGACGTCTCACTATGAAGTGCGGGACGCGGAGGCTGCGATCTCCTCGACGAAGCGCCTGCTGCGTCTTGCGCGCAAGACGGGCAAGCGCATCCATGTGCTGCATGTGACGACGGGCGAGGAGATGGAGCTTCTCGCCGCCAACAAGGACATTGCGACGGTCGAGGTGACGCCGCAGCACCTGACGCTGGCGGGGCCGGAGGATTACATTCGCCTCAAGGGCTATGCGCAGATGAACCCGCCGGTGCGCGATGCCGCCCAGCGCGCGGCGCTGTGGCGGGCGGTGAATCAGGGCGTTCCCGACCTGATCGGTTCCGACCACGCGCCGCACACCAAGGAAGAGAAATCGCGGCCCTATCCGGCTTCGCCCTCGGGCATGCCAGGCGTGCAGACGATTGTGCCGGTAATGCTGACCCATGTGGTCGATGGGAAGATGAGCCTTGAGCGGTTCATCGAGCTGACCAGTGCGGGACCGCAGCGCGTATTCGGCATCGCAGGCAAGGGCCGCATTGCGAAGGGATACGATGCGGACTTCACCGTCGTGGACATGAAGGCGCGCAAAACGATCACACACGAATGGTCGGCATCGCGCTGTGGCTGGACGCCGTTCGACGGCATGGAGGCGAAAGCCTGGCCGATGGCGACCTTCGTGCGCGGGACGATGGTGATGTGCGATAACGCGCTGGTGGCGCCGGGACGCGGCGAGCCGGTGCGCTTCGTCGAGACGCTGGCGCATACCTGATGCACGAGCATCGCAAGGGGCTCAACCGGGCTCTGTTCTGGCTGTACGCAGGTCACGGCGGGATACCGGCGACATTCCGCTGGTCGATGCTGGTGTTCGATATCGTCACCATCGGCATCTTCATCTTCCACCCCCTGGTGTCGTGGCATGACGGGGTCGAGGCGGCGACCGGGCTGTGGCTCTGGGTCGACATTGCGATCGCCGCGGTGATCACGCTCGACTTCCTTGCGCGCTTCTACATCGAACGGCGCAAATGGCGTTTCTTCAAACGCTGGTCGAACCTTGCGGACCTCGTCGTGGTGGCGACGCTGTTGTTGCCGATCTTCCTGCAGAATCTGGTGTTCCTGCGCGTCCTGCGGGTTCTGCGACTGGTGCGGGCTTTCGAGTACATCCACCGGGAGCATCACGCTTCGGCGTGGCTTCATCGCAATTCGTTCGTGATCTCGAAGCTGGTGAACCTTGTGGTGTTCGTCTTCGTCGTCACGGCGCTGGTGTTCGTCACGCAGGTCAAGCAGAACCCCGACATCACGAGCTATCTGGATGCGCTTTATTTCACCGTGGGCACGCTGACCACGGTCGGTCTTGGAGACATCACGCTGCCGGATATGCTGGGGCGCTGGATCACGATCGGGATCATGGTGCTGGGCGTAACGCTGTTCCTGCAGCTGGTCCGCGCGATTGCGGTGGGCGACAAGATGCGGCGTGAATGCCCGGCGTGCCGGCTCACGCTGCATGAGCGCGACGCTGCTCACTGCCGGCGTTGCGGCGCTAACCTTTTCCCCGAGGGCGAGGCGGACGTGGGCGGTTGACCGGAGTGGCCGGGCTTGCACCGGAGCGGTCGGCGGATAGGGTCCGCGCAGACATGCGAGGCGGACATGGCGACGGCATCGAAAGACATGACAGGCGCCGAGGCGATCATCGGGTCGCTGGCGGATTGCGGCGTGGCTGCGTGCTTCGCCAATCCGGGCACCAGCGAGATGCACCTCGTTACGGCGCTGGACCGCGAACCGCGGATCAGGAGCGTGCTCTGCCTGTTCGAGGGCGTCGCGACCGGCGCAGCCGATGGTTATGCGCGGATGGCGGGCGCGCCCGCGTTGACGCTCTTGCACCTGGGGCCGGGCTATCTCAATGGCGGCGCGAACATCCACAATGGCCGGCGGGCGTTCGTGCCGATGATCAACCTGATCGGCGATCATGCGGTGACGCATCGCCAGTACGATGCGCCACTGTCGTCAGATATTGCCGCGCTCGCTGCGCCCAATTCTCGGTGGCTGAAGTCGGTCGATCGCGTGGAGGACGCGGGCGAAGTGGCGGTGGAGGCGTTCGAGGCGAGCTTTGGTCCGCCGCCGGGTCCGGTGTCGCTGATCATGCCGGCTGATGTGGCGTGGACGGGCGGTGCAAAGCGGGCCGCTGCGGGCAGGCGCGTCGGGCTGATGATCGCGGGCGACGATTTGATCGAGGAGGCGGGCCGGGCTGTCGCGAAGGCGAAGCGGCCTGCGATGCTGGTCAACGGCACGGCGCTTCATGCTGGCGGCGCGGAGACGCTGCGGCGGATGGAGGCGCAAGGCGTGCGCGTGATCACCGACACGTTCATGGCGCGCCATGTGCGGGGCGGCGGGCTCTACGATGCGGCGCGGCTGCCCTACTTTGCCGAGATGGCGGTCGAGACGCTGGCGGATGTGGACCTGTTGCTGCTTGCGGGAACCAAGCCGCCGGTGGCGTTCTTTGCCTATCCCAACACGCCGGGCGCGTTCACGCCAAAGGGCGCGCGGACGCTGAGCCTGGGCGGGCCGGAGGCTGACAGCCTGGACGCAGTTACGCGGCTTGCCGACTGGCTCGATGCGCCGATGGCGCCGCGCGTGGAGACCTGGGCGCGGCCCGAGCCGGGATCGGGCGACAAGTTCAATCCGCACACGATCGGTCTATCGCTGGCGCATTATCTGCCGGAAGGCGCGCTCATCTCCGATGATGGGGTCACGTCAAGCTTGCCGATCTACCAGGCGATGGCCGCGGGCGCGCGCCACGAATGGCTCGGCCATACCGGCGGCGCGATCGGGCAGGGTATGCCAGTGGCCGTGGGCGCAGCCGTCGCGCGGCCGGACGTGAAGACGGTCTGCCTGGCAGGCGACGGCGCGGGCATGTACACGGTGCAATCGCTGTGGACGATGGCGCGCGAGAAGCTCGATGTGTTGACCATCGTGTTCGTCAACAACGCCTATCGCATTCTCAGGATCGAACTCGCGCGCACGGGCGCTGGCAATCCGGGGCCGGCGGCCGACAGCATGCTGAGCCTCGGCAATCCTGACATCAACTGGGTGAAGCTCAGCGAAAGCATGGGCGTGGGCGCTGAGGCGGTCTCCACATGCGCCCAGTTCAACGACGCGTTGCAGCGCGCCGTTGCGACGCGTGGACCGCGCCTGATCGCGTGCCTCATTCCCTGATGGCTGGCATGCGGCCAGCGAGGACACGCGCAATCTCGCGTGTCAGGGCGGCCACGTCGACCGGCTTGCCCGACACGCCATCGAACCCCGCGCCGCGATAGGCTTCGAGGTCCTCAGGCGATAGCTTGGCCGTGAGCGCGATGCCGGGCGTCGCCTGGTTCAAGCCGTCACGATCGCTGCGAATGGCCAGCAGCGTCTGGATACCGTCCAGCTCGGGCATCACGATGTCCATCATGATCAGGTCGAAGCGCTTCATCGCGCATACGTCTAGCGCCTCTCCGCCGGAAGCCGCCAGCGTGACGTCAAAGCCTAGATGGCCGAGCAGCAGTTCAGCGATGCGGCGGTTCTTGTCGTTGTCGTCGACGCAAAGCACATGCAACCCGCGCCATGATGCCTGCGTGGGATCGAGCGGCCTGGGCTCCGGCGGAAGCACGCCGGCGCGATCGACAGTGAGCGCGAGCTGAAAATGCGCGCCATTCCGGCGTGAAGGCTCCAATGTGAGATCGCCGCCCATCATGCGCGCGAGCCGTCGCGAAATGAAAAGGCCGAGGCCGGCGCCGCCAAGGCTGGATGCGCCGGGCGGCTGTTCAAATGCCGTGAAGATGCCTTCAGCGGCGGCATCCGGCACGCCCGGGCCGGTGTCGATCACGCTGATCGCCACATCGATGCGGCCGTCGGGTCTTTCGTGTGTGGACACCAGCAACCGGACTGAGCCGGTGTCCGTGAACTTGATTGCATTCGATATGAGGTTGCCGACAATCTGGCGAACCCTGCCCGCATCGAGCATCACGGGCGTGTCGTCCGCCTGGCTGCAGTCGATACCGAGCGCGATACCCTTGTCCGAGGCCTGCGGTCCCCAGAAGTCCAGCGTGCGCCGGACGAGCGCCACGATATCGGTGGGGGCCGTTGTGATCTCAAGCTTGCCGGCGTCGATGCGCGATACGTCCAGCAGATCGTTGACGATCGCGAGGAGGCCGCGCCCGGCCTCGTCGATGAGGCCGATCATCTCCTGGCCCTCGCGTTCGTTCAGTCCGCGTTTCAGGAGCTCGACCGACCCGAGGATCGCGTTGAGCGGGGTGCGCACTTCATGGCCCATGACGGCGATGAAATCCGACTTCGCCTTGTTGGCGGCTCTTGCCTGGTCGCGGCCGGTGCGAAGGGCTTCCTCGGCGACCTTGACGAAGTTGATGTCCTGCAGCGAACCCGAGATGCGCATGGCGCCATCCAGGTTTTCGCTGTAACGCGCCCGCGCCGAGAACCAGCGATAGCCGCGCGATTTTGTCAGCAGGCGAAAGTCTATCCGTATCCGGGTGCCGCGTGTGCGGCCAACCGCGAAGGCGTCCCTTAGCGCCTGGACATCGTCCGCGTGGATGAAGCGCTCGGCGTTTCCGAACACGGCGCTGAACTCCGCGCCTGAATAACCTGTCACCGCCTGGAAGCTTTCGGAGACCTCAAAACTCGGCTCGCTGGCGTTGGGCACTTCCCACAGCCCAACACGCGCCGCCTCGAGCGCGAGCCTTGCGCGGGCGGCGCTATCGACGATCGCAGCGTTCGCAAGCGTCGTCTGATCGAGCAGGTAGTCACGCGCCACGCCTGCCAACCATGCGAGGGCGCCGAGACCGAGCGTGCTGGCGACCAGGACCATAAAGACCCTGATGACATAACTGAGATGCGTGTATGTCGTCGGCTCGCCAATCACGCTGGTGGCCGCCAACGCGCATGTCACGATGGCTCCGACGCCCAGCGCATAGGTGAGAGGCCGCGATTTCGGTCGCTGATACAAGGCCGCAATCCCGGCGAGCACCGGTAGGGACAAGGCGACCGGGGCGACGATGCCTGCGTTGAAATAGGCAACGAGCATTGACGAGGCGAGGCCGGCCGTCAGAAGCCAGTCGAGCGGTACGCGCGGATCGCGTTTCCAGCGCAGGTGCAGAAACCCGATAAAGCACATGGCGGCATTGAGAGCAGCCACTGCGATCAACCCATAAGTCAGGGGGTTGAGCCAGAGGATGTTGACGCCGCCGAGCGTCCAGCTGAGTGCGCCGGCAAGGCAGATGTATCCAGCCGCCACTTGGCGCGTTGCCTCCGGTGAGTCGCCGAAGCGGAAGACATCCGAATAGAATTGCTGGCGCAGCTTTCCCGTCAGCAGCGCGCCAAGCACGGCGCGAGGATCGCCCAGCGTTTCAGCGGGCAGCAGCGGCCCTGGCGGCCTCCGGGCGAGACTGGCGGTCTGGACGTCGATGGTCTGCTTCCTCGCTGACGGTTAGCACAATCACGCCAATCGTTAACGATCTACTTGACGCAAGGCGGCGACGCATCGCCGCTCTGACCGATCAGTTGAGATAGGTGCGGGCGATGGCCTCGGAAAGCTCCCGGCCGCGGCGGGCGATTGCCGCCTCGATGGCCGGCATGCCGGCGGTGCAGCTGGAGGTTTCGCGGTTCTGGCCGCGATAGCCGCGGTTGAAGGCGTCGGTGAGGGAGGCGCGCCGGTCGCCGCCGGGGGCCTCGTAGGACATGAGGTTGAGCATGTAGTTCCGCCATGTCGAATCAGTATCGCCATTGCACAACGTGCGCACGGCATGGGCGCGGCCAAGCGTTTCGGCGAGGTCGCTGACCATCTCGATGGGCGCGTTGCGCGGCGGCGCGGGCACTTCCAGTTCTTCATCCGGATCCTGCGCGAAGGCAGGCGTGGCGAACACGGTAAGGGCGGCTGCGAGGACAAGGGCGCGAAGCATCATGGCGGCATGTTAGCGTCGCGCCCGCTGCAATGCAAAAGGCGGCAGCAGGCGGGTCGGCGGGTGGTGCGGGCGCCCGGAGTCGAACCGGGACGGGCCTTGCGGCCCAACAGATTTTAAG
>JANOKS010000180.1:0-4278 GCA_031419455.1 Alphaproteobacteria bacterium
CTGAGCAGCGACCGTAGGGAGCGTCCGTCGAAGCACGAGCGCGTGCTCCCGAACGCCCGCGGCCCGCCTCGGTCCTACTCAGTATTCGCCATTCGCCACTCACCCCGGAAGCGCCCGCTTCCGGGATCGCATCGCCATGCCCGCCCGCTTCCACAATGCCTCCCTCTGATCTAGACCTCGCCCATGCCCTTCGACCGTGACCGCTTCATCGCCGACTGCGCCGCCTCACTTGACGAGGACGACCCGCAGGCCGCCATCCACGACCTTCTCGCCAGCGCCGTCTCCGACCACGCGTCCGTCCTCACATCACTTGGCGAGCCCACCAGCGCCGGCTTCGATGTCCTGATCGCCAGCCCGCACCTCACCATCTTCGCCGCGAAATGGGCGCCGAACATGACCTTGGCCCCGCACAACCATGAGATGTGGGCGCTGATCGGTCTCTATTCCGGCCGCGAGGACAACATCTTCTGGAAGCGCACCGCGCAGGGTCTCCGCGCAGGCGGCGCCAGCGCTCTCTTTCCCGGCGATGTCGCCAGCCTGCCGCGCGACGTGATCCACTCGGTCAACAATCCGCTGCCGCGCTTCACCGCAGGCCTGCACATCTATGGCGGCGATTTCTTCGATACCCAGCGCTCGATGTGGAACGCCGAAACGCTCGCCGAACAGCCCTCCAATGGAGAGACGGTCCGCGCCATCTTCGAGGCCGAGAACGAAAAGCTGCGCCGGGCTTAGACGCTACTCGCTCCGGCTCTCGCCGCCCGTCTGCGCGCGGCCTTTGCGATCATTCTCGCGGCCGCCAAGCAGGATGTTGTACATGCCGTAATTCCCCTCATGGCATGCGAATTCATAGACCGGCTGTTCGATCCGGGTCAGCGGAATCTCGCCCTTCCATGCCGTGGAATAGACCGCCGGATCGTCAACCTCGAACGCGTAGAGAATCTGGTTGTCGTTCACGCGCGTGAACCGCTCGATGAATTTGCCGTCCTTCGACAGGAAGGTGCCGCCGGCTCCGCGCTGCGTCGCGTTGATCGCGCGCGTCTCGACCACCAGCGTGTCGCCATCCCACCAAGCGATTGAATCGCCATGCCATTGCGCGAGATCATCCTTGCGATGCTTGCCGCCGATCGGCGCGATGCGCACATCGTGGATCATCTCAGACATCAGCATGAGATGCGCGTCGGTCTGCACGATCTGGAAATTGTTGTTGTAAAGATACTGGCCCAGCGGCGGGCCTGCATTGCCGATGATGATGCAGCGTTCGGAAAGCCCCCGCTCTTCCGGATTGTCGAAGCCCGAACCCAGCCGCCGCGGCATCGCCGCACGCAGCTTGCGCCCCTCTTCCGTCATCGCCGGAATCTTGCCGTTCTCCGGCCAGACGATGAAGGACGAGCGCAGCTCGCCATTGATGCTGGCCACATGTGCGCCGGGATCGGTGTAGGCGACATCGTAATTGCCGACGCCCGGCAGCGCCTTGCCCTTTTCCGGCGCGCCCGTGTTCGGATCGACGAAGCTGCTTTCCGTCTTCATCCGCTGGTTGAACAGCGCGCCGCCTTCCAGCTCGTCCGCCTGCTCGCGGCTCAGCACGAGCGGCAATCCCGCCGGTCGCTCCAGCTTGGTGACGGAAGCGGTGCTCCACACGCCATGCATGTCGGGCTTGCCGCTGCCGAGGCGCGGCGGCTCGTACTTCGCCATGCTCTGCGCCATCGCGCCGGGCGCCAGCACGGCGGCCACGAAGATCGCCGCACCGAATCCGCGCTTGAGATCAGACAGTGTCATGCGGCGAACCTCCCCGTTGCCGGCTGGCGGAGCTTGTCGCTCCTGCCGGCATGGACCTTGCCCCAAAGGGAGCGCAATCATCAAGCCGCCGCTGCCCAAGCTTTCGTGAGGGCCCTAGTCTTCGGAGGTGTCTTCGCCGTCCGCCGCATCGAGCAGCTTGCCCTCGGGCGCCTGGTCGATGTGCTGGCCGGGGCGGGCGCGCTCTTCACGCCTGCGATCGTCGGAGGGTTTCGGCCGCGCGTCGAACGAGCGCTTGGTGTCGGTCGGCGAGGAGATCGGCGGGCCTTTCGGCGCAGCCTTTTCGTTGGGCTTGTAGGTCTTCTTGAAGGTCGCCATCTCGGAATTCTCCATGGCGCGCGGGCGGGGGATCGCCGGTCAGCAGCCATCATCGTGTCGTGCGAGACGAGGCATCAGACGCCGCACAGCCCGCACGCTGTCTGGCGAGGAAATCCGGCGCGAAAAGCCTACTCTTCGCTGTCCGCAGCCGCCGGTTTTTCCGGACGCAGCAGCGGGCGCCCGGCCAGCTTCTGAGCATTGGTCAGCGTTTGCGTCGGGCGCTGGGCCGCAGCGGCGGCACGTTCGCGCATCGCCTTGGCCGGGTCATAGGGCTGACGCTTGTCGGGAGTCCTGGCCATTGGAACGCGCCTTTCGGGTCACGCGCGACCGGCGCCGGGCATGGCGCGTCGCAGACGAAAGACCGGTCGATTCCGGAGGTCCGTGTCACACACTAGCACGAATGCACAACGAATGGGCAGAATTCTACCGCGCGCGACGACGCACCCTGCGGCGCATCCGCGAGGTGGAAACCTCTCGCCCCGCAGGGGGCTATTTCCGCAGCCCGACGCCCACCGGGCGATTGTCGTTGTCGAGCCCCTGATCCGACGCCTCGCCCTCCGCCGGCGCACGCCGATCGCTCGGCCGGCCGGCCTTTTCGTTCACCGCAACCTGCTGCGCCCGATTGGCTTCGTTGGCGCGCTGCGCGGCTGTCTGCCGCTTCTGCGGCCAATGGGACGATGACATGACGTCTCCACGCCAACCGACCCAACGGACCTCCGCAACGCCGAGGCGAGCGCAGAGCGTGGACGCGGGGAGGGGATGGAGCAATGGGCTTATTCGAGAGGGTCGCCTTGTTTAGACCGCAGTTGGGGAGGGCGGGCGCGGCTCACGCCGCCCGCACCGCGCGCCTCACGGCGTCAGGATCGGATTCGATCACGCGCAACAGAGTCTGCGCCGCAAGGTCCGGCGTTCGCAGGTTCTGCTCCCACGCGCGCACCGCCGCCACGGCCAAACCGAACTCGGCTGCGAACTTGTCCTGAGACAGTCCGGTCCCCTTGCGAACGGCCGCCACATCCACCGGCTTGCGAACGACAAGCCCCGGCACATGCTCGCCGCGCAGATGGGCCAGCCCCTCGCGCAATCCGGCAAGCGCGCTCTGCCCAACGCTCGGCGCCTTCACGCGCTTGGTCAGCGTGCGCGGACGCGCCTTGGGCTTGCGCTTTGCGACCTTGCTCTCCATCTCAATCCTCCTTCCGGCGGGCTTCCGCCTTCAGCGCCTTCATCAGCTGCGCCATCTCGTTGATCTCCGCCTTCGAGACATTGCCGCGCTGGTTCTTGCCGTAGACCGTGACCAGCAACACGGCGACCGTGTCCGACACATAGGCCGTCAGCACGCGCCAACCGCCGCTCTTGCCGCCGCCGGGCCTCGCGACCCGCACCTTGCGAACCCCGCCCGACGCCTTGATGAGGTCGCCTGCCTGCGGGTTCGCCGCGATGAAGTCAGCGACCGCCGTCCGGTCGTCCTCCGTCATCCCGGCCCGCGCAGCCGCGGCGAGATAGGCCGGCGTCTCGACGATCCCGTGAAGCGGCCTCATGCAGTGTCATATATGACAATGTGGTATACGGCACAAGGTTTGTTTGGCGTTCCGTGGACTCTGCGTTGGCAGCCAGTTTCATGTCCACTTTGCGCGCAATGAAGTCAGCTTCCGTCAGCGTGTCAACGGCGGAGCATAGCGCCATTTTGGAGGCAGCAATGAAGGCCAAACTCACGCCTCAGGAGATTGCATTTCTTGAGTCGCAAGGTCTAGGAGCTGAGGACATGTTCGATGGATCGAACATGAGCCAGCGCGATCGAGAGGCCGCGATGGAGGCCTTAGGCAAGCGCTTTTACTTCGGTGGAAAGCCTTGCGGCGCTGCGTTGCATACGCTGCGTGCGAAGGCTGGGCACTGTATCCAGTGTGACACGAGCAAGATTGCGTTCTCGACGCGCCATTCTAGTCCAGCCAGATTGTACGTTGCGGGCTCATTAAGGGGGCAACGCACCAAGATAGGCTCAGCAGGTAGTATAGACGAGAGGCTGGTCAGGCTCGAGCTATGCGCGAAAGTTGGTGACGGCGTGAAGGGGTTGGGCGGCGTATCGTGGGGGTGCTGAGTCTCCACTTTTCCATCAAAGGAATGATACGCCGTGACAAAAAGTAACGTGATTGCGCTGCCCCAGCCAGGGGC
>JANOKS010000181.1:0-38610 GCA_031419455.1 Alphaproteobacteria bacterium
CATTGCGCCATTGGCGCTCACCGACCGCTTTGGATCGACCTTGCCGTTCGTAGCCTCTTGCTGCTCCGGCGGCACCGGGGCCCTATCTGGACATTCCTCGCTGCGGCGACGGCGGTCGTGTGATAAGCGCTGTTCGCGATCTGTCGTCTTGTTGAAGAGGCCACCACGGGCTTAGCAAGGCTGGTCGGTAGGGTCGGGCAGTATCCATGGCGGTCCAGCAAGGGCTGATTCCAAAGTCAGGCGGCCCGAGTTTCGTTGAGCTGTTCACGCCGAAACTCGTGACGGTGCTGCGCGAGGGCTACACGCTTCAGCGTTTCCGCGCTGACGCCATGGCCGGCGCCACTGTCGCAATCGTCGCCTTGCCGCTGTCCATGGCCATCGCCATAGCCTCAGGTGGTTTGCCGGCGCAGGGCCTCTATGCGGCGATCTTCGGCGGCTTTGTCGTTTCCGCGCTCGGCGGAAGCCGTTTCCAGATCGGTGGACCGGCTGGCGCCTTCATCGGTCTCGTCGCCGCGACGGTCCAAGCCCATGGCATGGACGGGCTGCTGCTCGCGACCTTGATATCGGGCGCGATGCTGATCGCAGTCGGCCTGTTCCGGCTCGGAGTGTTCATCAAATTCATCCCTTACCCCGTGACGGTGGGGTTCACGGCCGGGATTGCTGTGATCATCTTCGCCAGCCAGGCCAAGGACCTGCCTGATCGGCGCGACGACCGCGACCGGCAGCTTTGAAGCGACCCTGCCATAGGTGATGGTCGGGACCCCGATCAAGCGAGAGATCTGCTCGTTCGCGCTTGGGCAGGGCTTATCGCGTCAACGTCTCAAGGTAACAACGTCGCCTGAATCGGCGCTTCGCTCTGTGCCACCCATGATCGTGCGGCCGACCTTCTCGGCCATATCGCGCACTGGATCATGGCCCAGGTGACTATAGCGTGCAGTCGTGGCCGCTTGGCTGTGTCCCAGAGCCTTGCCAATCAACAGCAAGCTGGCGCCGCCAGCCGCAGCAAAGCTCGCGTAGCTATGACGCAGATCATGCAGCCGCACGCCAGGCAGATCAGCCCTGACGCGCACCCTTTGCCAGGCCTTGGCGAGGCCGGCGTTACAGCCTTGCTCAGGTAGCTTGTCCTTCCGTCGCACGGCGTCCGATGGCGCCGGAAACACCAGCGCACTTTCTCGTGGTCGCTTGGAGATGATCGCTGCAGCGGCGGCGTTCAGGATTATATGCTTGAGCCCGGAATGACCGCCTGCCTTGTGACGCTCGGCGCCCAAGGTGGCGAGCCCGCGACCAAGGTCCACCTCATCCCACCGCAAAGCAGAGATTTCGCTGCGGCGAGCGCCTGTCAGCAGCAAGGCGCGGAAAACGTCGCCGTGCACCGGCAGAAGCGCGCCTTCCTGCTCCATCGCAGACAGGGTATCAAAGAGGCGGGCAACTTCGGCCTCACTCAGGAAGCGCTCTTTCTTGCTCTGCGGCGGCTTCTTCACCCGCGTTGCAACGTTGGTGGTTATGATTTCCTGATCCACCGCCCAAGACAGAAGCGATGAAAGCGCCGCCACAGATCGCCGGGCAATCCCTGCCCCGCCGCGCACAATGCTCCGGCCTCGTCCGGCGGTCTTGCGCTTCTTCTTCGCAGTCTTGCCGACGATGATCGCGCGTTGCGCCTTCTGGATATCATCGCGCGTCAGGTTGCGCGCCGTCAGCTGGCCAAGCAGCGGCAGGATATGCAGTCGGAGACAGCGAGCATCCGTTTCCCAGCTGCGGGCGCGTTTATTGGGCGCGGCGTCCGGACCCTCGACAAGCCAACGCTCGGCAAGCTGGGCAAGCGTGATCGCCCGGCGGGCTTGTTCCTTTGTCGCCTCCACAGCGGCCTTGCGCTCGGCAACAGGGTCACGGCCTTCCGAAACGGCGCCCACCACGGCGCGGGCGCGTTCGCGGGCTTGTTCGGCCGTCAGAGGCCCATGCTCGCCTATCTTGGCGATCACTTGCCGCCCGGCAGACCGGTACTTCAGGCGATAGACGCGCCGCCCGCTCGGCACAACGCGAACATGAAACCCGCCGAGTTCGTCGTCCCAAAGCTCGTTTTGCCCGCTTGCGGGGACCGGGATCGCCTCGACCACCCGCTTCGTAAGCTTCGCTTTGTTAGCCATTCCAGCGACCTCCCCCGGGCTTGGTACCTGAGTTGGTACCTGAGCAAGTTTCCAGGTACCAAATAGGTACCACGCGGACGAGAAGGAGCAAGATTTAAAGGGTGCGCGAAGTGAAGGAAAGCGCAACTTGTCCTTCTAAATGAGCCTATTTTAGAAGGCACCCGTGATATTCTGGGAGTGCGTAGTGAAGGGGCCAAAAGGCCGGAAACTGACATTCGTAATGCGGGGGTCAGGTGTTCAAGTCACCTAGGCAGCACCACTTTCGGACCTGCGTCGGGCCCGAGCGCATCTCACTGTGCTTACCTTTGTGTCCATGCTGAAGGAGATCGCGCTGTCCGCCTTCACTCCGGAGGAGGCGGTCCAGTTCCTTGTCCTGCGGGACAGGTTCGTCCAGCGATTCAACAGCATCACGCGCGCGCCGCCGACCTGACCGCCGCGAGAAGCTGTTCGGCGGTGTACGGTTTTGCGAGCGCGGATTCGTCCAGGGCCTGTCCGCTGGCGATGATGATCCGCATGCCGGCGTGCTGCGCGCCAAGGTCGCGGGCAAGATCGAGACCGGACCCATCCGGAAGTCCGATATCGAGGATGGCGACATCAATCTGGTGCTCCGATGCGCGCATCATCGCCTCCTTGATGCTCGCAGCCCCGATTGCCTGATAGCCAGCGTCCTCCAGCACTTCCAGCGCCCAGAGAAGGATCAGCGGCTCGTCATCGACCAGGAGTATGCGGCCGGTGCTGCGGGGCCTCACCGCAAGGCTCGCCGCAATCGCGCGCGCGAGATCGGCCGCCTCGTAAGGTTTCGGCAGCAGCGGATAGTCGCCTGTCGCTGCAACGAGCTCATCGCCGGCATATCCCGTCGTGAGCAGCACCTGCATCGCGGGATCGATCGACCTTGCGATCTCGGCGAGTTTCACGCCGCTCCTGCCGCCGGGCAGAACGACGTCGCTGAACATGAGATCGAAACGCCCGTTGCGAAGCTCGGCTTCGGCAATAATGCCGTCGCCGCATGCGACAACGGCATGGCCCATCGCCGTGAGCAGCCCTTCCGCATTCTCGCGCACGCCCGCGTCGTCCTCCACCAGCAGAATCCTTGCCGTCTGCGCGGCAGGAGACGTTTGGGTTGCCGCATCCTGCGCAATCGGCGGCGGGTTTTCTGCCTGCGAAAAAACCAGCGTGATCGCCGTTCCGGCGCCGGGCGCGGTGACCAGTTCGACCGATCCGCCGGACTGGGTTGCAAAGCCCTGCACCTGCGCCAGTCCGAGGCCGGTGCCTTTTCCCGCGTCCTTGGTGGTGAAGAAGGGCTCGAACGCGCGGCTTGCCACGTCGGCGTCCATGCCAGGCCCGTTGTCGCTCACGGTGATGGCGACAGAGCCGCGATCACTTCCGGCGGCATTTGCTGACGCCGGCCTGAATTCCGTACTGATCGTGATCACGCCGCCATCGGCCATCGCATCGCGCGCATTGACCGCGAGATTGACGAGGGCGGAGATCAGCTGGCTCGGATCGACGCGGATGGCGCCGGCGGACTCGCCAAGATCCTGCTTGACGACATAGGCCTCGCCAAGCGTCCTGCCAATGACTTCCCGTGCTTCCCGGACGCAGGCGTTTGCGTCCACGATCTTGGGCGTCAGGGGCTGCTGCCGGGAATAGGCCATCAGTGAGCGCGTGAGATCGGCTGCGCGTTTGGCAGCGGCCAGCGCCGCATCGATGCTGCGTTCGCGTTCGGGCGCTTCGCGTGCACGCTGCAGATTGCCGATGATGATGGTGAGGAGGTTGTTGAAATCGTGCGCGATGCCGCCGGTCAGGCGGCCCAGCGATTCGATGCGTTGCACCTGCGCCAGGGCTAGCGACTGAAGCTGCCTGCGCCGGGCGTCTCTCACGACCAGCCAGGTTAAAAGGGCGGCAAGCCCGAGTACGATCACACCGCCGATTGCGCCGATGGTCAGGGCCAGATTGGTGGCTTCGGACATCTCGGCGTTGGAGAATGCGATGTGGGCCGACCACCCCGTCAGCGGGGAGACGACGAAGGCGGTTATGTTTTCCAGGCCCTCATAGGTGCGGCCGGAATATGTACCCTCCGCCTTGCCCGACGTGATCGCATCACGCACGAACGATGTTGCCGGCGTGCCGACCCGGTTTTCGGCGTCGAGCGACCGGGCGATGAAATTTCCATTGGCATCAACCATTGCGCCGACGGAGTTGGCCGGCAGTTCCGCCATCAGCATTTCCTGGAACTGATCCGTGCGCAGCGCTGTCGTCAGAAAGATCTTACGCTCGTCGCCGGGTACGCTCTCGTGCAGGAACACCATCGGTTTCTGGTTGAGGAAACCGACGCCGCCGACCACGCCTCCCGTCTTGCCCGCGACGCTGCCTGCCCAGCTTGCGGGAATGGCAGGCATTTCTTCCCAAGGGAGCGAGCTGAATATCGCAACGCGATCTCCTGGGGACCAGACGAGGCTGCCGAACCATTGCGGAAACAGCTCCGCGTTGAGGCGGATCCGTTCAGGCGCAGGGCGCGGCGCTTCAATTGCCACCCCGGTGATCAGCCTTGCGACGGCGTCGAGTCCACGAAGCTCCTGGCTGACGGCCGCGTCGGAGCGCTTGACGATCTCATGCGCGGTTGCAAGCGCGACTTCCTCCTGCCGGCGTCCGCTGTCCCAGACGGCGAAAGTGGCGAGAAGCACCGCGAACACGACGGAGGGAACCAGCATCGCTGCGATCACGATGGGGCCGGACCGGCCGCCATCGCGGTAGGTCACAGTCTTCCCCAAGGGAGATCGCTTCGCGTTCACCATTCACCGACAGCAAGCCTGCAGCTCGATCGCCCCGCGAGCGATAGTGACTCTATCAAAACCCTGCCGAGGACGTTGTCGATAGCATGTGTTGGGCCGCAAGCCAGAAACGGCGCGGAACTCCAAGAATTTCGTGACGGCGTGGCGCGCCTGCCCGACTTGTCTTGGCGTGCAAACGGCGCCCAATCAGGTCGTGGCGCTGCAAACGGCGCTGACCCGGGCGCATGATTATGGACGACGCGTTGAGTGTATACGATGTACTGGTCATTGGCGCAGGCGCAGCCGGGCTGATGTGCGCAATCGAGGCGGGGCGCCGGGGCCGGCGCGTGGTCGTGATCGATCATGCCGACAAGCCCGCCGAGAAGATCCGCATTTCCGGCGGCGGGCGATGCAATTTCACCAATCTCAACGTGACGCCGAAGCAGTTCCTGTCGCAGAACCCGCACTTCTGCGTCTCGGCGCTGAAGCGCTACACCCAGCATGATTTCATCGCGCGTGTGGCTGCCCGTGGAATCGCCTGGCATGAGAAGACGCTGGGACAGTTGTTCTGCGATGGCTCGGCCAGGCAGATCATCGACATGCTGCTGGACGATCTCGCGCAGGCGAGCGGCGAATTGCGACTTGGCGTCGCGCCGGGCGCCGTCACGCGCGAGGGAGATGGGTTCAGTGTTGCGACATCGCAAGGCGCGATCCGGGCGTCGTCCGTCGTGATCGCGACGGGCGGCAAGTCGATCCCCAAGATGGGAGCGAGCGGATATGCGTATGATGTCGCGACGGCGTTCGGGCTGAAGATCGTCGAGCCCCGCCCTGCCCTTGTGCCGTTCACGCTGGTGGAACCGAAGCTGGCGCCGGTGGTGGAACTGGCTGGCGTTTCGGTGGAGGCGCGGGTGACGTGTGGAAGGACAAGTTTCGAGGAAGGCCTGCTGTTCACGCATCGCGGCTTGTCGGGGCCATCAATCCTGCAGATATCGTCCTACTGGCGCGAGGGGGAGGAGATCGTGATTGACCTTGCTGGCGGGCGCGATGTTTTCGAGGCGCTGAAGCGCGAGCGAATGGCGCGGCCGAAGCTGCAGCTCGATACGGCGCTGGCGCATTTTGCGCCCAAGCGGCTGGCGGACCAGATTGCGGCGCGAACATTTGGCGCGATGCGGCTGGCGGATCTTTCCGATGTCAAACTCCGCGAGGTTGCGGCCGCGGTGAATGCCTGGCGGATTGTGCCGGATGGGACGGAGGGGTGGCGCACGGCGGAGGTGACGCTGGGGGGGGTCGACACGGACGACCTGTCGTCGCGAACGATGGAGGCGAAGACGGCGTCCGGGCTCTACTTTGTGGGGGAGTGCGTGGATGTGACGGGATGGCTCGGCGGCTACAACTTCCAGTGGGCGTGGAGCTCAGGCTGGGCCGCCGGGCAGGTGGCGTGAGGGCGCGGTCCCTGCCGCGGGGCGGCGAGGTTGGGTAGATGGCGCCCGCGACGCTGGTTAAGCGGGCGCTGACGTGATCCTCCCCCGAACGGGGGAGGAGCCGCGCGCGCAAGAGGCGCAACGATCACAAGTCAGGTGGGGGACGGTGTGTCGCCTTGTCCTGACGGTGCCTGTCGTGAGGGCGGTCCCCCACCTAAGTCCCGATGTCGATAGCTCTGTGCTCGGAGCGCCTCCCCCGTTCGGGGGAGGAGTGCCGGTGCGCGTGGCTGCAACGACAACTGAGTCATTCTCGGCCTTGTGCCGAGAATCCTGGTTGCTTGTTTCGTGGGGAATGCTCGCGAGTCCCCGCGATGATCCAACAGAGATTCTCGGGTCAAGCCCGAGAATGACTCCGTGGGTGTGGTTGGTTCCTTGAGATGAATTGCCAGACGTCGCCTGGGGCAGATTCTCGCATGCACTCTCCGTGTGCCAATCACGGTGGTTGCGTTTGAAGATCTTCCTTAGCGTTGTCACGACGCCTTGCACGAGGCTCACGCGCAGCATCAGCACCGCGCCCAGCAAAGGCTGGATCGCGGTGAGTATCGCCACTCCCAATGATGCGGTGCGTGCTCGTGTCATGGCTGCGATTGTACGGCCGCCGGAGTCGGTGCTGGACAGAATATTTTTCGCTGACTCTGTGTGCTGCACTTTTTTCGCGTAGGGCGCTGAATTGTTTGGGACAAGCGAGTTCCCCATCCCCCAAAAACGCGCGCGTTTCCGGCGGCGATGCGGATTCTTGGGATGTGTTGCTTTGCCGATGGACCCCCTCCCGCCTTCACTGCGCTTCGGCGTGGCGTGCCGTCTCGCGCATGAAGAACGCGCGAGCCACCTCCCCGATCGCGTGGCGATCGAGGGAGGAAAGACCACGGTCCGGAGTTAGCCTGCGGGCTTTGGCGCGGCGAAGCGGGTTTTGAGGGCGGTGGCGAAGGCGTCGACTCTTGGGGCGTCGGCGAGGCGGCGGACGGCTTCGGAGAGGCTGGCGCCGGAGACGTCGGCCTGGGCGGTGATGAGGTCGAACGAGGCCTTGTTGGGATTGCCGGTCATGACTTTTGCATAAGCGCGCAATTGCGCGATCATTGCGCTGTCCTTCGCCATGCGCGCGGCGATGGCGGTCTTGAAGGCGAGATCGGCGTGTTTGTCGGTCGCCTGCCCTGCCGGCGGCAGCATGGAGATGAGAACGCGCGCGGCTTCGGGCCATTTGCGGTCGCGCCAGTAGGCGTCGGCCAGCAGCGATTTGGCTTCGAGACCTTCGAGCGGCTCGACGAGTTCGATGACATGGTCGAAGCGGCCGAGATCGCGATAGGCGGCGGCTTCGAGCAGGCGGCGTTCCAGCGCGAGGGGTTTTGGCAGTGAAGGTTGTCGTGTCGTGTTGAGAGCGGCGAGCGCCTTGTCGGGGCGCTTGTCCCACAGATAGATCGTCGCGAGATCGACAGCGACGGCGGCCTTGCCCAGCCCTCGGATACGGTTGTCGACCTGGTATTGCAGAAGCGCGCCGGCGGGCTCCAGCAAATCGAACGAGACGAGCCTCTGTGCGAGTTTTCTTACCATCTGGTCGCCGTCGGGCCCGATGGGCATCAGCGTGTCGTCGAACTCGTAGAACAGGGCGACGGCCTGAATGGGGTCGAGCCGGTCAGCTTCGCCGTTCAGAAAGAGGCGCCGGAAGTACTCAGCGAGCTTGATGCGCAGCTCGCGTGCGCCCGGCGCGTTGGTGTCGCGCATCGCTGTGGACTGCGCGAGCAGCAGGGCGTCGCGGAAACGACCGACGCGCATGTACTGGTCGGCGAGGATGCCGACTGTGGCCATCTCGACCTCGTCGCCACGCCAGCGAAAGCGCAGGATCTCGAGTTCGGTTGCGGCCTCGTTGGCGCTCATCCTGTTGGCGGGGACGGCGAGTTCGAGGCGGCGGAGTTCGGCGCGCACGGCGACGGGTTCGACGGCGGTCTTTGCCAGCTTGTCGAAGTCGGGCCAGGCGGCGGCGGGGCCGTCCATCAGCGCTTTCAGGTTGGCGAGAACGAGCTGGCCGCGCTCCTTGGTCTCGCGTTCGCCATTGGACACGGCGAGGTTGGCCTGGCGGCGGGCGGCGTCGAAGTCATTGGCATGGAGGGCGGCTTCGGCCCAGGCGGCGGAGAAATCAGCGGCACGCACCGAGGGATAGAGGAAGAGCTGCTTTTCCGCCGTGCGGAAATGCTCGATCGCGCGCTCCCAGTCCTGGCGCTGGACGGCGACCATGGCGCGCCAGAGGGCGGCGGAGGCATCGCTCCGCAATGGGCCGCGGGTGAGATCGTCCTCGGCGTCCTTGAGGCGGCCGGCCATATAGCTGGCGGCGCCGCGCATGCTGAGGAGGACGGGATCCTGTTCGAGTTCAGGCCGGTCGTTGACCGCGACACGGAGGATGGCGAGCGCCTCGTGCGCCTGGCCGTGGCCGATGTGGAAGCGCGCAAGGTTCATCGCGGCCTCGCCGCCTGCGGATGAGGACGGGTCGGACTGGGCGGCGGTGGCTTCGAGCTGGCCGCGTTGCTGGATGTATTGCTCGCCGCGCGCTGCGCCCCAGGCGACGAAATCCATGAAGGCGGGGTTGGCGGTGGCCTGGCCTGCCGTGATGTTGGCAAGAGGCGTCTCGGGCGCGGTCTGGGCGCCGGCGAGCATGGAGATGACGACGCGCTCGCCTTCGAGCGTGACCTGCACGTCGTCCGACTTCGGGGTGATGGCGACGCCATGTGCGGTGGCGGGGAGCGAGGCCTCGACGAAATCACGCGGCGTGGGCGATGCGGTGGACGGGCCGTAGGACAGGACGACGGCCAGTTGATCGCCGATGACCGGATCCTCGAACCAGACGATGCCGGCTGCGCCGATCAGCATCGCCTCGACGCGGGCGCGGCCATTCTCGCCATTGCGGCGCTCGGCCTTGACGAAGCGCTGGGGCCGCGTGGCGGTGGGCGCCATGCGCAGCGTCCAGACGGACTCATCCATGTCGGCGGAGACGCTGAGCCCCTTGGGGGTTTCGAGACGAAGCAGCGTGGCGTTCTTCACCCGCATGGTGCGGGCGCGATAGCCGGTGGGCAGGCTTGCCGCGTCGATCCTGAGATCGGCGTTGGCGGCAAAGACCGCCCAGACCACATTGCTGCGCGCAAAGACGGCGGCAGGCGCGGGCGTGGCGAAGGGGAAATCGAGCTGCAGGCCGTTTGGCAGTGGTGCGGCCTTGACCAGCACGACGCCGTTGCGCGGGGCGGGGTCGGACCAGGCGGGCACGAGCGCGGTGACGCGATCCGGGCCGCCGATGATGTTGGTGGCCGGGGCCTCGGGCGCCACTTCGGCCGCGGGCTGGACCGGCGGAGGCGCGAGGCTGATTGGGCCGCCCTGCTCTTTCGGTTTCGCGGGCGGCGGGGTGACGCCGGGCTTTTCCTGCGCCGCTTCGGGGGGCGCGGGCTTGGAAATGTCGACGACGAGGGTTTCGCCTTCGAGGAAGGCCTTCAGCGGCAACTGGTCCTTCGACTTGATGGTGACGAGATAGCCGTTGTTCGTGTTCTCGGCATCGAAGCTGGCGAGGTTGGGCGGCGGCGTGATGCGCAGATAGGCGAGATCGGGTTTGGCGCGCTTCGAGAATTGCAGCTTGAGTTCACCAGGCTTGTCGGAGACGACGCGGTGGCTGGTCTTGCTGTCCCAGTAGAAGGCGATGCGCGACGACTCGCCGGAATGGCTGCCGCGAACTTCCAGCGGTATCAGCGGCGCGGGCGGTGGGACGGCGGCGACGCGTTTCGCCTCGGCCTGTGCGGCTTTCTTCGCGACGAGGGGCGAGACGATCTTGGGCGGCGTGGCGCTGACGGATTCGGGGATCAGGTCGACGGCGACGAGATCGGCCGAGGTGGAGACGGCGAGGCGCGGCGTCTGTTTGAGACCGATGCGGGCGGTCATGCCATCCGGGTCCATGAAGGTGACGGCGGCCCAGCTGGGCAGGCTCTCCTTCAGCTTGTCGAGATTGATCGTCACCTTCTCGTCGAAGGAGAGGATCAGCACCTGGTTGGAGACGCGGGCGCTGACGCGGGGCGCTGCTTCATCGCCATCGGCCCACTTTGCGGTGATGCGCGCATAGCCCGGCGATTCCGAAAAGCTCATTTGCACCGTGCGGTCGGCGAAGGCGGGCGACGCAAAGCCGATCGCGGCCACTCCCATCACGGAGAGGCCGAGCGCCCAGCCCGAAGGAGGGCGTCTCACGCTCATGCAGGCGAGGCCGGGGGCGCTGCGGTCGTTGCGGGCGCCGCTGTTGGCGTTGGCGTCGTGAGGTTGGCCGGGCGCCTGGAGAGATTGGCGAGGAGACGCGTCAACGACTCGGCGCGCTTGGGCTGCATCGAGGACAGGACAGCGGCGAGCGTCGCCGACTTCATCGACTTGGCGATGTCGGTGAGGAGATCGTCCTCCATGCCGTTGAAAATGGCGGCGGCGTCCTTCGGCTTCATGCTCTCATACGACTTGACCAGGGACGCCATGCGCGCGTCAGCTTTCTCGTCCATCTGGGACAGCAGGCCCTGGACCTGGGTCTCGACAGCCTTCAGTTCGGCAATCTGTTCGTTGAGGCGCGCCTCGGCCGCGACGGCGGCGGCTTCGCGCGTGCCGATTTCGCCTTCACGGGCGTCGAGAGTTTCACGACGCGACTGCAGCGAGCGGAGCACCACGATCTCCTGCGAGGACAGGCCCATCTCCTCGGCGGCGGAATTGAGCGTGGTGAGGCATTGCTCAGGAGTCGGCGCGGTGGCGGCGGCGCCTGCCGGCGGAGGCGCCTCTTCGGGGGCGGGGGACTCGTCAAGCCCGGCGGTGAGCGCGGTTTCCTCGACCGGAGCGACTGCCGGCGTGTTGGGTTCCACGGCGAAGGCGGTTTGCACGATATCGACGCCCTTGAAGGCAAGGGCGCCGACGGAGACGGCGATCACGGCGGAGAAGACGCCGACTCTGGGAGTCATGACCTTCATGGCGGGCTCCTAGAGGACACTGCGGCGACGAAGGGAGAAATCGACGGGACGCGAAGACTCGCGCGGTTCATCCCGGACATACTGGCTGGCAGCGTGCGTGGCTGCGGCCATGGCGCGGGCTTCATCGATCTTCGTCTGAAGCTCCCTGCCGGCGGCGTCGGCGGAGCGGCGCATGGCGGTGACGGCGTTCTCGGCGTGCACAACGGACGACTGCAGCTCCCTCGCCGCTTCCAGCATGCGGGAATTGCCCGTGCGGAGCGCTTTCAGGCGGCCGTCGAGACGGATGCAGTAGGCGATCGCGATGATGAGCAGGAGCGCGAGGAAACCTTCAAAGGCAAGGACGTAGAACTGGCTCATCGTGCCGCCTCCAGGAGTTTGTTCTTCGTAGCCTGCGTGATCGGCTGTTCGACGCGCATGGCGACTTTCTGCCCGATGCGGCCGACCTGCCCGGTGGTGAGATGGATGTCGCCGCACATCAGGTGGGCTTTTGAATCCGGCGTTGCGTTCATCACCAGCGTGTCGCCAACCTGGAGGTTCATCATCTTGCCGAGCGGCTGCATGAATTCGTCGAGCACGACGCGCAGCGTGGTGGGCGCCGACCACAGCTCGGTGGCAAGGTGCCCTTCCCAGATGTTGTCGCGGCCGAATTTCTCGCCCATGAAATTTTGCAGCAGCATTTTCCGGATCGGTTCGAGCGTTGCGTAGGGTAGCAGCAGCTCGCAACGGCCGCCGCGGTCTTCCATGTCGATGCGCAGCTTGACCAGGATGGCGGCGTTGGCGGGTTGGGCGATGGCGGCAAACCGGGGATTAGTCTCGATGCGATCGAGTTCGAAATCGACGGCGGTCAGCGGATCGAACGCCTTGCGGGCATCCTGCAGGATGACTTCGACGAGGCGGGTGACCAGCACGCGCTCGATCGTGGTGTAGGGGCGGCCCTCCACCCGCATTGCAATCGTGCCGCGCCGGCCGCCGAGCAGCACGTCGACGATTGAATAGATCAGGTTGGAATCGACCGTCAGCAGGCCGAAATTGTCGAGCTGTTTCGCCTTGAATACGGCGAGGATGGCGGGAAGCGGGATGGAGTTGAGATAGTCGCCGAAGCGCATCGACTGGATCGCATCCAGCGACACCTCGACATTGTCGGAGGTGAAGTTGCGCAGGCTGGTCGTCATCAGGCGCACGAGGCGGTCGAACACGACCTCGAGCATCGGCAGGCGCTCATAGGAGACAAGCGTCGAATTGATGAGCGCGCGGACGCCGCTCTTCTTGGCGGCGCCCTCCTCGTCCATCGAGAAGCCGAGGAGCGAGTCGATCTCGTCCTGGTTGAGGATGCGCTCGGAGCCGGCGGCTGCCTGGGCGATCGACTGCGCAGCGTCAGGCGGGCCGCCCGCGCCGCCGGACGGCAGGGCTGCGTCCCACGCGTCGTCGGCGGCCGCCTGGCCGTCGCCGACGCTGGCTTCCCAGCTGGCGGCTAGATCTTCATCTGTCGAGTCGGTGGGCACTCTTGATGCGTCCTACTGAATGAGCATGCCTTCGATGAGGACCGCATCGATCTTCTTGGGGTCCAGCACCGTGTTGAAGCGTTTGAGCAATTCGCGGCGGAGCGTGTAGGTGCCGCCCGAGCCGTTGAGGTCTTCCACGCGCAGCTCGCGCAGGAAGGAGTTCAGCGTGTCCTTGAGGCGCGGCATCAGCTCCGGCACCTTGTTGAAGGACGACGGCGAGCTGGACTCCAGCGAGAGCTCCAGCTCCATCATCACGGCGCGCGCGCCACCCGTGGACGCAAGGTTCATGATCAGCTTGGGCATTGCGTAATAGCAGGGGTTGCCGGCCTCGCAGGGCAGTGTGTGGCCGACGGCGGCTTCTTCTTCCGGCGTGCCGCCAGCGGTGGCGCCGTGATCGCCTTCAGCCGCAGCATCGCCGCCATGATCTTCAGCGGGAGCTTCCGCGTGATCTCCCTCGGCCTCGACATGATCTCCTTCCTCGGCGTGTTCAACGCTCGCGGCGGCCGCTGGCGCGCCACCGCCCATCAGCATCATGGCGGCTGCGCCGCCGCCGCCCACCACCAGCACGGCGGGGAGGATGATGAAGAGGACCAGCGTCTTGCCGGCCAGCTTCTTCTTGACGGGCGCGCCTTCGGCGCCGTCAGCCGCCGGCTCATCGGCGGCAGGCGCATCCGGCTTCTTCGCCTTTTCCTTCTTGGCCATGGCCGCTTTCCCGCTGAATCAGTCACGCCCGGAGCTACGGGCTGCCCGGCAAAATCGTCTCCTGATGGTTAAGGATTGGTGGAGATGGGCAATTCCTGCCGGGTCAGTTGCTGCCGGGAGAGCTACGCTGGCAATATCCCGTTAACTGTGAGCGGCCATGTTGCGGGACAAATCTCGCGTCCGCCGCAGAAAACGCGGACCTAGCCCAGCCTGGCTCCAGCGCCGCCAAAGTGCAGCGTGGGGACAAACGGCGGCCCATGGACAATTCATTCATGGTCGGCCTGTCCGCGCAGCAAGTGCTGCAGAAGCGGATGGACACGACCGCAAACAACCTCGCGAACATGACGACCGCCGGCTTCAAGGTGGAGCACGTGGTCTCGCGCGAGCTTTCCGAGAAACCGGCGACCGCGTCGGACAATCCCAACGACATATCCTTCACAGATGCGTGGATGCTGCAGCGCGACTTTTCGAGCGGGCCGCTGGAGCGCACCGGCAATCCGCTGGATTTCGCGCTGGAGAGCGATGGCTTCTTCGTGGTGCAGGCGGCGGGCGGCGAGGCGTTCACGCGCGATGGCCGCTTTGGCCTCGACGAACAGGGCCAGCTGATCACGCGCAATGGCGACCTGGTGATGGGCGATGGCGGACCGATCACGATCGATCCCGCCGGCGGCGCCCTCTCCGTTTCGCGCGAAGGTTCGATCAGCCAGGACGGCGTCGTGCTGGGCACGCTCAGGGTTTCAACATTCCAGACGCCCGGAGCGCTTGAGCGCATCGGCTCCAACCTGTGGCGCGCCACGGACGAGGCGCCGCAGGCGGCGACGGACGCGAAGGTTTCCGGCGGATTCATCGAAGGTTCCAACGTCAACGCCGTGCTTGAACTGACCGAGATGATCGAGGTCAGCCGCGCCTACACGTCCATTGCAAAAATGATCGCGCAGTCTGACGAGCTGCGCGGCGCATCGATCGACAAGCTGGCCCGTATCGGCTGACGACTTATCTGGTTTTTCTGGGGAGGCGCATATGCGCGCACTGAACACCGCAGCGACGGGCATGCAGGCCCAGCAGCTCAATGTCGAGGTGATCGCGAACAATATCGCGAACATGAACACGACAGGCTTCAAGCGCCAGCGCGCCGAATTCCAGGATCTGCTCTACCAGAACGTGGAGCGCATGGGCGTGCAGTCGTCGGACGCGGGCACCATCGTGCCGACGGGCGTGCAGGTGGGCGTCGGCGTAAAGGCCGGGTCGGTCTATCGCGTGACCGAGCAGGGCTCGATCACCCAGACGCAGAATCTTTACGACGTCGCCATCCAGGGCGAAGGTTATTTCATCGTGCAGCTGCCCGATGGCCGCGACGCCTACACGCGGGCCGGCAATTTCTCGCTGTCGGCGGATGGTCAGGTCGTGACGGAAGACGGTTTCATCGTGGCGCCGGGGGTTACCGTCCCGCAGGACGCCGTGGGCATCTCGATCAACCGCCAGGGCGTTGTGCAGGTGATCATGGCTGATGGCAGTGATCCGCAGGAAGTGGGGGCGCTGGAGCTGGCGCGCTTCGTAAACCCGGCGGGCCTTGATGCGATCGGCGACAACTCCTTCCTCGAAACGCCGGCGTCTGGCGCAGCCAATCGCGGCCTGCCCGGTTCGGTCGGCTTCGGCACGGTGCAGCAGGGATTTCTGGAGACGTCGAACGTCAACGCGGTAACCGAGATTTCCGCGCTGATCACGGCGCAACGGGCTTACGAGATGAACTCGAAGGTCATCACCACGACCGACGAGATGCTTCGCTCCACCACCAACCTGCGTTAGGCCTCATGATCCGCATCGCAGCCCTCGCCTTTGCAGTTCTCGCGTTCGCCCCCGTCGCGGGCGCGCAGGCGAAACAGGTGAGCGGCGACTGGATCAAGCTGGGCGATGTCGCGCCGGTGACCGGCGAGGCGGCGGACATACTCATTGGCCCGGCCCCGCCTGTCGGCCAGACGCTGTCGCTCGACCCGGCATTCCTCATCTCGACCGCAAAGAGCGCGGGCGTGCTGCTCGCCATTCCGATCGATGCGCCGGTGATGGTGACGCGCACGGGCAATGCGAAGCAGGCGAATGTGGCGCGGGCGGCCAATCCGGCGCGGCAGATCGCTGGCGATGTGCTGGACGGACAAGTTCTCGTACTTGTGCACGATGTGCCGCGCGGCGGCGTGATCTCGGACGGAGATCTTGGCTGGCAGGCGGCGAACCCGGCGCGGCCGGTGCGCAATGGCGTCGATCCGGACGCCGCTGTCGGCATGGAGGCGCGGCGCCTGCTGAAGGCGGGGCAGCCGCTGCAATCAGCCGACCTCAAGGCCGCGGCCGTGATCCGCAAGGGCGATCCGGTGACGCTGATCTATGCGACGGCCGGCGTGAAGCTGACCGTCGATGGCGTCGCGCAGAATGAAGCCGCGAAGGGCGAGTCCGTCCGCGTGCTCAACAGCTATTCCAAGCGAACGATCGAAGCCGTGGCGCATGCGCCCGGCCAGGCGCGCGTCAATTGAGGCGAATGCAATGAAGAAGACGATCACCACGGGCGCAGGTCTTGCCGCGCTGCTGCTGGGCGGATGCGCGGGCCTTGGCGATGCGATCGGGCCGCCGCAGATGACGCCGATCCAGAACCCGGCGACGATTGCGGGCTCGCAGCGCGTCTCCATGCCGCTCCCTGCTCCGTCGATGGAAACGGCCGCGCCGAACTCGCTGTGGCGCACGGGCGCGCGCTCCTTCTTCAACGACCAGCGCGCGGCGAAGGTCGGTGACATCCTGACGGTGAACATCGAGATCCAGGACTCGGCGCAGGTGAACAACACCACGGCGCGCAGCCGCACGTCGAACACCGAGGCGGGCGTGCAAGCTCTGCTCGGGCTTGAGGGAAATCTGGTGGGTGCGGGCGCATCGCTCGATCCCGCTGTAGGCTTTGACTCGACGACGAGTTCAAACGGCACGGGATCAGTGAACCGGCAGGAAACGGTGAACCTGACGATCGCCGCCGTGATCACGGACAGGCTGGCGAACGGGAACCTCGTGATCGGCGGCAGCCAGGAGGTCCGCATCAACAACGAGCTGCGCGAGCTGCTGGTGTCGGGCGTGATCCGTCCGGAGGATGTGGCGGCGGACAACACGATCGCGCACACCAAGATCGCCGAGGCGCGCATCTCATACGGCGGGCGCGGCGACATCAGCCAGGTGCAGCGCGACAAGTACGGCAAGCTGCTCTACGACCAGATCGCGCCGTTCTGAGAGTTTTCGATTGAAGCCGCCGCGCCTGCCTTGCCTGCAGTTCCGAAGTGGTATGATATGTTCGTCCGTTCTTGATTGGGTGGGCGAATGCGACAGTTCGCAGCTTGGCTGCTCGTAGCGTCGCTTTGCGGTGAGGCCCTCGCCCAAGTCAATGCCCCTGAGACGAGGCTGCGTCAGAAGATTTTGGAAGCTCAAGCCAGCGCCGAAAAATTTCAACAGGAAGGCAGAGCGCTGGGGGCAAGATTTATCGGCACGCTCTATAACGAAGTCGACCTCATGGAGCACCGCTGCACAGCTCTGGGCATCTTGCTAGGCAAGGAGTCGTACATTGGCGATATCAAGCCAATGGTTTCCGACCTTCCCAAACCGGACGGCCCTGAGGACGCAGCTTTTGGCGAAACTCTGCTGGTTTACTCACATTCCTATTCGATTTTTGCGGGCGTGGCGCAGCGCTCGCTCGATGAATCCGAACACGAACGGGCGATGATCTGGAATCTCGATTGTGTTGGAAAGTTTGGCATCGACAGTACTGTGACGATACCAGTGGCAAATGCTCGAGCAACATTTCGCGTTGAGGGCAAGACTCTATTCGTGCTCGGGGACATTGAGCCGGGCTTTTCGGAAGAATTTTCCCAACAGATCGCAAACCACTCGTCAATTGAAATAGTCGCGTTGGGAAGCGCGGGCGGAAGCGTGTCGGAGGCCATACGCGCCGGTTACATGATCCGAGCGTTACGACTCAATACCAGGTTATTTCGGAGCTGCTATTCCGCTTGCTCGCTACTCTTTTTAGGTGGTGTAGAGCGACAAATCTGGAGTCCGTATCCAGAGTTGGGGTTTCATCAGGCAAGTCGCGATGGCGTAAGTGTTTCGCCGGGCAACGACGTTTACCGTTTGATCGATGGATACGTGACTGAGATGGGCGTCAATTCACGTTTCGTCCTAGCCGCGATGTTCTCAGCGAAGCCCGATGCGATGTACTCTTCAAAGATCGACGCATTGTGCCAGAGTCGTGCGGCGACTTGGGTTCAAAGGCTCTGCTAACCTTGCGCCCTGCCTCGCGCTGGCAAGCCCAACTGCGCCTTTGCGCGGTCTAATGGTCGTTCAAGAAACCTAAGCCGCGTCGCGCTTCTTCGCCTTCTTCACCTTGTTGATCGCGTAGGAGCGTTTCAGGCGCGACAGGTGGTCGATGAAGAGCGTGCCTTGCAGGTGGTCCATCTCGTGCTGGATGCAGACCGCGTACATGCCCTCGGCCCATTCCTCGACCTGCTCGCCGCGGTAGTTGAGGTAGCGGAGCTTCACGCGCTTGGGGCGCTCGACCTCGTCGAAGAAGTCGGGGACTGAGAGACAGCCCTCCTCGTAGGCCTGCTTCTCGCCCTCGAGTTCGAGGATTTCGGGGTTGACGAAGTGGCGTGGCTCGGGCGCCTCGCCCTCTTTCGCGAGGTCCATCACGATGACGCGCACGGGCACGCCGATCTGCACGGCAGCGAGGCCGATGCCGGGGGCGGCGTACATCGTTTCCAGCATGTCATCCATCAGCGCGCGGGTCTCGTCGGTGACGGCGCCGACAGGCCTGGAAACCTGCTTCAGGACCGGGTCCGGGACGGTGAGGATGGGACGGATTGCCATGACGGCTAGCTATGGACGAGCGCGGGACACGTCAAGTGAAAGGCCGCTGTAAGCCCAGCTAATAGGCGAGTTTCGGGCATCATTCGGCAGGCAGGATGGCGGCCGGACGACGGCCGGCCAGCCGGGCGCCGAGCGCGATCATCGGGCGCTCGACGAACCGGTACAGCAGGTCGGAGGCAGCAAGCGTGGTGAGCACCGTTCCTGCGCCGACCAGAAGCCGCGCGGGCGTTTCAGCCAGCGCGAGATTGTCCGTCATTGCCCAGGCGACCAGCATCATCATGGGCATGTGGACGAGGTAGACCGAGTAGGATCTGGCGCCGAGATAGACAGCCAGCGGGGACGCGAAGAGCCGGTCCATCGTGGCGGCGATCCCGTGCGGCCGGCCGTCGGGCGAACGCCACGCCTCGGCGCGAGCGAGATAGACAAGCATGGCGGCCCAGATCGCAAGCCAGAGCACGTCGCGATAGATGACGCCTAGCGCCAGCAGCAGCGGGATCACCTCCGGGCCGATGGTCATGGCGCGGATGCGGGCGAAGTTCAGGCGGCAGACGATGCCGATGAGAAAGACGTAGGCGGCGGCCGGCAGGAAGGACGGCGCGATGTAGTCGCCGAACAGATCGAAATGCCAGGCGAGGCCCATCAGCGCGACCGCCGCGACCGTGGCCATGCGATAGCGCGGGTTTGCGATCAGCCAGACGAAGGCGGGGGCGACGAGATAGAACTGCCATTCCAGCGAGAGGCTCCAGGCAGGACCGAGGATCGCCGTAGATGTGTTGGGCCAGAGGCTGTCCGGCACGATGCCCTGCATCAGTGTGAGATGGAGGCTCGCCTGCTGCAGCGGGCGGCCGGCGACGGTGTCGATATGCCCGTGCAGGACGTCGCCGTAATAGAAGAGCGGGTCGGCTGCCCAGGGCGCGTGGTCCTCCGCCCAGACGCCGAACGGCAGTGCCATGAAGGCGATGGCGAGAATGACGAGATAGACCGGAAAGATCCGGAAGATGCGTCGGACGATGTATTGCGGCCAGGGCTCGGCCTTGTCGGTCACCAGGCCGGCGATGACGAAGCCCGAGATCGCGATGAAAACCATGACGCCGGCGTCGCCGATCACGGCAAACCATGACATCGGGCCATCGGCGCGCGCGAGGCCTGTGAACTGCACCACATGCCAGGCGACGACGGCCCAGGCGAGCCATGCGCGCAGGCCTTCAATGGCAGTGAACCGTGGCATTCCCCGCTCCGACAGTCCCCCACACGCTGATGCTGCAAGATGGGGGCCGCGGGTTGTCCTTGACTTTACTTGCGACGGCCGCTGGCGGCCTGCGGGACGAGGCCGTCAAGCAGCGGCGCATCGGATTTTGGCCCGGCCGTCGAGGGGGCAGCAGGCGGCTCCGGCAGCTGGGCCTGTGTGGTTCGGGTCCTCGCACTGATTTCCGCTGGCGCTTCGATTGCCTTGCCGTCGGTAGAAATCTGCAATTCCTCGAACTTGCGGAGCTGCGGGACCACCTTGCGATCGTAGGAGCCGATCATGGCGTTGTAGCTGTCGACCGCCTTGTCGAGGTTGGAGCCGACACCCGACATGTGCTCGGTCATCTTGGACAGGCGCTGGTAAAGCTCCCGGCCCAGTTCAACCGCCTGCTCGGCGTTGCGCGCGGCCTGTTCCTGGCGCCAGCCATAGGCGACGGCCTTCGCGAGCGCGATCAGGGTCGATGGCGTGACGATGATGACGGAGTTCTTGGCGGCGAAATCGAAAATGTCGCGGTCATGCTCCAGCACGGCGGCGTAGAAATTCTCGCCCGGCATGAACATGGCGACGAAATCGACGCTCTCCGAAATACCCTTCCAGTAATCCTTGCGGCCAAGCGTCGAGACGTGCGCGCGCACCTTGGACGCGTGGTTTGCCAGAAACTGCGCCTTGCGCGCCGGGTCAGGCTCACTCGATGCTGCAAGATAGTCGTCCAGCGAGACTTTCGAGTCGATCACCAGATGCCGTCCGCCCGGCATGCGGATGATGACGTCGGGCCGAATGCGGCCCTTGTCGGTGTCCGACGATGTCTGCTCGGTGAAGTCGGCGTAGGGCGAGAGCCCGGACATCTCCAGCACGTTGCGCAGGGTCTCCTCCCCCCAGCGGCCACCATGGCGCGTGGTGGAGAGCGCATTGGCAAGCTTGCCGGCGGCGCTCTCGGTCTTGCGCACGCTGTCGCCCACGGCGCGGATCTGTTCCTCGAGCTTGGCGCGGTCCTCGGCGCTGACCTTCTGGATCGCGTCCACCTTCTCGCGGAACTGGCCAAAGGTTTCCTGGATCGGCTTCAGCATCTTGCCGAGTTCACCCGATGCGCCGGCCTGATGCTTCTTCAGCGTCTCGTCGGCGATTGCCACGAACTGCTGCTGCGACTTCAGGAGGGCGGCGTCCGCCAGCGCCTTGAAGCGCTCCTCGCTCTCCTTCTGCATCTTGGCCAGATGCTCACGCTCGCGCGCCATCGAGGCGTCGCGCTCGGTCATCTTGGCGCCGTCGGCGGCCTGCGCCCGTTCCGCCTTCTCCGCCCTGCCCCGCAAAGCGTCGCGCTCGGACTTGAGGTCCGCGATCTCACGCTGACGCTCGGCCAGTTCGGCGGACAGGTGCGCGGTATCGGGCGGCTTGCGCTGCGAGAACACGAAGGCGGCGGTCGCCGCGGCGAGCGCAATCAGTCCGAGAACGATGTGCAGGATGTCCAATGTCATCGCGGGAGTTTAGGTTCCTTGTTTGTTCCGCGCAAGCGGCAGGCGAACAAGGTCGCGCGATTCTATCTGGCAGGCGAAATATGTCTGGGTGTCAGTCCCGCGCGCCGCGCTTGGGCCGCCAGCCCTCGGGCATGTAGGGGTAGTTGGCGACGCCTTCAAAGGCGGCATCCGGCACATCGGCGCCGAACACGTCCAGCGGGTCGCGGATGCGGCGCGTAGCCTGCTTCGCGTTCCGGGCGGCGGCCCTGATCTGGTCGCGCATCAGCCACATGCCGATACCCACACCCACGCCGACGGCCGCGACCGTCAGCAGTACAGGCACATGTTCGCGTTTCACCATGGGACGCCTCAGCCGTTTTTCTATCGCCGCGACGCCATCGCAGCCGCAATCGTGCCATCGTCCAGATGGTCCAGTTCGCCGCCCACCGGCACGCCGTGGGCGAGCCGCGTCACCTTCACCGGGAGATGTGCAAGTCTATCGGTGATGTAGTGAGCGGTGGTCTGCCCGTCCACAGTTGCATTCAAGGCAAGGATTACTTCGCGCACATCCTGATGGCCTGCCCGCTCCACCAGCCTGGAAATATTGAGGTCTTCAGGACGTATACCGTCGAGCGCCGACAGGGTTCCGCCGACGACGTGATAGCGGCCGCGGAAGACGCTGGCGCGCTCCATCGCCCACAGGTCGCCCACCTCCTCCACCGCGCAGATGATCGATGCGTCCCGTCCCGGAGCGGCACACACCGAGCAGGGGTTCACCGTGTCGAAGTTTCCGCAACTCCGGCAGACCTCGACCTTGGCCGCGGCGTCGGCCAGGGCCGCGGCAAGCGGGTTGAGGAGCTGGTCGCGCTTTTTCATGAGGTGCAGGGCGGCGCGGCGGGCCGAACGCGGACCCAGCCCTGGCAGCTTGGCCAGGAGGTCGATCAGGCGGATGATTTCAGGGCCGGCCGAGCGGTTGATCATGGGACAAGTCTGCTGCTGCGATCCTTTGGACATAGGCGTCCGAGGGGGCGGCGTGAACTCCCATGACGCCCTGTCATCAGCGATAGGTGTGGGCTGTCGCTTCCGGGCCAACAAACCGGCGTGGCGGCCAAGGGCGAGCTACTTGGCTCGTTCGGCCTGACGCGCCTCTGCCGACAGTTCCTCGAAATCCTGGCGCAGGATGTAGGCGCGGACAAAATCGACGGCGACCACCCGCTCGATATAGCTGGCGAACATCCAGTCGATGTCGCGGCGCGAGACGAGGCCGCGGCGCGTAAGGCCGGAGACGAATTCGAGGAAGTTGAGCAAATCGATCAGCTCGCTTTCCAGCGGCTTGGGCATGCCGGGCGTCGCCAGTTCGGCGCGCAGGGCCGCGAATTCGGGGGCGTCCGGGTTGGCGATGACGAAGCGGATGCGGCGGTAGCGGTCGGATTCGAAGAAGCTCTTGTAGAGCTCGCGCACCTGTTCCGTCTGGCGCATGCGCTCGGAGCGAAGATAGCGGAACAGGCCGAAAATGCCCGCAAGCAGCGCCGCGACGAAGGTGAAGGCCGACGCCCAGTTGCGCGCCAGCTCCGACCAGTAAAGCGCGGCGTCGCCGCTGTTTGGAAAACTCGACCCGAACTCCACGCGCCTTCTCCCCTGTCCGTCCTGTCCCGATGCGCCTCTGTAGCCGGGCGCGGCGGTCGCGTCAGCTGCTCTTCAGCCGGTTGCACAGATTGTAGCCGGGCGGCGTCGTGGCGCGCCACTCGTATTCAAGATGCTGCAGGTCGGGGACGCGCTGGCCGTTGCGGGTGGCGGGCACGAAATCCTGCGCGGCGAGGCAGCGGAGAGTGGGTTCGAGAAAGCTGGGGTCGGTGCATTCGCCGTCGCCATCCACCATGCGACCCTGCGCGTCGATCTGCAGGTTCATCTGGCAGCAGGCGGAGAGCTGTTTCGCGCGGGCGCCCCTGGGCCAGCGGCAGGCGTCAGGCCGGAAGCCGCCGGCGAACTGGGCTTCGGTTTTCGCCTTTGGCGCGGTGGATGTCTGGGCGATGCCTGCGGCGGTGAGGCCGGCGAGGACAGCGACACATGCGAGGGCGGGCCGGATGGGCATCGGTCACGATCACACGTCAGGGCATGCTGGGCCAGACCCCCACCTGTCCGCCCCCTTTCAGGGGGGTCTTTCGCGACCCTCGCGAACTGCAATTGCGCGCACGCCCATTTCGCGCTGTGTGTCTCATCATGGAGATCAGCCTTCTTTCAGTGCTCGACTATGCCGGCGTGGCGACCTTCGCTGCGTCGGGGGCGCTCATGGCCGCGCAGAAGCGGCAAGACGTCGTCACCTTCATCTTCTTCGCCGCGATCACCGGCGTCGGCGGCGGCACGCTGCGCGACCTGCTGATCGGTGCGCCTGTCTTCTGGGTGCAGGATGCCGGCTATATCGTCGTGTGCACGGCGGTCGCGATCCTCGTCTACCTGACGCGCGGGCGCGGCGTACATGGGCAGACTCTGCTCTGGCTCGATGCGGTGGGGCTGTGCGTATATGCGTGCGTGGGCGCGGCGAAGGCGCTGTCGCTGGGCGTCGATCCGGTTATCTGCGTCGTGATGGGCGCGCTGACGGCGACGTTCGGCGGCATCATCCGCGACGTGCTGGCGGGCGTGCCCTCGATCCTGCTCAGCCGCGAACTCTACATCACGCCGGCGATCGTCAGCGCAGCGGTGTTCATCGGCCTGCGCACGCTGAGCGTGGACTGGACATGGGCGAGCGGCATCGCCGTGGCGCTGGGCTTCTTCGTGCGCGCCGGAGCGATCATGTGGAAATGGCACATGCCGGCGTTCGAGCCGCCGAAGGGCAGTGATCAGCCCTAGCGATCAGAGGATCAATCGTCTCGGATCGTGCGTTCCTTGCGCTCGTGGCGTTCCTGCGCTTCGAGGCAGAGGGTGGCGATCGGGCGGGCTTCGAGGCGCTTGATGCCGATCGGCTCGCCGGTCTCCTCGCAGTGGCCGTATTCGCCCATCTCGATCCGGCGGATGGCCGCGTCGATCTTGGAGATCAGCTTGCGCTCGCGGTCGCGGGTGCGCAGTTCGAGCGCGCGGTCGGCCTCGGAGGAGGCGCGATCGACGAGGTCCGGAATCGGCGCCACGTTTTCCTGCATCGTGTTGATCGTGTCGCGGTTGCCCTGAAGGATTTCATCCTTCCAGGCCTGCAACTTTTCCTTGAAATACTTGAGCTGCTTCTTGCCCATGTAGGGTTCGTTCTCGGTCGGGCGGTAGGTCGCCGTCTTGGAACTCATGTTGCAAACTCCATGGCGAGTCTTCGCCTGACCGCCTTCGATGGGGGCGCTGTATATCCTGAGCGCCCGACCCCGTAAACGCCCCACCACACGCGGCGGGCGATTGAATTTGTTGCAATTTTCTGACCGCGCCCGCTTCCGTGGCAGCCGCGGTGAGTATTCGCTCATGCGTCAGGCGCGTGCCGCAGCGCAGCATCACCCTGCGAAGGACTCAGGCCGGCTCGCTTGCCCGCTCCAGCTTGGCGGCTTCCACCGCGACGCGGACCTCCGCCCAGTTGAGCGTGTCATCGAGACCGAAATCGCCGGTCGCCTCGCGCTGTTCGGCGAGGGCGCCCTGAAGCAGGGTGAGATGGCGTCGGGTCGGCCCCTCGCCCAGGAGGGCGATCTGGAGACGGTCGAGTGCATCGAGCATGCGGCGGCCTTTGCGGAGCGCGCGTGCGCGCGCTTCCGGTCCGCCAATTCCCTGCAGCGCCATCAGCGCCGATATGCTGGACACACCCGCCGCGCCGGACACGGCGGAAGCTGCCGCGCGCGGCGTCGCGCCGCTGATGTTCAGCAAGTCGCCGAAGCCTTCGGCCGCGGGCTTTGCGCCGCTGCTGGAGGCCAAAGCCGACGCTGACGGGGTGGACGTGACCTTCATGGTCGGCAGATTTGACCCAGTTGGTTAATGGCCGCTTAAGGTTGGTTTCCCGAAGGACAACACCGCTTAAGGCTTTGTTGCCGATTGGGGCGGCATTCTTGGTGCGAAGAACGCTGCGGCCAGAACGGTCGGATAATTTCCGTCACCCGTATTCCGGTATGCCATGCGCGCGCTCGCCTCCGCTTTTGCCTGCCTCATGTCCGTCGCCGCCCTTGGCGCGCCGGCGCATGGCGGCACGCGTCTCAAGGACATCATCGATGTCGAGGGCGTGCGCGACAACCAGCTGATCGGCTATGGCATCGTGTTCGGCCTCAACGGCACGGGCGACTCGCTCCGCAACTGCGCCATGCTGCAGCAGAGCCTCGAATCCATGCTGGAGCGGCTGGGCATAAACACCCGCGATTCCACGCTCAACACCAAAAATGCGGCAGCTGTGATGGTGACCGCCAACCTGCCGCCCTTCGCCGCAAACGGCACGCGCATCGATGTGACTGTCTCGGCTGTCTGCGATTCGCAGAGTCTCGAAGGCGGCACGCTGCTGGCGACGCCGCTGCTGGGCGCCGATGGCCAGGCTTATGCGGCGGCGCAGGGCTCGGTCGCCGTCGGCGCGTTTACCGCGTCAGGCAATTCGGGCACGTCCCTCACTCGCAACATCCCCACCAATGGCCGCGTACCGAACGGCGCGACGATCGAGCGGGAGCTGCGTTTCGACTTTGCCGCACAGGGCGAACTGCGCCTGTCTCTGCGCAATCCGGACTTCACCACCGCCGTGCGCATAGCCGGGGCGATCAACGCCTTCGTGGGCACGGAAGCCGCCGCCGCGATGGACCCGGCGACCGTGCGCCTGCGGCGGCCAGCCAGCTTTCGCGACATGTCGAGCTTCATCGCGCAGATCGAGGGGCTGGAGATCGAGCCCGAACAGCGCGCCCGCGTGATCATCAACGAAACCACCGGCGTCATCGTGATGGGCGAGAATGTCCGCGTCTCCACCGTCGCCATCGCGCAGGGAAATCTGACGATCCAGGTGCAGGAGACGCCCGGCGTCGCCATGCCGAACTCCTTCACCAATGCGCCGCCCGTTGTGGTGCCGCAAACCGATGTCGCGGTGGCCGAGGACGTCGCCAGGCTCGCCATCGTCGGCGGCAGCGGCGTGCCGCTGCGCGAGCTGGTGGGCGGGCTCAATGCGCTGGGCGTGTCCCCGCGCGACCTGATCGTGATCCTTCAGGCGCTGAAGGTGTCGGGCGCGCTGCAGGCCGACATCGAGGTCATGTGATGAGCGAGCTTGGCCTGCCTGCCCTGCCGACCGATGTGCTTTCCCAGAGGAAAGCCGCGCCGAACGTCGCCGACGTGAAAACCCGCGCGCAGGCCGAGCATGTCGCGCAGCAGTTCGAGCGCATGTTCATCGCCGAGATGCTGGGGCCGATGTTCCAGGGGCTGGAGACCGACGGACCCTTTGGCGGCGGCAATGCAGAGGCGACCTTCCGGCCCATGCTGATCGACCAGTATGCCGATGCGATCGCCAAGGGCGGCGGCGTTGGCATCGCGGAATCGGTACTGAAGGAAATCCTCAAGATGCAGGGGCTCGAATGACTGTGTCTCAAGGAATGGGCGATATCGACGAGCGCGCGGAACAACTCGACGCCATGACCCGCCGGCTGGTGCGGCTCATCGGTGCGGAGGCGGAAGCGGTGCAGGGGCATCGGCTGTCTGCTGCTAACGCTGGTTGGGACGAGAAGGAGCGTCTTGTCCACGCCTGGCGGATCGAGGTCTCGCGGATCAAGGCGGACCCGACGCTGCTTGCCGGGATTTCACCGGCGCGGAAGGCGGCCCTGAAGGAGTCCGCGAAAGCGCTGGAAACAGCGCTGGAATCGCATGCTGTCGCGCTGGCTGCATCGAAGGCCGTTACGGAAGGCCTCGTGCGATCGATCGCGGCTGAAGTCGCCGCTGTTCGCAGCGCACCTGCGGGCTATGGCCGGACGGGCAGCTTCAACACGGCCACGCAACGACAGGCGTCGGGACTGGCGCTGAACGCGAAAGCCTGATGTCAGCTTCGGATCAGCCTTCTTGCAGCAAGCTAAAATCGTTGCGGAGCATGCACGTCTCGCATGCGTTTATACGCGTTTTTTGTACTGGAGCCGTCTTGCCCACTTGATCTCTGGGCGGTACCGGGCAAACAAGGGTCGGCGAAGCTGGGGAGCTTGAGCGGAACTCGGGCGCGGTCGTCCGGGACAATCCGCGGTAGATTACGGAAGCGGCTCGATGAAGCATCGTCGCAAGCGCCGAATTCCCTTTGCAGCCTACGCAGCGCTCATTTTCAACGGCGCGCTGTGCGTAACGCCGTTCATGGCGGCGCACCTGATTTCCCAGGCCTACGGCGAAAAACGCCCCGCTTTCCAGACCTCCCCCGAGGCCATCACGGCCACGCGCCAGGCGATGGACGAGCGCTTCCAGACCATTTCGCTGACCGAAGATGCGGCCCCCCGCGACGTCTGGTCCAACCTGGTCCGCACCGCTCTTGAAGAGCGCGAGATGGCCCGCGTGCGCGGCCTCCTGCTCGGCGCGCCGGCCATGCTCGACGGCAAGGATGGCGAAGCCCTGCGCGCCCGGATCGCCGTGGCGGATGGCGCAGGCGATGACGCCATGCTGCAGGCCGCCCTCGCCTACCTGCCGGACGACGTGCAGGACGCTTATGAGCGGCACACCAAGTCGATCATTTCGATGTTCAGCGCCTCGGCGCCGGCCTCCGCCCTTCCCGATGCGACGCCCGCAGTCGCACGCGTCGAGCCCGCGCCGGAGCTAAACGCCGCCGTCGCCACCGTGCTGATCGAGGATGAGATCGAGCCGCGCGTCGCCACCAACCGGCTGGGCGACCTTCGCCAGCACACGATGGCGGCTGTCGGCTGGGCCAATGACGACAATACGGACGTACCGGCATTCCTGCTTTCCGGCATTGGCCTGATCCTGGCCGACCCCGAGGCCCGCGAGGGCGCGTCGGTCGCCATGTCGACCCTGCGCACCCGCACGCAGGCGCCTGTCCCCTTCAAGCTGTATCTCACCAAGCGCATCGAGGAGATCGTGCCGGTCGTCGACGTGAAGCGCCTGCTGAGCGCCGAGCTGGGCAATGAACTGCGCTACACCTCGGATTCGCAGGCCGTGGTCGAGCGCGTGTTCCGCACCGCGATCGACCGTCAGAAGCTCGAGCCGCTACTGGCCGAGTTCCGCATCCTGCGCGAGATCTCGCACGACACGTCGGTGGAGTCCGCGATCGCCATCGTGAGCCGCGTGCAGGACGGCGTCGACCTGCGCGCCGCGGGTCTTGTTGCGGCCGCCGGCGGCGACCGCGCCGTGGCGCTGGAGCATCTCGACGGCGATCACCTGCTGGAGACCGCCCGCACGGCGATCCCGATGACCAACGCGCTGAAGATCCAGCTCGCCGGCATCGCGGCTTGCCTCGCGCTTCTGGCCTTCGTCGCTCTGACGACATTCTGGAAGTCGTTCACGCGCAACCGCCCTGTGCGCAAGAGCGCGGTGTACCTGATGGAAGAGCACCCGGCCTGAGGCAACGTTATCTCGACGGTCTCAAGCACCCTCACCTTTGTTCGAGATTACATCATCGATTGTCATCCCGGCCGTAGCGAAGCGGAGAGCCGGGACCTATCGATCCCTTGTCGTGCTTTCAGAATGGGTCCCGGGTCTTCGCTACGCTCGCCCGGGATGACAGCCAGCGCGAGAAGATAATCCCTGGACTTCTCGCCAAAATCCAACTCAGTCCCGCGCGCTTACCCGTCACGGCGTCACTGCCAGAAGAGCCGCGTGCCCAACCACATCCGGCCCCTGCAGGCCGAACGCGCCGATGACGCCGACGATGATCATCTGCACGGCGAGCGCTGACAGGATGACGCCGAAAATGCGGGTTATCGCGCCGGCGATCTGGTCGCCCATGACGCGGATCAGCGGACCGGCGGCGAGGAAGATCAGCCCGGCCAGCACCAGGTTCGCGGCGATGGCGAAGGACACGATGCTGATGCCCACGGGGTCGGCGCCGGCGTTCTGCATGTAGAGCATGGCCGTGGCGATCGAGCCCGGGCCGGCGATCATCGGGATGGCGAGCGGGAAGACCGAGACATCGTCGAGGCGGCCGGACGCTTCCTCATCCGCCAGCACCTGGTCGGCGCGGGTTTTCTGGCGGGCCTGGCGTTTCTCGAACACCATTTCGAGCGCGATCAGGAACAGCAGCACGCCGCCCGCGACGCGGAAGGCGTCAAGCGAGATGCCCAGCGCGCCGAGCAGCCAGGCGCCCGCGAACGCGAAGAAGAACAGGATCAGGCCCGCGACGAACACCGACTTGAGCGCCATTTTCCGCGCATAGGCTGATCCGCCCGGCGCCGTGAGCGAGGCAAAGATCGGCGCCACGCCGGGCGCATCGATCAGCACGAAGAAAGTGACGAAGGCCGCCACCGCCTGCTCGAACTGGAGATCGCTGAGCACGCGGGGTCAGATCGGACGGAACAGCGCCAGCAGCGCTTGCGGCGCCGTGTTGGCGATGTTGACCGAGGAGGCGGAGAGTTCCTGCTTGACCTGCAGCGCCTGAATCAGCGCGGTTTCGGCGGCAAGGTCGGTGTTGACCATCCGTCCGACGCCCGCGGCAAGAGCATCGGCAAGGCGCGCGACAAAACCCTTCTGCGCCTCGATGCGCCTTCGCTCGGACCCCATCGCGGCGAGTTCGTCGCCAAGATTGGCGATGGAGTCATCCAGCAGCTTGTGTGTGTCGGCGGCCGACTGGGTGTTGATCAGCGCAGTCGTGGACGGCATCGCGACGATGACGCCGCCGCCGGGGAGGAGGTTGCGGCCTTCCAGCGTCACGCTCTGGCTCGCCTCGGCATCGGCGATGAACGAGACGCCGTTGGGTTGCGATCCGTCGAGCGTGTTGGCGCCATCGAACGAGGCGTTGCGGATGAAGGTCTGCAGCATCTGCATCTGCGTATCGAACTGCTGCTGCAGGGCGATGCGCTGGTTGTCGTCGAGGCCGGCGGTCATGGCCTGTGCGGCCGTGGCCTTCATCGCGCTGAGCTGTTTCATCGCCTGCTCGGCGGCGGTGATGGCGGTGTCGGAGATCGATTCGGCGCGGCTGAGGCTCAACGTGACGGCGTTGAGCGTTCCGCCCTGCCCGCGCATGACGGCGGCGGAATGGTAGGCGGTGGCGTCATCGCTGGCGCGCGCGACCCTGAGGCCGGACGACAGGCGCGTGTCCGCCGCCGAAAGGTCCCTGCCTGATGACTGGAGGTGCTTCAGCGCCCCCAATACACCTGCCGCGTTGTTGATCCTGTCGACCATTTTGGCCGTCTCCGGTGGACGAATCGTGGTGAACGAATCGTCAATTCGACGGGCAATGTCGGTTCACAATCGTTAACGGATGGTTTCCAGGCCGGACTGGCGAGCAGCATTATGGGCAAAGCCCGCCTGCCGCTCGATCAGGCTTGCGCTTCCGCTCGGTCAGGGGAGCAGCCTGTCCGGTAGACAATCAGGGGAGATCAGCATGCAGGACAGCCCGGCTTTCGACCGCTCCTGCCCGGACTGGTATGCGCGGCCGCAGCTTGGCGTGTTCATCCATTGGGGCATGTTCGCGATCCCGGCCTATGCGCCGGCGACGACGCCGATCAACGAGCTGTTCAAGACCGACTATGACCGGGCGATGGCGTGGTCGCCCTATGCCGAGTGGTACTGGAATGCGATGCGCGTGCCCGGCAGCCCGACGGAGGCGCACCATGCCCGGGTGCATGGCGGGCGGCCCTACGAGGATTTCCGGCCGGCCTTCGAGGCGGCGGCGCAAGCCTTCGATGCCGGCGCATGGGCGGATCTGTTTGCCGAGGCCGGCGCCAGCTATGTCGTGTTCGTCACCAAGCATCATGACGGCTACTGCCTGTGGCCCAGCGAGGTCGCCAACCCGCACAAGCCGGGCTGGACCTCGCAGCGCGACTATGTCGGCGAACTTGCCGATGCGGTGCGGGCGCGCGGCATGCGTTTCGGGGTCTACTATTCGGGCGGTCTCGACTGGACCTTTCACTTCACGCCGGTCTCCAATTTCGGCGATATGCTGGCCTGCGTTCCGACATCGGAGGACTACTGCGCGTATGCCGACGCGCAGGTGCGCGAACTGATCCGGCGTTATGAGCCCTCGGTGGTGTGGAATGACATTGCCTGGCCGTCGGCGGACAATCTGCACGCGCTGCTGACCGACTATTATGCCGCCGTGCCGGACGGCGTGGTGAACGATCGCTGGCTTGCCTCACGCGCCATGTTCGATGCGATGCGCGATCCTGCGGCGCGCGACGGGTTCAACACGATGGTCAAGCAGCGTATCGCGGAAGCGGGCGGCGAACTCGACAATCCCGAACCGCTGCATTGCGACTTCCGCACGGTGGAGTACGCAGCCGGCGCCAACATGGGCGCGAAGAAGTGGGAGGCGTGCCGCGGCATCGGCTGGGCGTTTGGCTACAACCGGGAGGACAGGCCGGAGAACCATCTGACAGGCGCCGGGCTGATCGATCTCTATCGTGACACGACGAGTCGCGGCGGCAACCTGCTGATCAATGTCGGGCCGATGGCGGACGGGACGATCCCTGAGCTCCAACGGGCGCCGCTGAAGGCGCTGGGGCGGTTCATCGCGGGAGGCTGAAAGCCGAGGGCCGCGCCCGCCAGTCAGCGAACGCGGCCCTCTGTTTGTGCCTTTAGAACGAGGGTTTTGAGATCAGCTCCGGAACAACGACAGGATCACCTGCGGCGCCTGGTTGGCGATCGACAGGGCCTGGGCGCCGAGCTGCTGCTTGATCTGCAGCGATTGCAGCTTGGCGGATTCCTTGGCGAGGTCGGCGTCGACGAGGTTGCCAATGCCGTTCTCGATCTCGTCCGACAGCTTGGCAAGAAAGTCGTTCTGCGCGTCGAGCGCGGTCGCCTGTGAGCCGAGCGAGGCCAGCGTGACGTTGAGGTCGACGATGGCCTGTTCCAGCGCGTTCGCCGCCGTGGTGGCAGAGGCGGCCGAGGTCGAGATATCGACCGTGGAGAAAGCGGAGAACATCGCCGAGGCCAGCGTCATGTCGGTGCCGTTGACCACCATGACGTTCGAGCCGGCCGACGACACGACAGCCGTTGCAACGCCCGCGCCGATCGTGGCGGCGTCAACGCCGTCCGAGGTGATCGCGAGGTCGTCATAGGCGGTGTCGTTGATCAGGTAGGTGAACTGGCCGGCGACGTCATCGTAGGAGGCCGAGATCTTGCCGCCGGAGGACGCGTTCACGGCTTCGATGTAGTCATCGACCGTCATGCCGGTGGTGAGTTCGACTTCAATGGTGAAGGTGCCGAGGCTGACGCTGTCGGTCAGCGCGAAGGTGATGAGATCGCCGTCGGCGATGTCGCCGGCCGTGGCGCTCGCCGCCGTGATGAGAGCGGAGCCGGAGATCGGCGTCGGCAGGGCGACCGTCTGGACGCCGTCCGTCGTTGCCGCAACCGAACCGCCGAGGTCCGAGATCAGCACGTTGAGATTGAAGCTGCCGGCGGCGAGGTTGGCGCCGTTGAACTGGGCCGAGTTGGCGATGGTGTCGATCTGCGAGCGCATCGAGGTGAAGTCCGCCTGCAGCGCATCGCGCTGGTCGGCTGTGAGGTCGTCGGCCTGGGCTGCGACAGCCTTGGCCTTCAGCTTCTGGAGGATGTCGCCGATCGACTTGCCGGCCGCGAGAGCGACATCGATGGTGGAGTTGGCGCGGTCGATGCCGTCTTTCACGGCGGCGACCGAGGCGACCCGGCTGCGCTGCCCTTCTGCGATCGCGTAGATCGCGCCATTGTCCCGCGCGCTCGAAATCTTGAAGCCGGTGCTGATCTTGTTCTGCACGCCCTCCAGCTCGTTGTTCGTGAAGTTCAGGTTCTGGAGCGCGATCATGGCGCTGTAGTTCGTATTGACGCTCAGCATGGCCGAAGCTCCTGCGCAGACTGGTTCATGCCCAGGACGAGCCTGGACGGGACAGACGCTTCAAGTGTCGTGCCAGTCTGTTAAGGTTAACAGCTGCGCGAAAATCTCCTTGTTTCAGAGCGTCCGGCGGTTAACGCGGCGCTCCTCCCGCTAATGAAAGACTGAATCAAATTTACCCCTCGGCACGAATTGCCGGGCGCAGCCGCCGTGTCCGGTAGGCAGAAAGTGCTGAGGCCGAGGCGCTGGCGGGTCAGTTGGGCCACGGTTTGCGGCGAACCCGCGAAATCGCGGAACCGCGGCGAGGGCACCGAGTTCTAGGCCATATCCCAGAAAAACCTGGCGACTGCATTTCCCCGGAAGGGAAGAACCTATGCGCATTGCACATGCGATATACGCGACGGTGTTCGCCGGCGCGCTGCTTGGCGCGCCCGCCGCCTTCGCAGACCCGGCCCGCGACAACCTGATCCGCGCCGAAGCCCAGATTTCGGCAATCAACCCGGCAGATGCGACAGCGGCCTCCCCCGACCATTACCAGTCAGCCCAGCTGCGCCTCGGCGAAGCCCGCGTCGCCGAAGAAAAGAACAGGGACGAGGAATCCCTCTGGCGCTCTGAAGAAGCCTCGCTTCACGCCGAAATCGTCATGGAACAGATCAAGCTTCGCGGGCTTGCGCGCACCGTCTCCGAAATCGAGACCGGCATCGAAACGCTCCGCCGCGAGCTGGTCTCCTAGGAAGACATGATCATGAAAAACGCATTGAAAATGGCGGCCGGCACGGCGGCACTCGCACTCGCCCTGGGCGGCTGCATGTCGACGCCGGATCCGAGCCCGAGACTGCTCACAGCCGAAGCCTCGCTGCAGCAAGCCAGGGCAAACGCTGCGACATTCGAGTCCGGGCGCGCGCCGCTGGAGAAGGCGGAAGTGGCCCTGCGCAATGCGCGGGAGGCCTACATGAAAGGCCAGGACGACGACTACACGCATGCTGTCCGCATGGGCGAAGGCTATGTCGCGCTAGCGACATCGCGCGGCGACCAGCTTGAAGCAAACCGCAAGATCGAATCGCTGAACCGCGACCGCGCAAACGTCGTCTCGCAAGCGCGGACGCGGCAGGTGAATGCAGCCGAAGCCGCCACCGCAGTCGCCGAAGCCAATACCGCGAACGCCCAGGCGGCGACCGCTGCGGCTGAAGCCCGCGCCAGGCAATCCCAGATCGTTGCTGCAGGCGCTGTTGCGGACAGCGCAACGGCGGACGCGGCGCGGCTGGCTGCAGAGGCGCGAACGGCAGCCGTTCTGGCTGAACTTGCCGGCTATGAGCAGCAGAAGTCGGCGCTCGGCGTCACCCTCATCCTGCGCGACCTGCAGTTCGCATCAGCCTCTGCCGTGCTTGGCAGCGGCGCTCAGGGCCGTCTTGCGCCGCTGGCCGCCTTCCTCGCAAAGCAGCCGGACACGCGCATCCAGATCGCGGGACATACGGACTCTCAGGGCTCTGATGCATCGAACATGGATCTGTCGGCTCGCCGCGCGGCTTCTGTTGGGGCCTACCTCTCCTCGACAGGCGTCAATGCGGCGCGGATCTCCGCGGTTGGCATGGGCGAGGCTAGCCCGGTCGCCACCAACGATACGGCAGCGGGACGCGCGATAAACCGGCGCGTCGAAGTGACCATCCTCGACTGATCGGCGCGACGCGCCGCAGAACGCAAACGAAAAAGGGCGAGGCTTGTAAGCCTCGCCCTTCCCTTTTCTGCGTACCACTTTCAGACTGCCGGACCGAAGCCTCAGCTCCGGCCTGGCGAGCCCGGTTAGCGGAAGAACGACAGGATCAGCGACGGCGCCTGGTTGGCGATCGAAAGCGCCTGTGCGCCCAGCTGCTGCTTGATCTGCAGCGACTGGAGGCGGGCGGATTCCTTCGCCAGGTCAGCGTCGACGAGGTTGCCGATGCCCTGCTCGATGACGTCCGAGAGCGTTCCGAGGAAGTCGTTCTGGATGTCGAGCGCGGCAGCCTGCGAACCCATCGTTGCCATGGCATTGTTGAGGTCCGTGATCGCCGAGTCGATCGCGTTGGACGCGGTCGTCGCCGAAGCCGTCGACGTCGAGATGTCGGTGGACGCCAGCGAGGACAGGATCGAACCGGAGAGCGAGAAGTCGGCGCCCGTCACCGCGAAGGTGTTGGAGCCGGCGCTGGAGACGACGGCAGTGGCAACGCCCGCGCCGATGTTGGCAGCGTCGGTACCGTCCGACGTGATCGCCAGATCGTCGAAGTTGGTGTCGTTGATCAGGTAGGTGAACTGACCCGCGGCATCGTCATACGAGGCCGAGATCTTGCCGCCCGAACCCGCATTCACGGCTTCCACGAAATCATCGACGGTCATGCCGGCGGTGACTTCAACGGCGATCGTGAACGTGCCCGCGTTGACTGAGTCAGTCAGCGCAAACGTGATCAGGTCGCCGGTCGCGATATCGCCGCCTGTATCGCCAACGTCGGCGATCAGCGCCGAGCCGGAGACCGGCGTGGTGAGGGCGACCGTCTGGACGCCGTCCGTGGTCGCAGCAACCGAGCCGCCGAGATCCGAGATCAGCACGTTGAGCGAGGTCGAGCCCAGCGCCAGGTTCGCGCCGTTGAATTGCGCGGCGTTGGCGATGGTGTCGATCTGCGAGCGCAGGCTGGTGAAGTCGGCCTGCAGGGCGGCGCGCTGGTCGGAGGTCAGGTCGTCAGCCTGAGCAGCGACAGCTTTGCCCTTGAGTTTCTGCAGGATTTCGCCAACCGACTTGCCGGCCGCCAGGGCGACGTCGACGGTGGAGGAGGCGCGATCGATGCCGTCTTTCACAGCGGCGACCGAAGAAACGCGGGCGCGCTGACCTTCGGCGATGGCGTACACGGCGCCGTTGTCACGGGCTGAGGACACCTTGAAGCCGGTCGAGATCCGGTTCTGGACCTCGTTCAGTTCCTTGTTTGTGGAAGAGAGCGATTGGAGCGCGATGGATGCGCCATAGTTCGAGTTCACGCTGAGCATGACACTTGTCTCCGTTCTGGGTCGAAGACCGATCGTTTTGATCGGCCGTCAGCGCGTTTTGCGCCAACATGGGACAACCCTAGGGGAGAGGTCTTAATTAGAGGTGTGGTTGCGGGAAGGAGTGTGTTGCGGATTCCCTAACCAAAACCGGGCGGTAACCCCTCGTTCAGGGTTGCGCCGGAACGCTGGCCGCCTGGGCGGGCGCAAGCCCCTGCATGATCGAGCGGTTGATATCGACGAGCACATCGATCGCTGCGCCCTGGCGCATGACCGCGCTGGAGTGGCGATCAACGAACAAGGACAGCGAGATGATCTGGGCGCGCAAAGCCTGCGGCAGGGAATTGCCGTCGGCGGCGCAGTCGGCCGCAAGCAGCGACCACAGCCTGCGGTTGGCCGACAGCGCCTCGGCCCTGCGGCCGATTTCGCTGTCCGGCAGGCTCGCCGCATCCATCAGGCCGCGTGTCGCCGCCGCGAAGGCGCGATACTCGGTCTGGCGGGGCGACTCAGTCTTCCGCGCTGCGGTCTGGTAGGCCTGGATCGACATTGCCGAGCAATCCCTGTTCGAAGGTTAGAAGTTTCCGGCACCGTGTGAGCGCCTTGTAGTAGTCCGCGGCCATCACTTCCCGGGAAAGCGAGACGCATTCCTTGAGGACGTCGGTTGACCGTATGGCGCCCATGAACTCGTTCAGGCGCAGCACGAATTCGTCGTAGAATTTGTTCGCGTCGGCCGGGTCGAGGTACATCATCATGATCGGGAAATAGATCCGCTTGGCCGGGGTGTTCGCCTCCTCCGGCTGGATGATGTCCTTTTCCCGGAGGATCGAGGCCTTGTTCTGCAGGAGCAGCACCGCGCGGCGGTCTCCGTTCTGGAGGACCGCCCCGTTCACGACGAAGCGCTCGCTTGGTTTGAGCGACAGTTTGAGCGGCATCCATTCCTCCCGGCCGGGCGTCCGAAGCCCCGGAATACCCCCGGAGTCTGAACGTGGCCGAACGACTGGTCTAGGGCGCGTTCCTTAAGTTTTGCTTGTGCGGCGTAAAGGGCAGTAGGGAGTAGGCAATGGGCAGTAGGGGATCGGATTCCCCTTCCCCTACTGCCCATTGCCTATTGCCCATTACCGTAACGATCGTTCCAGCAGGGTAGCCGACATGTCCGAGAAGAAGCGTTTCGAGGGGTCCGACAATTATGTGGCGACGGACGACCTGCGGGTGGCGGTCAACGCCGCCATCGCACTGGAGCGGCCGCTGCTGGTGAAGGGCGAGCCGGGGACGGGCAAGACGATGCTCGCGATGGAGGTGGCCCGTGCGCTGGGCATGCCGATCATCGAATGGCACATCAAGTCGACCACCAAGGCGCATCAGGGCCTTTATGAGTATGACGCGGTCGCCCGCCTGCGCGACGGCCAGCTTGGCGAAGAGCGCGCCAAGGACATCCGCAACTACATCCGGCGCGGCAAGCTGTGGGAGGCGTTCACCGCCAAGCAGCGCCCCGTGCTGCTGATCGACGAGATCGACAAGGCGGACATCGAGTTTCCGAACGACCTGCTGCAGGAACTCGACCGGATGGAGTTCTACGTCTACGAGACGGACGAGACGATCAAGGCGAAGGTGCGCCCGGTCGTTATCATCACGTCCAACAACGAGAAGGAATTGCCCGACGCTTTCCTGCGCCGGTGTTTCTTCCACTACATCAAGTTTCCCGACGATCAGACGATGACGTCGATCATCGACGTGCACTTTCCGGGCATCAAGAAGAGACTGGTGAGCGAGGCGCTGGCGACCTTCTACAGGATGCGCGACGTGCCTGGGCTGAAGAAGAAACCTTCGACGTCGGAACTCCTCGACTGGCTGAAGCTGCTGATGTCGGAAGACATCGACGTCGAGACGCTGCGCGAGAAGAATCCCAACAAGCTTGTCCCTCCCCTGCATGGCGCGCTGTTGAAGAACGAGCAGGACATCCAGCTGTTTGAACGCCTGGCGTTCCTGGCGCGGCGGGAGAATGGGTGAGCGGGGGCGTTCCCGAAAGCTGGCGCTTTCGGGGGGAGTGGGGAATAGGCAATAGGCAGTAGGGGTTGGGCGGGCCGCGGGCTGTGGTGAGCCCGCGCTCGTGCTTCGACGGACGCGCGCTTTGCGCGTCCGTCGAAGCATGGGCGACACGCACCGCATTCGCATCGACGCGCATGCGGATGCCGTAGATGCGGCGGAGGCCTTCGGTGAAGCGCGCAGCGGCGGCGTGCAGGTCCATCATGTCGACGGTGTAGGCCTCGAAGCGTGCGCCGAGGTCGGACCAGTTCTTGATCGGGGGGAGGATTTCGAGCTGGACGTCGCGGACATTCCAGCCCAGCGCGCGCCAGGCCTGGCGGCAGAGCGCGTAGTGAAGCCTCGCCTCGGCGATGGGGAGCATCTGCATGACACATTCATCGGCGCGCGGGCTGATCTTCTTTCCAAGCATGGCGCGGCGACCGTTGGCGATCACCATGATCATCAACGGCCAGAAACTCAGCACGATGCCGATCAATGCCGGCAGGTCGCGCAGGAGCCACAAGGGAATGCTTCCACGCTTCATGCGGCCGATTATACG
>JANOKS010000182.1:0-14377 GCA_031419455.1 Alphaproteobacteria bacterium
CGGGGGCTGATGTGTATCATCTGGGCGACCACTAATCTTTGGGTGAATTGCGCTAAGCTAATTGCACCGCCGAGCCGCTTGCACCAACGGTGCATTTCGCTTCGCTCAATGCACCCTACTAGCCCCGCGCCGCTTTCGCAAAGCGCTCCAGCGCCGCCATCGCATCGTCGTGCGCAACAACGCTGGGCTGCCTGCGCGGCATGCGGTTCCACGCATCCAGTGCAGCGATCTTGTAGGCTTCGGCAAGCGTCGGATAATTGAACGTGTTCTCGACGAAGTAGTCGAGCGTGCCGCCAAGGTTCAGCACGGCCTGGCCGATGTGGATCAGTTCGGTTGCGCCTTCACCCACGATGTGCGCGCCCAGCAGGCGGCGGGTTTCCAGCGCGAAGATCATCTTCATGAAGCCGGAGTTGAGCCCCATGATCTGTCCGCGCGCAGTCTCGCGGAATCGCGCGATGCCGCACTCGTAGGGGATGTTCTTCGCGCGCACCTGTTCCTCGGTCATACCGATGGTCGACATCTCAGGCACCGAGTAGATGCCATAGGGAAAGAACTCCGGCGGCGCCTGTGACGGCGCGTCGAACGCATGGCAAGCCGCGATGCGGCCCTGCTCCAGCGACGTCGATGCAAGGCTTGGAAAGCCGATCACGTCGCCGACGGCGTGGATGTGCGGCTGCTTCGTGCGGAATGTGTTGGCGTCCACCGCGATCTTGCCGCGATCATCCGCAACGAGGCCGGCATTCTGAAGCTCCAGCGCGTCCGTCGCGCCTTTGCGGCCGGCGGCGAACAGAACCATCTCGCTCCAGATCTGGCGCGAGTCTTCCAACTCGATCAGGCACGCCTCGGCGCCTGGCCGGCTCACGCGCTTCACGCGGGTCTGCAGGCGCAGGCTCATGCCCCGGTCGCGCAGGTCGTGCACGAACTCGTCGACCAGTTCGCGGTCGATGAAGGGGAAGATCGCATCGCCGGGCTCGATCACCGTCACCTTGACATCAAGCGCGGAGAAGATGGTGGCGTACTCGATGCCGATCACGCCGCCGCCAATCACCGCGAGCGAGCGGGGCAGGCGCTTGAGGGCGAGAATCTCATCGGGGTCCACGATCGCATCGCCGTCGAACGGAATGTAGGGCGGGCGATAGGGTTCGGTGCCGACGGCGATGATGAAGCGTCCGGCGGTGAAGCGTTTCGTGCCGGCCGGCGTTGCGACTTCGATGTGCAATGGATCGATGAAGCGCGCTTCGCCCGTGACCCACTCGACGCCGTTACGAGAGAACTGGTGTTCGAGGACTTCCACCTCGTGATCCAGCGTGATGGCCAGCCGCTGGCGCAGGTCTTCCGCCGTGATGCTCTGCTTGTTGCGGTGCGAGCGGCCATAGACGCCGCGCTCGCGCCAGCCGGACAGATTCAGCACTGTCTCGCGCAGCGTCTTGGACGGGATGGTGCCGGTGTGTACGCAGACGCCGCCGACGCGCCGGCCTTTCTCGACCACCAACACGGACTTCTTCAGCTTCGCAGCCTGCACGGCCGCGCGCCTGCCTGCGGGTCCGGACCCGATGACGATGAGATCGAACGCCTGCATGGCGGATAGCCCTCCGCCGCTAAACTGACGCTGATTTGGTTAAGGAGCGTTAACCGCCCGGACCACCCAGAACCCAGGGAGCGAGGGTCAGGCCTGCGATCGTCAGCACGATCAGCGCGCAGAAATTCATGATCAGGCCGCGCCGGATCATGTCCGCCTGGATCACCTTGCCGGTGCCGTAGGCGATGGCGTTGGACGCCGACCCTACGGGCATGGCGAAGCCCATCGATGCGGCCATTGCTGCGGGCACGATGAAGGACGCGGCGCCGAGCGAGGGATTGCTGGCCGCCACGGACAGCAGCACCGGCCCCATCAGCGAGATGGTGGCGATGTTGGAGGCGAACTCGGTGATCACGATCACCAGCAGGCCGATCGCCAGGATCACGATGGCGGGGTGCAGTCCGGTCAGGCCATCAAGCCCGCGGGCGAGGAAAGGGGACAGGCCGGAAAGGTCGGCCGCCGCCGCGAGCGCAAGACCGCCGCCGAACAGCAGCAGGATGCCCCAGGGAATCTTCTGCGCGTCCGGCCATGTCAGCAGAGGTCCCTTGCGGCCTCCGCCGGCCGGCACGATGAACAGCAGAAGGGCGCCGAATGTGGCGATGATCGTGTCGACATGTCCGCTGTCGATCCGGCCGCCCGCCAGCAGCACGGCGCCGATCCAGTCGGCGATCAGGGTCGAGATCATCCAGAGCCCGGCGATCAGGAAGAAGATCATCGCCGTCCGCGCCTCGGGCGGTGAAAGCGGGCCAAGCTTGTCCAGTTCCTCGCGCACGCGCGCCTGTGCGCCGGCGGCGCCCTTGGGGTCCATCTTCAGTCCGCGCGACAGGATGAACCAGGCTATCGGCAGCAGGACGATCACAACCGGTACGCCCACAGCCATCCACTGGCCAAACGACACCTCGATGCCTTGCAGGCGCAGCTGGGTCAGCGCGATGCCGTTGGGCGGTGTGCCGATCGGCGTCGCGAGGCCGCCGATGGTGGCGGCGTAGGCCACCGCCAGCACAAGCGCAGACGCAAACTTCGGGTTCTCCTGCCCGTTGACCGCTGATCCCGCTGCAACGGACAGGGCGAGCGGCGTCAGAATCAGCGAGGTCGACGTGTTCGAGATCCACATCGAGATGAAGCCAGCCGCCACGATGAAGCCCGCCAGCATCAGGCCGGGCCGCGCGCCGCCACGCGCCACGAGTCCGTAGGCGATCCGTGTCGACAGCCCGCAGCGCTCGATCGCGATGCCGAGCAGGAAGCCGCCGATGTAGAGAAGCACGATCGGGTTGGAGTAATATGCGCCCAGGTCGCCAAGCCCCAGCGTTCGCACGAAAGCAGGCGGCTCCGGAAGCGCGCCAAGACACAACCCCTCGGTGGCGCATACCAGTTGCCCGCGCGCGCTCACGCTGACATCTATCCCGATCAGCGGAATGGCGATGATCGGCAGTAGCGCTGTTACCGCCAGCGGCAGGGCTTCTGTGATCCACCACGTCGCCATCAGCACGAGCAGGGCCAGCACCAGCTGAGCTTCCCAAGCGAGTCCGCCAAGCGGCAGCATCAGCACGCCGATGGCCAGCGCCGGGCCAACCCAGAGCCCCGCGCGCGCCGCACTCCCGGGGGGCGAATCGTGTTCGATGTCCGGCGCGGGTTGGCTGTTCGTCATCTGATCCTGCTGGCAAGCGCTTCACACCGACCGTAGCATGCGCAGGCGAGAGGAAAAGCACGACGCGATTATCCCGTCAGCATGCGTCTGGCACGCGAAGGCACTCGCACGCCGGAAGGGACTCTGTCAGAACCGGCCGATGTTCGATGTCATCCTGTCGCTCATACCTGTGTTTTCGCTGATCGCGCTGGGAGGCGTCCTCAGGCGGATGAAGCTGCTGGCTGAGGACGGTTGGGCCTCGCTGGAGCGGCTTACCTATTTCGTGCTGTTCCCGCCGATGATGTTCATGAGCATCATCGAGGGCTCCTTCGCGGGTGCGGACGCCCTTGCGCTGGGGCAGGTGCTCGCGGGCGCGGTCGTCACGATGGCAGCACTGATGCTGCTGGCGCGGCCGCTGCTGGCGAAGGATGGCCCGCAGTTTTCCAGCGTGTTTCAGGCGGGCATCCGCTGGAACGGCTATGTCGCGCTTGGTGTGATTGCTGGCCTCAATGGCGAGGCGGGGATCGGCCTTGCCGCCGTTGGCTTCGCCGTGCTGGTTCCGATCAACAACGTCTTGAGCGTGCTTGTGCTGAGCCGGTATGCCGGTTCAAGTCCAGCCAGCTTTGGGCGGGTTGCCCGCTCGATCGCTGCGAACCCGCTGATCATTTCCACGTTGCTGGCCATCATCCTCGTGCAGGCCGGCGTGCGGATCAGCGAACCTGTCGCCCAGACACTCAACCTGCTTGGCGACGCCACGATCGCGCTCGGCCTGATATGTGTGGGCGCAGCCCTCGACATCGGCTCCATGCGATCCGCCAAACTGCCGCTGGCGATGGGAACGCTGCTCCGGCTTGCCGTCATGCCGGCGATCACCTTCGGCCTGTGCAATGCGATCGGCCTCAGCGGAATGCCGATGCAGGTGGCGATGCTGTGTGTCGCGGCCCCCGTGGCGACGTCGTCCTACATCCTCGCGCGGCAACTGGGCGGGGACGCACGGCTTATGGCCAACATCGTGACGCTGACCACGCTGCTCAGCCTGGTCACGATACCGCTGACAATCTGGCTGACCAGCCTGTCCTAAAGCTGCTTCACCATGAAGGCGAGGTCGAGGCGCTTGCCGAACTTGCGGCCGACGCCCTTGAGGTTGCCCTGAACCTCGAACCCCGCCTGTTCGTGCAACGTGATCGAGGCGGAGTTGCTGCTGTCAATCCCGCCGACCATGGCTTCCATGCCCTTGTCGCGCGCCCTCGCGATCAGCTCGGCCAGGATCATACGTCCGATGCCGCGCCGCTGCGCCTTGGTCGCCACATAGACGGAATGCTCCACGGTGCGTGCATATCCTGGAAAGTCCCGAAAAGAGCCGAAGCTGCCATAGCCGAGCACGTCCTCGGGGGCCGCCGGATCGATTGCGACAAGCACTGGGAAGCCGGCCGCCCGTCGCGCGTCCATCCACTGGCGGCGCAGATCAACCGTTGTCTCGCTCTCCGACCAGATCGAGAAGGTCTCGCGGACGGCATGGTTGTAGATCGCGGTGATCCCCGGAAGGTGGTCGTCATCCGCATCCAGAACCACCACCGACATCACGCCTCCATGCTGCGCTGCAACGTCTCATGTGCACACGAATGCGTCCAGACGCGCATCGGCCCTAGCTCCAATCCGCGCGCTGTGCGATTTCGGGGTCAAAGAACAAGAAACGCCAGGGAGCCCACAATGACCGCAGACGCAGCACCGTTTCCAGTCATGTCCATCGCGCAGTGCAATGCGCTGATGGGCGGGCCTGGCGCGAAATTCGAGATGGAAGAGAAGGTCATCAACGGCATCAAGCTGCGCACCTACAAGCATGCGCCCCTGACATTGCGAGATGTCGTTCTCAACTCGAAGCAGTGGGACTTCCGCGAGTACCTGGTCTTCGAGGACGAGCGGGTCAGCTATGCGGCCCACTATAAAGCCGTCGCTCATCTCGCCCGCAGGTTGCGCGAGGATTTCGGAATCACGAAGGGCGACCGAGTCGCCGTCGTCATGCGCAACTATCCGCAATGGGCCGTTGGCTTCTGGGCGGCGCTTGCCATTGGCGCCATCGCCACGCCGCTCAATTCATGGTGGACGGGCGAGGAGCTGGAATATGGCCTGGCTGACTCCGGCGCGAAGGTGGCCATCGTCGATCAGGAGAAGCTGGAGCGCATTCGCGATCACTTGCCGAAGCTCACCCAGCTCAAGTCCATTATTGTCGCGCGGGGCGGCGACGACGAAGCTGACCCGCGCATCGTCTCGCTCGAAAAGCTGATCGGGCCGTCGAAATCATGGGCAAGCCTGCCTGACGTCGACATGCCTGACGCCGCCGTAAGGCCGGATGACGACGCCACCATCATGTATACGTCGGGCACAACGGGCAAGCCGAAGGGCGCGCTGGCGACCCATCGGGGCATCATCTCGAACGTGTTCAACGGCATGGCATGCCAGGCCCGGCACTTCCTGCGTCAGGGCCAGCCGCCCCCGGTGCGCGATCCACTCAACGACCCGCCGCGCATCCCGCTGCTGGCCATCCCATTCTTCCACGCCACCGGTGCGTTCTCGAATCTTGTCCCCGCCATCATGAACGCCGACAAGATCGTGACGATGTACAAGTGGGATGCAGGCGAGGCGCTGGGCATCATCGAGCGCGAGAAGATCACCATGATCGGCGGCGTTCCCGCGATCGCATGGCAGGTGCTGGAGCACCCTGACCGTGACAAGCACGACCTGTCGTCGATCCAGTTTGTGGCCTATGGCGGCGCGCCTTCTGCGCCCGAACTGGTCGCCACCATAAAGCGCCGCTTTCCGAACGGGCTTGCCTCGAATGGCTGGGGCATGACGGAGACCTGCGCTGCGTCCTGCGTGAATTTCGGCAAGGACTATGAAGTTCGTCCCGACAGCTGCGGCGCGCCAGCCCCGGCGATGGACTTCAAGATTGTCGGCTCGAATGGCGAGACGCTTGGTGTCAATCAGGTCGGCGAGTTGTGGGTGAAAGGACCGAACAACTGCAAGGCCTACTGGAACAAGCCGGAAGCGACGGCGAAGACTTACATCGATGGCTGGGTCGTCACAGGCGACATCGGCCGGATGGACGAGGAGGGGTTTGTCTTCCTGCTCGACCGCGCCAAGGACATGCTGATCCGCGGCGGCGAGAACATCTACTGCATCGAGGTCGAGAGCGCCCTTTACGACCATCCCGCGATCATGGACGCGGCTGTCGTCGGCATCCCGCACAAGGTGCTGGGAGAGGAAGTCGGCGCCGTGGTGCAGGTGAAGCCCGATATGGACGTCACCGCAGACGAACTGCGCCGGTTTACCGCCCAGAAGATCGCTGCGTTCAAGGTGCCGGTCGAGGTGCAGATCCAGCGCGAGCCGCTGCCGCGCAACGCCAACGGCACGATCATGAAGAGCGAGTTGCGGACGCGCTTTGCGCCGCGCGCCTGAGCGGGCTCACATTTTTTCCTGTCCACCCCGTAACGTCGCCGATCTGATCGCGAGCCACGGAACTTCACCGCGCGCACTGTGTTGTTTATGGAACCAGCGATGAGGGACGGCTATGAGCCGTGCAACAATCTGGTCAGTGCTAGACAACCTGCTGAGCGACGCCGGCAGCGAGATTTCCGAAACCACCGGTGAGATCGTCGACAACACCGGCGCCACCATCCAGCGCGCGACGGACGGGGACGACCGCACCTAGGCGGATCAATCAGGAGGATTCCATGCGTGTATTGGGTGCACTTGTCGTGCTTGTCGCCGTCGGCTTCATAACGGTGATGGGCTATTTCTGGTGGCGTGACGGCTCGCTCCAGGCCGCTGGCGCGAACATGGACGAGGGTCTCGCCAAGGTCGATCAGACCACGCAGCCCCTGCAGGACTCGATCGGCGAGCTTGGCGAAGGCGTCAAGAAAACGGTCGACAACGCGTCCGATGGCGACGACGGGACCTGAGGCCTAGATCCACCTGCGCCATTTCAGGAAGACGACCACTCCGATTCCCAGTGCGCAGGTGGCGGCCAGGACTCCGCCGAACGCCCAGGGCTCGGTAGCCCACGGGATGCCGGCAAGGTTCATTCCGAGAAGTCCGGTCACGTAAGACAGTGGCAGGAAAATCGCGGAAACGATGGAGAGCGCCAGCAGCCTCTGGTTAAGCTGCTCCTGCCTCTGGCCGACCACCTGATCCTGCAACACCGCAGCACGATCGCGGATGGAGTCGAGTTCTTCGGCGATGCGGATGATATGGTCCGACGTGTCGCGCAGGATCACCTGATCATCGTCGTCGAACACAGGGGCGGCGGAGCGACGCATGCGCGCCTCGCGCTGAAGCTGGCTCATCGCGTCGGTCTGGGGCTGGACGTACCGGCGCAGCAGCAGGATCGTCCGCCGAAACTCTGCAAGATCGCGAGGTGAAAGGCGGCCCCTGCTTTTCAGCATCGTTTCTTCAAACTCGTCCGCCTCGTCCTTCAGCTGCTCGACCACCGGGTCGATGTACTCCACCAGCTTGGATGCGATGCGAGCGAGCAGGTTGGCAGACGAGGTGGGCGGATCGCGACCGGTTTCCTCGCGCACTTCATGGATGGCCTTCACCGGGTACGACCGCATCGAGATGACGAGATTGCTCGTCGCCCAGATGCGGACCGAGATCATGTCCTCCGGCTCGGCGCCTGGATTGTGATTGATGCCACGCAGGTTGAGCAGCAGGCCGTCCTCGTAAGGCGCACACCGCGGGCGCGACTCGGTCTGCAGCAGGGCGGCGATCACCGCTTCGTCGAGGTCGCTCGATTCCTCGAGCCATTCACGCGTCTCCGCCGCGAGCCGGTTGAAGTGCAGCCAGCGCCACCCCAGCGTGGGGCACGCCGCGGTGGGCTTGATCCCCGCCCAGTCGACGCGCGAAACGCCGCCATCGGGCGCGAAATCGAATCCAAAGATGAACGCCTCGGCGTTCGGTTCCGAATGGTCGTTGCGTTCGACAGGAGAGATGGGCATTGGCGGCGCCTTCACAGGTCGCCCGCTTCTAGACCGGATTTTGCTGAACCGGCTAGGCCTAGTTCCGGATCGCAGGGGCTGCCAATCTAACAGCGTGGGACAAGCGGCAGTCCCTTTGAAGGACCACATGGCGAGCGGCGGAAAAGGCGACAGCGAAAGGCGGCGGCTGGATGTCGAGCTGGTGCAGCGCGGCCTTGCGCCGACGCGGGCGCGCGAGGCGATCGAAGCCGGCAAGGTGAGCGTCGATGGCGTTGTGGCCACCAAGCCTGGCCAGCTGGTTGGCGCCGCTGCGCTGATCGCGGCGGAGGCGGCTCACCCCTGGGTCTCGCGCGGCGGGCTGAAGCTCGATCACGCACTGACGGAATTCGGTGTCGATCCCTCGGACCGCCACTGTCTTGACCTGGGCTCATCGACGGGTGGGTTCACCGATGTGCTGCTGGCTCGGGGGGCGCGGCGGGTGGTCGCCATCGATGTGGGCGTCGGTCAGTTGCATCCGCGCTTGCGGGCGGACCCGCGCGTTGTCAGCCACGAGTCGACCGATGCGCGAAACCTCGATGCAGCGCTCGTGATCGAGCCGCCGACGCTGATCGTGTGCGACGCCAGTTTCATCGGGCTGGCCAAGCTGCTTGGACGGCCGCTCGAACTGGCGGCGCCGCAAGCGACGGTGGTGGCGCTGTTCAAGCCGCAGTTCGAGGTGGGGCCGGCCAATGTCGGCAAGGGCGGGATCGTCTCCGATGCTTCCGCTATGACCGCTGCAGCGGAGGAGCTGGAGCGCTGGCTCGCGAAGGCGGGCTGGCCGGTAAGCGGGTGGACCGACAGTCCGATCACCGGCGCAGATGGCAATCGCGAACGGTTGTTCGTCGCGCGAAATCATTGACAAGCGCATCGCCAGAATCAGACGAGCCGCACTGCTTGCGCAATGCGGCTCGCCCTCACAGGCCCTGGGTTGGGGGGACGGGCCTGTCCTCGAAGACTGGCCGCGGCGCCCGGAAGGCTTGGCGGCTAGTCTAGTCCACGACCTGCCACTCGCCATAGTAAGCGTCGCGGCAGACCTCTACGGGGCGGCGGATTTGAGAGCCATCCGGTAAACGCGTCACCTGGATGGACTCAGTGCAGTCAGCCCCCGCAAATTCGTCGCCGCGATTATAAGCACGTCGATCTGTCGGGTAAAGGTCGGGGCGATATCCATTGTGACGCACGCCACCGTCGAGATAGGGGTCGTCGCCGTAGCGCTGGTCGCCATAGCCCGATCCGCCATAGGGCTGGTTCCCATAATTCTGGCCGCCATAGTTGGGGTTCGGATTGTAGCCTGGCCCGGCACCGTAACCCTGATTATATCCCTGTGGCGGAGACGAGCAGCGGACATTGCCCCCGGCGCCCGCGCCGATCATGCCGCCGAGAACGGCGCCGACCGCGGTTCCATCATGCCGGTGGCCGCTCGCGGCGACGTTGCTGCCGAGGATGCCGCCCAGGATGCCGCCGACGATCGCGCCGCCGACCTGGTTGTTCTGGCGGACCTCAACGCAGGAGCGGCCCTGCGCGAAGGCTGCGGGAGCCGCCATGGCCGCAACGGCCGACAAGAGGAGCAAGGCCTTGATACGCATGGGGGAATACCTCCGGACACACTTGGTCAGGATTGATCATCGGTCAGGCCACCTGAACGGGACCTGAACCCTCAGCGGCCGTACTCAGCCCCCGGTCTGGCCGCGATGGCGGAGCATGTGGTCCGCCAGCACGCAGGCCATCATCGCTTCCGCTACCGGAACGGCCCGGATGCCGACGCAGGGGTCGTGCCGGCCCTTGGTGCGGATGTCGGTGTCCTCGCCCTGTGTGGTCACGGTCTGGCGGGGTGTGAGGATGGACGAGGTCGGCTTCACCGCGATGCGGGCGACCACCGGCTGGCCGGAGGAGATTCCGCCGAGCACGCCGCCATTGTTGTTCGACAGGAAGGCGACGCTGTTGCCCGACCGGCGCATCTCGTCGGCATTGTCTTCGCCCGACAGCGCGGCGGACGCAAAGCCGGCGCCGATCTCGACGCCCTTCACGGCGTTGATGCTCATCAGCGCGCCGGCGAGGTCGGCGTCCAGCTTGCCATAGACCGGCGCGCCCCAGCCGGGGGGCACGCCTTCGGCGACAACTTCGACGATGGCGCCGCAGGACGAGCCGGCCTTGCGCGTGTCGTCGAGGAAGGTTTCCCACGCCGTCGCCATCTCGGCGTCGGGACACCAGAACGGATTCTGCTCGACGACGTCCCAGTTCCAATTTGCGCGGTTGATGGCGTGCGGCCCGATCTGCACGACCGCGCCGCGTATGGTGATGCCCGCGCCGAGCGCCAGCCGAGCAACTGCGCCGGCGGCGACGCGCGATGCGGTCTCGCGTGCGGATGACCGTCCGCCGCCGCGATAGTCGCGCACGCCGTATTTCTGGTCGTAGGCGTAGTCGGCATGGCCGGGCCGGTAGCTGTCGCGGATCTCGCTGTAGTCCTTCGAGCGCTGGTCGGTGTTCTCGATCATCAGCGAGATCGGCGTGCCGGTCGTGACGGGTCCACCCGTGCGATCATCCTCGAACACGCCAGAGAGGATGCGGACCTTGTCCTCCTCCTGCCGCTGCGTGACGAAGCGCGACGTGCCGGGGCGGCGCTTGTCCAGGAATTGCTGGATGAACTCCGGCGTCAGCGTGAGTCCGGGCGGGCAGCCATCGACCACGCAGCCGATGGCCAACCCATGGCTCTCGCCCCAGGTCGTCACGCGGAACAGGTGGCCAAAGGTGTTGTGCGACATGGCCCCTCGTTAAGCCCAATTCGGGCCGGTTGAACAGTCTCGGGTCGTGGTTCGCGAACTGGCCTGGAATGTCATCCCGGCCGAGCGAAGCGAGAGCCGGGACCCATTCATAGGCTTTCGTGCTCTCGCAATAGGTCCCGGGTCTCGCTACGCTCGCCCGGGATGACAACGCTTTGCTTTGCGGGTGTTGCGACCCGCTTTCACTTAAGGAGCACACGCCATGACCTACAACTTCAAAGGCAAGACCGCCGTCGTCACGGGCGCCAGCCGTGGCATTGGCGAGGCGATTGCGCGGACGCTGGCGGGGGATGGGGCGAAAGTGGCGCTGGTGGCGCGGTCGGCGGACAAGCTGAAGGCGCTGGCGGCGAGCCTGCCCAACGGGGCGGTTGCGATCGAAGCAGACATGGGATCGGCGGATGGCTGGCGCAAGGCCGCCGACGGCGCGCTGGCGGCGCTGGGCGAGATCGACATTCTCGTCAACAATGCCGGTGTGAGCGCGGCGCAGGCGATAGGCAAGGTGACGCCGGAAGGGCTCGACGAGACATTCAATGTCAACGTGCGCAACCTGATCCTGCTGACCGATGCGCTATCGGCGTCTCTGATCAGGCGGAAGGGGAATGTGGTGAACATCTCGTCCGTCTCGTCCTTCTCCGGCGCGCTTGGGCAGATTGCTTATTCGACATCGAAGGGCGCGGTGAACTCCTTCACGCGGAATGCCTCGATCGATTTTGGCCGGGCAGGGGTTCGGGTGAACGCGGTGGCGCCGGGGGTGATCGACGACGGCATGTGGTCGACGGCTTTTGCCAAGGGGCTCGATCGCGAGAAGACGCTGGAGCGTATGGGGCGGCTGGTGCCGCTGGAGAAGCGCTGGGGTTCGGCGCAGGAGATCGCGGACGCTGTGGCGTTCCTCGCCTCAGACAAGGCGGCCTACATCACGGGGCAGGTGCTGCGGGTGGATGGCGGGATGATCGTCTGATGGCCGACAAGGCGATTCCTCCGACACCTTCTGCCGAAGAGTACGCCAAGGCCGTTGCTGCTTCGGCTGATGATCCGGCGTTGTTTGCCACGACGGATCCGTTTGCGCTGTTCGCGGAATGGCTGGCTGAGGCGCGGAAGTCGGAGCCGAACGATTCCAATGCGATGGCGCTGGCGACGGCCGATGCGCATGGGGCGCCGGATGTGCGGATGGTGTTGCTGAAGGACGTATCGGGCGATGGATTCGTGTTCTTCTCGAACGCCGAGAGCCGGAAGGGGCTGCAGCTGGCGGTGAATGCCCAGGCGGCGCTCTGCTTTCACTGGAAGAGCCTGCGCCGGCAGGTGCGGATTTCGGGAAGGGTCGATCCGGCATCCGACGCGGAAGCGGATGCCTATTTTTCGACCCGGGCCAAGGACAGCCAGATCGGGGCGTGGGCGTCCGACCAGTCGCGGCCGATGGAGGGGCGGTTTGCGCTGGAGAAGCGGATTGCGATGTTTGCGGCCCGGTACGGACTCGTGAAGACGCCGCGTCCGCCGCAGTGGCAGGGCTGGCGGGTTGTGCCGACGCGGATCGAGTTCTGGCGCGATAGGCCTTTCCGGCTGCATGATCGTCTGGAGTTCACGCGTGGCGGGCCGGGGCAGCCCTGGACGACGCAAAGGCTTTATCCATGAGAGCGGCGTTGGCGGACGCGTAAACCCTGTGGCAAGCTCCGATCAAATACGAGTCAGTACAAACTGGCCTGAGGGAGCGACATGGATTTGCTGAAGCGGACGCTGCTGGTCATTGCCCTGTCGGCCTGTTCCGAAGGCGCGATTGCGCAGACGACATCCCACAAAGAACCTTGGTGGGATTCGCCGTGGGGCGAGGCGGACCGGCTCGGAAACGTCAACAACCTGAGCGCCGACGGCGTGAAGCGGGCGGCCGGGCTGGTGAAGACGGGCAAGGTCTACGCGCTGGGCGTACCGACGGCGCCGGAGAGCGCCGCTTATGGCACGCGGAAGTACACGGTCGAGCGGCAGCCGGGGCCGGATGCGGATTACACGCCAAACGGATCGCAGCGGGTGACATCCTTCGATGAGCGGATCGTCTCGTCGATGGGGATCGGCTCGCAGATCGACGGGTTCGGGCATCTGGGCGTGGATCACCACTACTATAACGGCGTGACCGGCAAGGAAGTCGCGACCACCCGGGCGCTGCAGCTGGCCGATGTGCCGCCGATCGTGACGCGCGGCGTGCTGATCGACATGACGAAGCACTATGGCAAGCCGCACCTTGAGGTCGGCGACACCTACAACCGCGCGGAGATAGAGGCGGCGATGCGGGCGCAGGGCGTCAGCATCGGCAAGGGCGACGTTGTGCTGTTCCACACCGGCTGGATGGCCGGGAAGATGGCCAGCGAGAAGGACGTCTACCGCTCGCGCGAGCCGGGCATCGGCGAGGATGGGGCGATTTTCCTGGCGGACCTGGGCGTTGTGGCGGTGGGCTCGGACACGATTGCGCTGGAAGCGCTGCCGTCGCCGCCGGGCAAGACGTTCATCGTCCACCAGACCCTGCTGGCCAAGAAGGGCGTCCATATCCTCGAGACGATCGACACCAACCAGCTGGCCGCTGACGGTGTAAAGGAATTCCTGTTCGTGCTGGGCATCCCGCGGTTTGTGGGGACGGTGCAGATGGTGATCAACCCGGTGGCCATAAGCTAGGCATGGCGGGGCGGTCCCGGAAGCTGGCGCTTTCGGGGCGAATTGCGAATTGCGAATAGCGAGTAGGGTCGAGGCGGGCCGCGGGTTGTGGTGAGCCCGCGCTCGTGCTTCGACGGACGCTCCCTGCGGTCGCTGCTCAGCATGAGCGCTACACTGCCAGTCGCGCGTACAGAACCACGCGCAACACCCACCAGCTCATGCTGAGCAGCGCGAAGCGCGTCCGTCGAAGCATGGGCCGCGCGCGCAGACGCTGCACCCCAGCGCAGGCGGAGTTGCGCGGTGTAGTGCGCGGCGGCGCGGCTGAGATTTTCCACCTGGTCGATGTAGGAGCGCATGCGCGCCGAGAGGGCGGCGTGGCCGGAGGGGAGGTCTGCAAGCTGCAGCTGCACGTCGCGGGGATTGAGGCCAAGCCGCCGGTAGGCCTCGCGCCAGAGTGCGTAAGCGAGGGTTGCTTCGGCGGCGAGGAGACGATGGGCGAGACGGTCTTCCATCCGCTGGATCGGTTTGCCGCCGTGCATGAGGCGGAAGCCTTCCACGATCAGCGGAATGACGAACAGCCAGAAGCACGCGAACATTCCCGCGAGTGCGGGAAGGTCGCGCAACAGCCATGCGGGTATGCGGCGTTCGTGCTTCATGGGCGCGATTATACGGCCGTTTTTTACCCCGCCGATCCTGTGCCTCTGTTTCCCCCAAATTTTTCAGGCAAGTGGTTGAGATTGCG
>JANOKS010000183.1:0-8326 GCA_031419455.1 Alphaproteobacteria bacterium
GGCGCTCTCTTCTTGCCAAAGGTCATCTATGGGGTGAAGTTCAAAGACGGCATCGAAGAGCAGGCAATCTCGCTTGACCCTCAAGCCGAAGTCGCCGCCGCTTGATCCTCAGCGCGTCACCAAGATTCGGTCATAGCTCGCACCTCGACCCGCACAGTCTCTACTGCGCCCTCGCCAGAATAGTACTCCGCCAGCTGGTTGCGTAGCCGGCTCGCCTGCACGCGGACGATTGAATCGCTCCGCGGATCGAACGTGGCGGCCCGGCCGAACACGTCCACGGCGATGGAGAACTCCTTCAGCCGGTCGCCGCGTTTTTCCAGCGTCTCGCCAACGATGTGTCGGAGCAGGGCCTGCTGGCGTGGCGCTGCGGCAAACGGCCGGGACGTCAGGATTCGCGCGAGGGCCGCGTCGATCTCGGCGCGGCTGGGTCCTGCGGAATCGCTGCCCAATGCCGGGTCGCGGCTCTCCCCAGCGTCTTCCCCGGGTCGAGAAAAGTCCATTCACCGCCCCATGTGCGCAGCCGATACTACCTCAACTGCTTGTCGCCGAGTAGGGCCGCGTTGAACCGTGCGTGTAACATCGAATAAAACACAGCCCTCTCAGGGTGTTGTCGCGTGTAACATCTGCGTCACTGTTACGAGGTCGCCATACCGCAGATTTAGCCTTTTGGTGGACGGCTATTTCCATCACATCGGCTTCCGCGCTGTGGACATCTTCCGTCCTCCCCAACCCACGAGGGTGTCTGCGGCTGCGTTGCGACCCCGGGCGTCAGGTTTCTGGCGTCCGGGGCGCTAAGCCTGGGAGCTTCCGACCATGCCGGCCCGTCCCGCGACGATTGAGCGCTTCGCGCTCGTCGTCGAAGACAATGCTCGCGCCGCCGAAGTGATGGCTGCGATGCTCGAGGCCAATGGCTGGAGCGTCGACAAGGCGCGCGATGGCTTCGAGGCCATCATGCGTTTCCGCGCCCGGTCTTACAGCGCGCTTCTGCTGGATTACCAGCTGCCGGGCATGGACGGCGTCGAGGTGCTCACCTGGGTCCGCCGCAATGTCGCGGTCAGGCCGGAAGTCGTTGTTGTTTCAAGCGAATGTCCGGATTTCCTGCAAAGCCGGTTTGGCGGCATGGGCGTCCGCGCCATCCTGCCGAAACCGCTGAAGGCCCGCGACCTGATCGGGGCGCTACCGTCCTGAAACGGCTCGAACCGCGCAACATGCCGCCGACCTTTCCACTTCCTTAAGCCTCCTTGGGCAGCATGCCGGGCTTGGCGGACCTGCACGTCCGCTGGTGGAAGAACCCGGTTCCGGCCATGACACGCTATTCCCGTTCGGTAATCCCCGGCCGCCCGGCCGACGACCCGCAGCACAACCCCAATCTTGATCGCCCAAACATTGACAGGATGGTCTTTGGCGCGAAGCGCAAGCCGCCCGCCGCAGCGAACGACCGGGCCGAGCCCGACTTTCTTCCCCCCGTGGACGAGGACGAAGGCGACGTGCTCGCTAGCCGCGCCAATCTGGACCGTCGCAAGGGCGCCGAGCGCCGCGACGTGGTCAGCGACCGGCGCGGCAATGGCGGCGGCCGCCGTGCTGCCGAATACGCGCGACTGAGCGATGGCGCCCGCTCGCCTCGCGCCGACGACAGCAAGCGCGGCCCCCTGCTTCTTGCCGGCGCGCTTCTGATCGTCGCAGTGTTCGGCGTGGTGGTGTGGACCGCCTACAGTGACGGTCTTGCCTCGGACGAGGTCGAGGTGACGCCGGAACTCAGCACCGCCGGCACGTTCAAGACGCCGCCGCGAGTCGTCGAAGCGGCGCCGGTTGTCGTCGAACCCGCGGAGACTGTCGCGGACGAAAATCTGGATGGCGGCACAACGGACTCGCTGGCGGAGGAGCGCCCAGCGCCGCCTGCGCCTGCCGAAGCCGCGGTCACGCCGGCGCCCTCCAAGGTTACGGCCCCGCCGCCTGCGCCCCTGAAATCGCCGGCGCCAACGGCCGCTGCGGTTACGCCGCCGCCCGCCAAGGCAGAGCCCGTCAAGGTCGAGCCGCCGAAGCCCGCGCCGGCCAAGCCTGTCGCGGCAGCGCCTGCGCCGGCCCTCACCGCAGCTATCTCGTCCGCCTACCGGCCCGTCTTCGCAGCGTATGGCGATCATGTCGTGCAGATCGCCGCCACCTCCAGCACAGCCTCGGCTGAGAGCGAATGGACGCGCATGTCAAAGGCATGGCCCGACCTGCTTTCGGGCGCGGAAAGGTTTGTCCAGCAGGCAGACGTCAACGGCAAAACCGTCTACCGTCTGCGCGTCGGATCGTTCGCATCGAAAGCCGACGCCGCTGCCTTCTGCACGGCGTTCAAGGCCAAGGGCGGCAACTGCTATCCGGCCGTGAAATAGCCCGGACCTTTCGATGACTGCTCCTCGTGCGTGCATCCTGTCCGTCTCCGGCTACACGCTGACGGACGGGGAGAGAGACCTGCTCGCGAGCGCAAACCCGTGGGGCATGATCCTGATGGGCCGCTCGTGCGGAAACCCCGCGCAGGTAACGGTTCTCACAGATGACATCCGCCAGACCACCGGCCGCAACACGCTGATCTTCATTGACCAGGAAGGCGGCCGCGTGCGCCGCCTGCGCCCGCCCGAATGGCCCGACATCCCTGCGCCGCTCACCTGGCTGCCACTTTACAATCGGGACAAAGAACTCGGCCGCGAAGCCGTCTGGCTCCACCATCGCCTGATGGCCGCCGAGCTCGCCCCCATGGGCATCCGCGCCGACTGCGCGCCCGTCGTCGATCTGCTTCATCGCCACATGCACAAAATCGTTGGCGACCGGGCGCTGGGCGAGACAGCAGAGCAGGTGGCTGACCTCGCGCAGGTCGCCCTGAAAGGCCTCGCCGACGGCGGCGTCTCCGGCGTCATCAAGCACATGCCCGGCCATGGCCGCGCCGAAGTCGACAGCCACGAGACCATGCCCGTCGTCCGCGCCTCCCGCGCCGACGTCGAACAGGACATCGCCCCCTTCCGCGCCGTGCGCCACGCGACGATGGGCATGACCGCCCACCTCGCCTACGCCGCCCTCGACAACGAGACGACGCCCGCCACGCACTCTCCGAAGATCATCCGCGATATCATCCGCGGGGAGATCGGCTTCGATGGCCTCCTGATGACCGACGACCTCGGCATGAAAGCCCTCGGCGGCACGCTCGCCAGCCGCGCCGCCCGCGCTCTCGACGCCGGCTGCGACGTCATCCTCCACTGCTCCGGACTGGATGCGTGGGGGAAGGTCCTCCGCGACCCCGAGATGGTCCTGCGCGAGATGAGCGAGATCATGGATGCCTGCCCCGAACTCACCGGCGCCAGCCTCCGCCGCGCCAAGACCGCCGACGCCGCGATCCGCGGCCCGAAGCCGTTCGACAAGACCGAGGGCAGGGCGCGGATGGAAGCGTTGCTGGGCTCGCTCGCACATGTGTAGCGCGAGCGTACGAGCCGACGTGCCCAACATTCCCGATCCCGCTGCGGAGCCAGACCCCCTCCTGTCCTCCCCCTTTCAGGGGGAGGGACCCAGGTCGCAGAACCGGTCTTCCAATCTGGGAAAGCTGGTGCAGCGCGGTCCCTCTCCCTGAAAGGGGGAGGACAGGAGGGGGTCTCTCTCAACGAGGGATTCTCGCTAATCAGCCACATAGGCGAATCCAAGTTGCCCCGGTTTGCGGCCTCGTCTAGTCCCATCCCATGAGCGTCATTCCCGTTGAAAACGAGGACATGCTGGCCCAGGCCGCCGCCGAGGCTGCCGACGCCAAGGATGCGTTCACCGTCGATCTCGACGGCTATGAAGGCCCGCTCCACCTGCTGCTGGACCTTGCCCGGCGGCACAAGATTGACCTGGTGAAGGTCTCTATCCTCGAACTCGCCAACCAGTATCTCGGCTGGATTTACGCGGCGCGCGAGAAGCGCATCGACATCGCCGCCGACTACCTCCTGATGGCCGCCTGGCTCGCCTTCCTGAAATCGAAACTGCTGCTCCCCTCCGAGCGCAAGGCCGATGACGAGACCGACCCCGACGAACTCGCCGGCCGTCTCGCCTTCCGCCTGCGCCGCCTGGACGCCATGCGCCGCGCCGTGAACGATCTTTACGAAGGCAATCTCGATGGCCGCGATGTCTTTCCGCGTGGCGATCCGCAGCTCGCAAAGATCATCCGCAAGCCGCTGTGGAACAGCACCCTGCACGACATTCTCAAGGCCTTCGGCGACATCAACACGCGCAAGCTGAAAGTTCGCACGCACGTTATTCCGCGCCAGCCCGTCGTCCCACTGGAATCCGCACGCCGCAAGCTGGAAGCCATGTTGCCGGACCTGATCGACTGGGCCTCGATCCAGCTGATGCACGCAGAGGACGAAGCCTCGAAGGATGCACCCCGCCGCTCCGAAGTGGCGAGCTTCTTTTCCGCGGCGCTTGAGCTCACGAAGAACCGCGCCGTCGATATCCGCCAGGACCAGCTCTTCTCCGACGTCTACGTGCGCAAGACGCAGTCTGACCTGAAGGCTGCCGAATGAGTGGTGAAGCCGAGAAGCCAGACCTGCAAAGCATGCGCGACGCCGTCGCGAAGCTGGCCAAGCAGCGCAAGGGCGGTGAGAAAGCAGCGCCTCCCGTCGAAACCGAAGCCCGCCCCACGACATCCACCGCGCCCGACCCCGAACGCCTGGCTGACGCGCTGCGCCGCGCCGAGGCGATCCTCTTCGCCTCCGACGAACCAATCGACGCCACCACGCTCACTGAGGCTCTGCCGCCCGGCGTCGAGGCGGGCGACGTGCTGCTGAAGCTCAAGGCTGCCTACGCCAGCAAGGGCGTCCAACTGGTCGAGCTTGCCGGCAAGTGGCGGTTCCAGACTGCGCCTGATCTCGCCTTCCTGTTCGAGGAGACCCGCGAACAGCCGCGCGCGCTTTCCCGCGCTGCGCTCGAAACGCTTGCCATCGTCGCCTACTGCCAGCCCGTCACCCGGCCCGAGATCGAGGATGTCCGGGGCGTCGCCGTCTCGCCCGGCACGCTCGACATTTTGATGGAGGCGGGATGGATCAGGCCCCGCGGCCGGCGCCGCACGCCCGGCCGGCCTGTGACATTTGGAACCACCGACGCCTTCCTCGTGCATTTCGGGCTGGATGCTATCGACAGCCTGCCGGGCCGGGACGACCTCAAGGCCGCCGGCTTGCTCAGCGCCGATATTCCCCGCGACTTCGAGTTTGCGGGCGCGCCGCGCGATCCCGAGACAGGCGAGCTTCTGGGCGAGGACCCGCTCGACGACGCCGATTTCCAGCCCGACTTCCTGGAAGGCGCCGAAGACCGGCCCTGATCGCGGTTAATTCCCTTGCTGTGAACGATTGCTCACCGGGTTTGCGCTTGGGCTGTTGCGGGGTTACCTTACGAAGAGGAAACGGAACAATGGTTGCATCGCCGGGCTTCGGATTTGGCCTCGTTTCAGCGGCCTTCATTGTCCTGTTCGCGCCCGGGCCCTTGAAACTGCTGGGCGTGGCGGCCCTTTGGGGCGTGGGATAGAGCAGGGCGATCACGCCCGACGATCATGCCGCCCCGGCGGCCAACGGAGTAGATACGATGTTTGGACGTCTTGGTCCGCTCGAGATTGTCATCATTCTCGCGCTTCTCCTGCTGGTCTTCGGCGGCCGCGGCAAGATTTCGGCGATGATGGGTGATGTCGCGAAGGGCATCAAAAGCTTTCGCAAGGGCATGAAGGACCCGGACGTCGACACGAGCCAGACCACGTCCGGCGCGCTGGTCAACGAGCCGATCAACGTCACCCCGGAAAAAGAGAAGTCGAAGGTCTGAGGGCTTTAGGCCATCGGGCAACCTGACCTCTTCTCTCCGGAAGGAGCGACATCGCCATGATGCCGGGCGTCGGCTTCGAGGAAATGATCCTGCTGGTTCTCGTGGCGATCGTCGTGATCGGCCCGAAGGACCTGCCATTGATGATGCGCAAGTTTGGCCGCTTCACCGGCAAGATGCGCGCGATGGCGTTCGACTTCAAACAGGGCTTCGACGAGCTGGGCCGCCAGGCCGAGCTGGAAGAGCTGCGCAAGGAAGTCTCCGACCTCAAGAAGCATACCGGCCTCGAAGACCTCCGCCGCGAATTCGAGAACGACAAGTTCAACCTTGAAAGCGACGTGCAGTCCGCGCTGACCGAGCCGCCGAAGCCCGCGCCCGCCTCGCTGCCGGCGTCACCCGGCGAACCCGCGGCCGGAACCGAACTCACGCCAGCTTCCGACGCACAGCCAGCCACGGCCAGCGCCGCGCCTGTCGCCGCCGCAGCAGCGATCGCGGCTGAACCGGAATTCGTCCCGACCCTGCAGGTCCGTTCGGCCGACAAATGGCCCAAGCCCATCAAGCGCACGCCGACCCATCCGGCTGCTGCATCGGCCGTCACCATGCTGCGGCCCGATCCGGTCGTCCCGGCCACGCCTGCAGCCGAACCCGCGCCCTATGCCGGCCTTTCCGCCGACCATCCGGGCTATGACACCGGTGAGGATTTCCGCCTCGAAGGTCACGCGCCGGAGACCTTCGCCCCCAGCAATGCCAACGGTGAGGCCGAAAGCGACGTCCACGTCATCCCGGACGACGAAGTGCGCCAGCCAGTCAAGCAGGACACCCCTGCCTGATGAGCAAGCCGGCGAAAAAAGACAGGAAGGTCGCGGACAAGCCGACCGAGCCCGCCATCGACGAGGTCGAGGCCAGCCGCGCGCCGCTGATGGATCACCTCGTCGAGCTGCGCGACCGGCTGATGCGCATCCTTGTCGTGCTGGTGGTGCTCTTCATCGCCGCCTGGTTCGTCACCGACCAGGTGCTCAACTTCCTGCTCACGCCGCTGGGCGAGGCGGCCATCCGCGCCGGTCGTCCGCCGGATGAGCTGTTTGTGGCGCAGACCACCGCGCCGCTCGAAATGCTGTTCGTGAAGCTGAAGGTCGCCTTCGTGCTGGCGCTGGCGGTTGGCTTCCCTTTCGTCGCGCATCAGGTCTACGGCTTCGTCGCGCCCGGCCTCTACAGGAACGAGCGCCTGGCCATCATGCCGTTCCTGTTCCTGATGCCGATGCTGTTCTCGGTCGGCGCGTGGCTCGTCTACGCCTTCGTGCTGCCGACCTTCATGGACCTGTCCTTCAGCCAGGAACTCATCGGCACCAACGTGCAGGCGGTCTACGTTCCGAAGGTCAAGGAATACTATGAACTGACCATCTCGCTGCTGATGTGCTTCGGCTTCGCTTTCCAGCTGCCGATCGTGATCGCGCTGCTGTCGATGGCCGGCGTGGTGCAATCCTCCGGCCTGCGCAAGGGCCGCAAGTACGCGCTGCTCGCCATCTTCGTCGTCGCCGCCGTGGTGACGCCGCCAGACCCGTTCAGCCAGTTCATCCTCGGCGTGCCGCTCTATCTCCTCTACGAAGCCGGCATCGTCGTCGCCTGGGTCATCGAACGCGGCCGCAAGCGCCGCGAGGCCGCCGAGGCCAAGCGCGAGGAAGAGGAAGAAGCCCGCGAAGCCGCCGAGGAGACACGCCGCCGCGCTGCTGCGCAGTCGGCAAGCCAGGCCGCGCTGCCGGCGGGGGAGTAGCTCGGCCTCTCTCTGCGGAACGCCGAGCGCCTGCCCGGCTCTTTCCTTCGACAACACCGCCGCCGGACCAAAGAGCCGGGCAGGAGCCCGGCGTTCCGCAGAACCAGAACCGGCCGATCCTGGCCACACCAATTTCGGCCCATCCCGAACAATCTCAATCACTTGCACCGACAAAATCAGCCGATCCCGGACACAGGCATCCCCCACATCGAAACCTGTGAGATACTGCCTGCATCCATCCCGCATGGAGGGCGGCTGTACACCGTTCAACGGCGCGGGGTGGATGCAGGCGAGCGTGAAGAGCCCGGTCGAACCATGCCAGTAGGCCGGGAATTCATGAGGGGCCGGGGGCGGTTGGCATCAACATCCCCGGCTGGTTTTCCCTCATGTCGCGGGGGACCATGGCTGAACAACCATGGCCCGCACGCCAGCGGCTTCCGCCACGTGGGCCAGGACGGGTGAAAGACCCCGCTGCACGCCCGGGCCGCTGCATCGATACCTGCCGGGGACGCGGGATCCGCGCTTCTCTTTTCTACCGGTAGCTCTGGCAACAGAGACGCCAAATCACGCGGGGCATCCCGCGTCCCCGGGCCCTCCACTGAATTGGAGACCCAAGAAGGCAGCATCACAGGCGGTGACACCGGCCTGAGTGCGAACACGTGCCCAACTCTCAATTGTCATTCCGGCCGAAGCCCGACCTGCCTCCCGAAGCCAAAGGCGTAGGGAGGAGGGCGCAGAGCC
>JANOKS010000184.1:0-4593 GCA_031419455.1 Alphaproteobacteria bacterium
CCCGCCGGAGTGAACCGGGCGGCGGGGCCAGCCGCCCATCGAGAGGACGCGGTCGTACATCACCAGCGCACCGGCGAGGCCGACATTGATGCAGAAGCGCGTGGGGATTTTCACGATGTACGCGCAGCGCGCCTGCAGTTCGGGCGACAGGTCCCTCGCCTCTCCGCCCATCACATAAGCTGCGCGCAGCGGGTGGCGGAAGGCCGGCAGGTCGATGGCTTCATCGGTGAGTTCGACGCCGACCAGCGTGCAGCCGCGCGGCAACTGCATCTCGTCGATGGAATCCCAGAGGTACCAGGGCACGTGCAGGTCAGACTTGGACGTGTCGGCATTGTGCATCACGCGAATCTTTGGCGCGGCAGAGACCGTGAAAGTGAAGGCGGCGCCGAAGGCGTGCGCGGTGCGCTGCAGCGCGCCGAGATTCATCGGCTTGGAGAGGGATTCGACGCCGATCCCGAAATATCCGCGCATCTGTTTCATGGACGACCCATGGCGCGCGAAGCCCGATCAAGTCAACGCAAGACCGACGGCTTCAGAATCAGCGTTTCCCAGCCATCGTACACGCCGCCATACTCGCTGGCTGCCTCGACCAGTTGGATGTTGATCTCGTCGATCTGGGCCGGCACGCCATTCTGGGCGATGACGAGAACAAGGGGCCGGTCGCCCTCGTCCGCTGTGTAGGCGTTCTCAACGACAAAGCCCTGCGAACGCACGTGCTCCTGAAACCGCTGGCGAGAGAGCTCGTCGGCGAAGTGTATCCAGTGCTCGATCTTGCGCGGCGCTTGAAGATCATCGCCATGCCGCTCGAGGTTATCCAGAACATCCCGGTTGCCCATTTTCTGGCGATCGATATCGGACGGGTATAGCAGGTCGAAGTAGACCCCCCATTCGGGATCGGGTCGTCCCCCGGATTCATGCGTGTAGGCAGGAGACGCCTTCAATGCATCAGCAGCGGCGGCACCTACGCTTTCGCCGTCGGGCTCGTAGCAGAAGTAGTCACGCACGCCGCTGCCGGTTATGCGGCCGACATAGACCCCGCCAGCGAGGGTTATCGCGGCTTCCAGCGCATCGTCGACTTTGACCAGGTCGTCGAACTCTTCCTGACTCGACAGCCCATCAGGCCGTGGGCGCAGCATGTGGATCCTCACCCACGCCATGTTCGGGTGTTTTTCGCGCGGCGGATCCCGTGCGATGCCAAGATCAAGGCTTATCGAAGCCGGATTGCCATCTACCCGTGTGAAGTAGAAATTCCAGTGATCGCTCACACGCTTTCCCCGAGACGCTAATGCTTCAGACCTTCGAGGAAATCGAGGATGAACCCATTCGTCTCCGCGGGCTTCTCCTGCTGGATCCAGTGGCCTGCGCCGGGGATCAATGTCACGGCGCGGAGGTCGTCGGCGACGCGGGACATGCTTGTGCGCAGCGCTGGCTCCTTGGCGCCGCGGATGACGATGTCGTCCACGCCGGCGAGGAAGGCGACGGGGACAGCGATCTTTGCGCCGGTGAGCTGCGGCGTGGTTTCCCAGTTGCGGTCCATGTTGCGGTAGTAGTTCACGCCGCCGCGGAAGCCGGCTTCGGTGAACTCAGCCACGAGATAGTCGAGGTCTTCCTGCTTCAGCCAGGCCGGCAGTTGCTTCGGCGCGCCGAGGCGCGGAATCCATCCGCCGGCGGAGCGTTTGGGATCGGTGATGGTCGGCGGATCGAGCGGCGCGCCCGTGAGCGCATAGAGCCGCGAGAGAATCCCTCGCGGATCGGCGTCGTACTCGGCTTCGGCGACGCCGGGTTCCTGATGGTAGAGTATGTAGTAGAAATTCTCCCCGCCTGCGTTCGCCCCTTTCATGCCGACGGTGGGCGCTGTTGGCCCGCGGCCGCCATTGGGCACGCTCATCGCGATCATCGCCGAGACGCGGTCGGGATGGAGCAGCGCGGTGTTCCATGTGACGCTGGCGCCCCAGTCGTGGCCGATGACGATCGCTTTCTCCGCGCCATAGGCGTCGATCAGGCCGACAATATCGGCGGTGGTCTGGTGTGTGTCATAGGCCTCTACGGCGGCGGGCTTGTCGGACTTGCCATAGCCGCGCATGTCTGGCGCGATGACTCTGTATCCAGCGGCGGCGATGGCGGGAATCTGATGCCGCCAGGAATACCAGCTCTCCGGCCAGCCATGGACGAGCACGACCAGCGGCCCCTGCCCCATCTCGGCGACCCGCAGCGTGATCCCGTTGGTTTCGACCATGCGGAAGGAGACACCGACGACGGGGCTGGGCGTTGTGTCTGGCGCAGTGGCGCAGGATGCGAGCGCGACGCTCGCCACCGCACAGGCGAACAGGCGGCGGGTCATCGACAGCAACATGGGCGCTCTCCCTCGCGCCGCCTGTAGCGGGCGGCATGGCTTGAAGGTTTTCAGAGTGCGGGCCGAACGGCAAGCAGGATGACAGGGCCGGATGGGTCCGCTAATCCAGCCGTCAGACACTGCGGGAGACATGACCATGCGCGCCATCCTATCCAAGGCCTCGGGCCTGCCTGACACGCTGGTGCTGGAGGATGTTCCCTCGCCCACGGCCAAGGCGGGCGAGATCGTTGTCTCGGTGAAGGCGGTAGGGGTGAATTATCCTGACTTCCTGATCATCCAGGACATGTACCAGTACAAGCCGCAGCGGCCTTTTTCCCCCGGTGGAGAAATCTCCGGTGTGGTGAAGGCGGTGGGCGATGGCGTCACGGCGTTCAAGGTCGGCGACAAGGTGTTCGGGTCGACCGGCGCGGGCGGCATGGCGGAGGAGATCGCCGTTCCGGCCAACCGGATGAACGCGCTGCCGGACTTCATGCCGTTCGACGAGGCTGCCGCCTTCCTGATGACGTATGGCACCTCGCACTACGCGCTGAAGGATCGCGGGCACATCAAGCCGGGCGAGAAGCTGCTGGTGCTGGGGGCTGCGGGTGGCGTCGGCCTCGCGGCGGTGGAACTGGGCGTGGCGATGGGCGCCGAAGTGATCGCGGCGGCCTCATCGCAGGAGAAGGTGGACTTCTGCTTGTCCAAGGGCGCGCACAAGGGTTTCGTCTATCCGGAAAACCCGTTGAGCCGCGACCAGCAGAAGGCGTTCTCCGACCAGATCAAGGACGTCAGCGGCGGAGGGGTGGACGTGATCTATGACGGCGTCGGCGGCGATTATGCCGAGCCGGCGGTGCGGGCGCTGAACTGGGACGGGCGGTTTCTGGTGATCGGCTTCCCGGCGGGCATCCCGAAGCTGCCGCTCAACCTTACACTTCTGAAATCCTGCCAGATCGTCGGCGTGTTCTGGGGCGCGTTCGTAGCGCGCGATCCCAAGGCCCATGCCGAAAATCTTGCTGATCTTTTCAGGCTTTATCGCGAGGGGAAGATCCGCCCCCACGTTTCCAACCGCTATCCACTGGAGCGGGCGGCCGACGCCATAAAGGAGCTGTCGGAACGCCGCGCAAAGGGCAAAGTCGTCATCACGATCTGATCTGACTGGCCGATCTGACTGGAGTGATGCAGGCGGGCCGTGTACGCCCTGCTCCACGCAACTGGGAGAATCCGATGTTCAGCCGTATCGCCCTCATCGCCGCCGCCGGACTGCTGGCGGTCGCCTGCGCGAGTAACCCTGCGCCAGCCGGCGGCAGCGGCATGACGACAGGGACAGGCGCCGCCGTGACGCCGGCGCCGGCCGCGGCCAGCGGCACGGCGACGGTTTCCAACATGGCGGCGATCACGTCGTGGTGGGCGGAGGAGAAGCTGATCCCCGAAGATCCGGCGCTGGCGCTTGTGATGACCGGGGTGAGAGACACCGACAAGTCGGCGGGCGTCTATGCCGCGTGCAATGCCGCGAATGGCGCCATCACCGTTCACCTCGGGAAACAGACCGGCCGCACGGGCGACGCCACGTTCAAGGTTCGCGCTGGCGCGGGCACGCGCGATATCAACGGCAGGTTTTCGACCAAGGCTTCAACGGGCGAGACATCGTTCACCTTCCCCGTCACATCGGCGGACCTGCTGGCCATCGGCCAGCCCGACATGGTGTCGTTCGTGAGCGACCGCGGCGAAGTGGAGTGGGCGCTGGTGAAGAACACGGCTGCGCAGGTGCAGGCGAAGTATGTCGGCTCGCTCACCGGCTTTGGCGCGGCGGCGAGCGACTTCCTGAATTACTGCAATCCGAAATAGGCGCCACCTTCGGACTTCAAGGAAGGCGTGGATCTTGCAGTCGTCCGTTCACCGCCGGCGTTCCTCAAGCTCGACTTGATGAATGTTGGATTATTCCTTGCGTGCGCGCTAACCAAGCCGCTACCGCGCAATCAACCACTTGCCGCGACCGTCGCCAGGTAAAGCTGAGCGGAAAGCGCGAAACTGTGCTGTCCCGGACAAGTCCCGCTTAATGCGCAGCGACCTAATCTCAGCACATGGCCGTTATCAAAAGAGTTCTCCTTCGCAAGGATCGACGCGCCAACATGGCGATCGTCATGGCGCTCGCAGCCCCTGCCCTTGTGGGGGTGTGCGGCTTGAGCGCAGAGACCGGATACTGGTTCTATCTCGAGAAATCGGCGCAAAAGGCGGCTGATGTGTCCGCCTATGCCGGCGCG
>JANOKS010000185.1:0-44586 GCA_031419455.1 Alphaproteobacteria bacterium
CGCGCGCGTGGACGCAAACGCCGTGCGCGCGGCCCATGCTTCGACGGACGCCGCGCTCAGCGCGGCTGCTCAGCATGAGCTGGTGGGTGTTGCCGCAACCTCATGCCAGAGCTCTCTCATAGCGCTCATGCTGAGCAGCGCCCCCGGACTTGATCCGGGGTCGCGTCCGTCGAAGCACGAGCGCGGGCTCACCACAGCCAGAGGCCCGCCCACAATCCCCTATTGCCTATTGCCTACTGCCTATTCCCCACTCACCCCGAAAGCGCCAGCTTCCGGGATCGCGCCCGCGCGCCTAGCCGACAGCCCGTTCGCGCTCCACCACCGGCGCGCCGACATCGTTCGCCGGCGGATGGTTCTGCGGCCGCAGCGGCGCAGCGCCGGGAAGATACGCCGCCATCTTCTGCACCAGCTCCGCCGGCAATCGCCGCGGCTTGCCATCGAGGCTGACGCAGACATTCTCCACCTGCGCTTCGATGATCAGCTCGTTGCCGCGCATGATGCTCTGCCGGCAGGTGATCCGCGCGCCCCGCGCCGTCTCCACCTGCGTGCGGATTTCCAGCCGGTCGTCGATCCGCGCCGGCCGCACGAAGCGCAGGCCGAGCTCTGACACCATGAACGTCACCGGCGCGCCCAGCGCCATCAATCGCGTATGGCTCGCTCCGATCGCACGGATGAATTCGGAGCGTCCCCGCTCCAGATACCGCACATAATTGGCATGATAGACGACCCCGGAAAGATCCGTGTCCTCATAGTAGATCCGGAGCGGCATCCTGTGCTCGCGCCCGATTATGCGGCCACATCCCGGGTCTGCGTCCACCGCCCCCTCCCCAAGCTTGCAATCGACGCTCCACCGCGTGATCGCGCGACAGGTCCTGCAAGTTGTCTGCCTCGTGCGCGGCCACAGATTTACGGTCGGTGCGCCGCAGCCACGCCTGCCTCGAAACCTGTTATGATCGCGAACCATCCGAAAAGGAGCGCGCCGTGAGCTACCGCAACATTCTGGTCCATGTCGATGAATCCGCATCGTCCAAGGCGCGCGTAACCGCCGCCGCCGACGTCGCCGCCCGCTTCGGCGCCACGCTGACCGGCCTGTTCCTGCGCTCGGAATTCGTGCCCGCTTTCATTGTCGGCGATGCATTTTCTGCCGTGACCACGCTCGAATCCTATGTCGAGGAGCGCGACCGGAAGATCGCCATCGCCAGCTCCTCGGCCCGCGCAATGTTCCAGTCCGCTGTCGAGAATGGCGGCATCAATGCCGACTGGATCGAGATAAATGGCGATGACGATCAGACCATCCTTGCTGCAGTGCGGCGGTTCGATCTCGCGGTGTTCCCGAATATCGCAACGTCCAGTTTCGGCACGCATGACCTCAGCGCCGCCACGGTCGGCATGGGCGCGGGCGTGCCGGTGCTGATCCTTCCGGAACGAGGCTATCCGATGCCGTTCGGCAAGAAGGTTCTGGTGGGGTGGAAGGAGTCGCGCGAATCCGCCCGCGCCGTTCGTGACGCCCTGCCTTTCCTGGCAAGCGCCGAAGAAGCCCACCTGCTCACTGTCTCGGCCGACGCCCGGTCCGACCTGGACGACCTCCTGCTGCGTAACCTCGCGGCCCATGGCTGCCGGAAAGTCCAGATCCACGTCGATCGCAATGACGACCTGTCAGTGGCCAACGCCATCCAGCGTCATGCGGGAATGGTCGGGGCGGACATGGTCGTGCTGGGACTCTACGGCCATTCGCGGATGCGCGAACTCTTTCTTGGCGGGGTCAGCCGCGACATGCTGGGCTCCCTCCAACTTCCGCTGCTGGTCTCCCACTAGCGCTTGACGGGGTTCCGCCGCCAGCCGCAGATGCCGCTCCCGCCAGAAAGGAAAAGCCCAATGCCGCAGAAGGAAATGCGCCTCATCCCGAAGCCGCCGGCCGACGCCATCGTGCTCGAACCCGACGCCGGCAAGCTGGCGCTCGAAGGCAATGGCGGCGACACCTATCGCTGTGGCGCCTGCAAGACCCGCCTGATGGACAATGTCAGCCACATGGACGTCTTCCACGGCGAGCCCTTCGACGCCGTCAAATGCCCAAAATGCGGAAAATTCAACGGCCTGCCGGAAGACGACCACCATCATCATTGATGGCTTGAGCGGCGGATTTCACGGGCGTCAGGTTCCACTCCCGATTCCGGTCCGTTCCCCCTCCGATTCCGTCGCGTTTCCGGGCGCTGTGGATAAGCCCGTCCGGTGGAACACTCAGGCCGGGACGACTTCCCGGTCCCGCCGCAGGGACAGATCGACCCGCATCGCCGCCCGGTCGGGATCGACCGCAGCCTCCGCCGGCAGATAGCGATCATGGCAAAGCACCATGTCCGCCGCGACTCCATTTGAGGAAAGCGGCAGCCGCAGCCAGTAATGCATCGACCCATCGGCCAGCCGCGTCGCCCCCGAAACCGGCATCTCGCGCAGCAGCGACCGCGTCGCCAGCTCAGCCCACATCGCGCCGCCCCGGCACGCATCGATCTGATCCGCCGTCTTGCCCCGCGCCTCTCCGCCGAACACCGTCTGCAGGCCAGTGCCGGCGAGCCGGAAACGAAATTGCCCGCCATTCTCGCAGCTCAGGATCGACACATAGGCAAGCTCGCGATTGATCGCGGAAATGTCGATGTCCTCGCACGTGATGAAGCTGCGCCCGTGCAATCGCTTGCGCCAGGACTCAAGCACCTTCGTCTGCCCGGAAGGGGCAGCAGCAACGTGATCAAACGACATGTCTCAGCCCCTGGAATCCAATACGGAACGGACCGAAATCCGGCAGCCGCGTAGACTTCTGTTGTTGAACAGGATCCGTCAGGCCAGCCCGACCCCGGATCTTTTACTGAGGGAGCCGCTTCCCGCACAAACGCGCAACTCGAAGCGACCCGGTGATTCGCATCACTGTCCCTGAGGGTGATTCGGTTCGGCGACTCAGGCAAGGGCTTTCGCGAACCAATTCTTCACATGGATCAATAAAGTCCAAATGCTGTGTCTCGTTACGGCCACGAGTCGAATGCTTGCGACTTGGAGTCATTCAAGAAAAAAGACGGCGCGCTACTTCTTCATCAGCCCGAGACCCATCTTGCGGGCAAGGTCCGAGCGCTGCTTGGCATAGTTCGGGGCGACCATTGGATAGTCGGCCGCAAGCCCCCACTTCTCGCGATACTCCTCCGGCGACATGTCATACCGCGTGCGAAGATGTCGCTTCAACGACTTGAACTTCTTGCCATCTTCCAGGCAGACGATGTGGTCGTCCGTCACCGACTTCTTCACCGAAACAGCCGGCTTGAGTTCTGCCCGCGGTTCCGCCGGCGGCGCGCCCTGGATTTCGGCCAGCGTCGCATGCACCCGCTCGATCAGCCGGGGAAGCTCCACAACCGGCACCGGATTATGCGCGACATAGGCGGATACAATATCCGAGGTGAGTTCGATAAGATTAGACCGGGGCCGTGCTTCCGTATCCATCTGCAACGTTGCTTCCCGACAGGTTGAATCACTTTGTTCAACGCCATTACTGCAAGGATACTCTGTGAGTTCACGAAGTCTGTAAATCCCGGCCTGAACTCAACCGCGTTATTGTGAGATTTCACGGGGTAACTGCTAGCTGAACAGCGCCGCCAGCAAAACGACCGCCAGTATTGCGAGGCTCAGGACGGCGGTTGCGCTTAGCGGAAGCTTGGCGGCGACCCATCCCTGGGACCCGAAGACCTGCCGGGCCGCCATCTGTACCGATCCGCCAACTGCCCCTGCCGCTCCGGAGACTGCCCGCCCGGCCTTCCGCGCCGGCCTGCCGAGCGCCCTCGCCAGCATCGGCCAGCCCCGGCGCCACAGCCACTCCACGTCGATGATCAGCCCCGGCTGCTCGGCCGGATACCAGCGCCGCCATTGCAGCAACATGAAAGCCAGCGCCGCGAAAACCAGAAGCTGCAATTGCTGGAGGATATGCCCCACCGTCCACAGTTCGCTGGCGAGATAATCCATCGCCACCTCCTGATACGGCAGGAACTGGTAGAGCCACGCCGGCGATACGCCGACCAGAATGCTCAACGCCGCAGCCGCGCCCATCGCGACCAGCATGTTGAACGGCGCCTCCTGCGGACGCTTGCCGCTGTCATGACTGAAGAAGGCAAAGTACGGAATCTTGATTCCCGAATGCTCCAGCACGCCGGCGGACGCGAACAGCAGCATGATCCACACGACAAACAACGCCGGGTCTGCGTGGCTCGCCGACATCACCATCGACTTCGCAACGAAGCCGGAGAACAGCGGCAACGCAGAAATCGACGCCGCGCCGACAAGACAGAACAGCGTTGTCCACGGCATCGTCCGATGAAGTCCGCCCAGCTCGCTCGCCCTGGTTGTGCCGGTCCGATAGAGCACCGCGCCCATGCTCATAAACAGCAGCGCCTTGTACATGATGTGCGCGAACGCATGCGCCGCTGCGCCGTTGACCGCCAGCTGCGTGCCGATGCCGACCGCGCACACCATGAAGCCGACCTGGTTGTTGAGACTGTAGGACAGCACTTTGCGCAGGTCGTTCTCGATCACCGCAAAGAAGACCGGGAACACGGTCATCACCGCGCCGATCCAGATCAGCCATTCAAGCCCGGAAAAATACCGCGCCAGCGCATAGACAGCGAGCTTGGTGGTGAATGCCGACAGCACGACAGCGCCGGTCTCGGATGCGCGTGGATACGCATCCTGCAGCCAGTTGTGCACCATCGGGAAAGCCGCCTTGATCCCGAACCCGGCGAGGATCAGCACCGCCCCCGGCGCCTCGATGTCCATCACGCCGACCGGCAGTCCGCTCAGGGTCGGCGCAATCAGCGCGTACTGCGTGTCTCCCCCGGCCGAGACATAAAGAAATATGCCCGCCAGCACGAGCATGCCCGAACTGATCTGGAACACGAGATAGCGCACCGCCGCCCGCACGCTCTGCGGCGCACGCGGCGCGAGAATCTGGAACACCGACGCAATCGCCGTCAGCTCCCAGGCAATGAACAGGCTGATCAGGTCGCCGACAAACACCGCAGTCACCGCCGCGCCGGCATAGAGCATCGCGGTCGAATCCTGCAGCGCGTCACGCCGGTGCAGTGAGTAGACGCCCACCAGCGCGGCCGCGATGATGAAAGCGAGACCGAAAACGAATGACAGGCTGTCCGGCCGATACAGCACCAGCTCCAGCCCGAGAAACTGCACCGTCTGCAGGTCGATGCTCAGCCCTTCCGCCGAGATCAGCGCGATCAGCGCAACCAGCGGCCCGCCCACCATCAGGATGGCGCGCGAGGCCACGTCCCGCGCGAACGGAAGCATCAACGCGGCGGCGAGGATGAAGAAGCCCGGATTGGTATTGGCCAGCCAGTCGGCGAGGCGTTCAATCGTCACGACCCGCCTCCCCGCTTCGCCTGTCGTAATAATCCTCCGGCCGCCGCAGCATCTTCCCGAGCGGCCAGCCGCTCAGCACCGCGAGTCCGAACGCGACGAATCCGAACCCGCCATGGAAGCCCGGAACCGTCGTCACGTCCTTGACCGGGCGGAACGCCAACCATATCTCCAGTCCGATCAGGGCTACGCCGACAACGCCTAGTCCCCAGGTGAAAACTTTCGCGAACAGCCGCGTCCGCATCCACGAGAACAGCAGCACCGACAGCGGATGCTCGCCCGGTTCGCCAAGGATTGGCTCGCCCAGCACTGGTTCTTTCTCGTCGCTCATGGCGCGATCTCCAGCAGCGGGACGGCGCCGAGCGGTTCGAGATAGTCGGCGATGAACTCCACCCCGACGAACAGTGCGACGCACGCAATCGCCGTGATGCCTGCCGCCGCCAGCGCCGGCCCCGGCGCGCCGCCCGGCCGCACGAAGTCCGGACCCTTGACGCCCGCCGGCGGGAACAGCGCACCGAACGCCACGGGCAGGAGGTAAGCGATGGTCAGCAGCGACGAGACGATCATCGCCGCCGCCGTTATCCACTCGCCGGATCCGAACGACGCATCGACCAGCAGGAATTTCGACCACATCCCGCCCATCGGCGGCAGTCCGATGACCGAGAGCGACGCCAGCAGGAAGAAGGTGAACACAATCGGCATCCGCCGCCCCGCCCCGCCCATCTCGGACACCTTCGCTGCCCCCGTCGCGACATAGATCGCGCCAGCGCACATGAAGAGCGTGATCTTGGCGACCGCATGCACAACCATGTGCAGCCCGCCCGCCACAAGTCCCGCCGCGAACGGCAGCATCGCCGCCGAGGTGATGTAGGCAAGCTGCCCAACCGTCGACCAGGCCAGCCGCGCCTTGAGATCGTCGCTCGCCAGCGCGACCAGTGACGCGATCACGATCGTCGCCGCCGCCAGCCACAGTATCCACGTCGCCGCCGGTAGTTGCGTTATGAGCTCCGGCCCGAAAATGTATGCGGACACTTTGAGGATGGTGAACACGCCCGCCTTCACCACCGCCACCGCATGCAGCAGCGCGGACACCGGCGCTGGCGCCACCATCGCGGCGGGCAGCCAGCCATGCAGCGGGATCAGCGCCGCCTTCGCCGCGCCGAACACGAGCAAAAGCAGGAGCACATTCTCGATCAACGCGCTGGTCTTGCCCGGCAGCAGCCCGCCCGGCGTGAACGTCGTCGATCCCGCCACGCTCGCCACGCCGATGATGCCCGGCAGGAACAGCACGACAGATGCGCCCACCAGCGTTCCGAGATAAATGCGCCCCGCCCGGCGCGCCGCCGCATCGCCCGCATGCGTGACCAGCGGATAGGTCGCGAGCGTCAGTGCTTCATAGAAGATGAACAGCGTGAACAGGTTCGCCGCCATAGCGACGCCCATCACGCCGAACATCGCCAGCGCAAAACACATGTAGAACCGGGTCTGGTTCGCCTCGCGCTTGCCACGCATGTAGCCGATCGAGAACAGCGAGTTCACCGCCCACAGCACGCTCGCCATCACGGCGAACAGCGCGCCCAGCGGCTCCAGCCGGAACGCGATCTCCAGCCCCGGCATCGGTTGCGCGATGACCAGCTCAGGCGCGTCGCCCGCGCCTGTTCGCACGAACATGGATATGGTGATGATGCAAAGCCCGATGCACGCCACCAGCGTCAGCGTCTCGCGCACATCGGGCATGCGTCCCACGGCATAGATCACCGCCGCCGCAAACAGCGGCAGCGCCAGCGCGAGCAGAATGAGCAGCTCCCCGCCGGTCATGGCGCCGCCCCCAACAGCGCTGCGGCGCTCGCGTCCGCGAGGCTCGTCGGCAGCGTCGCGTCAATTCCGAACCACAGCGACAGCCCCGCAAGAATGAAGAGCGGAACCAGCACGCCAACCGGCGCTTCCCTCGCCCGCTGCGCCCCCGGAATTGGCGCCCGGAAGAACATCGCCTCGAGCATCCGCCCGACATAGACCAGCGTGAGCAGCGATCCGATCGCCAGCACCACCACGATCCAGATGGCGCCCGCCTGCAAGGCCGCAGCGATAAGCGACCACTTCGCGAGAAACCCCATCGTGAGCGGCACGCCGGCAAGGCTCGCCGCCCCAGCACCGAACGCCAGTGCCGACCACGGCGCCTCGCGAGCAATGCCGGAGAAGTCCTCCACCGTCCGCGCCCGCACGCTGATGGCGAACGCGCCAACTGCCATGAACAGCGCGCCCTTCATCAGAGCGTGCGCGATCAGATAGAACACGCCGGCTGACAAGCCCGCCACGCTGGCCAGCGACACGCCGAGCAGGATGAACCCCACCTGCGCCACCGACGAGAACGCAAGAATCCGCCGCACCTCCTTCTCGATGATCGCCTGCACCGAGCATACGATCACCGCCGCTGCCGCGAGCGGCGCGAGGATCCAGCGCAGGAATATCTCTCCGAATTCGCCCGGCGGAAATACGTCGAACACGAACCGCATGATCAGGTAGATCGCGGCTTTGGTTGCGGTCGCTGCAAGGAACACGGTCACGAGACTCGGTGCGCCGGCATACGCGCCCGGCAGCCAGCCATGCAGCGGGAACATCGCAGCTTTGATCCCCAGCCCCGCCACGACGAACGCCAGCCCCGCCTGCACTGCCGAATTGTCGCCCAACGTCGCCAGCCGCACAGCCATGTCCGCCAGATTCAGCGTGCCAGTCGCCGCGTAGAGAAAGCCGACTCCCAGCACATACAGTGTTGCGCCGACGGTGCCGAAGATCAGATAGTTGAACGCCGCCGGCAGCGCGCGCCTGTCCCGCGCCTCGCCAACGCCGACCAACGCATATGTCCCGATCGACGACACTTCGAGAAACACGAATGCGTTGAACGCATCGCCCGTGAACACCAGTCCGAGGAACCCAGCAAGGCACAGCAGATAGCCTGACTGGAACAGCGTGTGCTTCTCCGGCCTCACCTCCGACACAAGCCCATGCCCGGAATAGAGCGCGCCCAGCACGCCCACCGACGCGATCAGCAACGCCATCGTCGCGCCGAGCGCATCGATGCGCAGCGCGATTCCCATCGGCGGCGCAAAGCCTCCTAGCGCGTAGTCGATCACGCCCTCGCGCGCGACTTCGCCCGCCACCGCGACCGCCATCCACAACGCGAACGATGCGGTCAGCACGGACACCATCCACGCCGTCCGCGCGCCGGGGCTCAACGCAGCAACGCACGCGCCGATCAGCGGCCCGACCACCACGAGGATCGGAGCCTGCGCCGTCAAAGCTGGCGGCGCGACATATATTGCTTCAAACAGGATCACGCGGCCTGCTCCGCCCGCGCAGCATCCACGCGCGCAACCGCCTCGATCTCCTCGGCCTCAACGGTGCCGTAAGCCTCGCGAATTCGCACCGCGATCGCTAGCCCCACGGCCAGCGTCGCAACGCCAACCACGATCGCCGTCAGGATCAGCACGTGCGGCAGCGGGTTTGAATACACCACGCCATTCACGCCGAACTGCTGCACATACGCAGGATCAAGGGACGCCGCGAGCGCCCTGCCCTCGGCGCTGTCTGCATCGATCGTGATCGCCGCCGTGCCGCCCGACACCTTGCCAAGGCTGATGTAGAACAGCGCCGTCGATGTCTGGAACAGGGCGAGGCCAATCATCCGCTTGATCAGATTGCCGGTCGAGAACAGCACATACAGCCCGATCATCATCAGCACGACGACGGCGAGATAGTTGAAGTGCGTGACGACGAAGCTCATCGCGCCGCCTCCTGCGCGTCCGCCGCGCGACCGGCGAAACCGTAGAAGATCGTAACCATCGTCGCGGCCACAGTCAGCAGCACGCCGAGCTCGATGAAGAAGATGCCGAAATGCTGGCCCCAATGGTGTGCATGGTCCGGATCGCCCAGCAGCCATGGCGGGATCATCGCCTCGACACGCGGCGAGAACAGCCGGTCATAGTCGAGAAAGCCACCACCATTGAGAATGCAGACGACGCCTACGCCAGCGTACAGCAGCACCCCCAACGCCGCGATGCTCCGCACCACCCGCACAGGCAGCGCCGCAATCGTCTCGCGCAATCCGAACACCAGCGCATGCAGGATCGGCGCGACGGCGAGGATCACGCCCGCCTGGAAACCGCCCCCTGCGCCAAGGTCGCCATGGAACTGCACGTAGAAAGCAAACAGGATGATCAGCGGGATCAGCAGCTTTGCCGTCACGCGCAGCACGACATGATGATCGCCCGTCGCCACCGGCGCCGGCGGCAGGCTCGACCGCGGCCCGAAGCCCAGCATCAGCGCCACGCCAATCCCGGCCGCGAAAACCACCACCGTCTCGCCAAGGGTGTCGAAACCGCGATAGCTCGCCAGCACCGCGGTCACCATGTTCGGCACGCCAATTTCCTTGGGCGTCTCGACGAGGTAACTACGCCCGACATGCGCATTGGCTGGCGAGGCCGGATCGCCGAACTCGGGCAGGCCAGCCACCGCATAGACCAACAGCGCGCCGACACCGACGACGAGCACGCCCGGCGCCAGGGTCATGCGCCAGTCATGCCGAACAGGCCCGGCGCGCACCAGCAGGATCGCCCCCAGCAAAACGATCGTGGAAATGCCCGCGCCGACCACGGCCTCGGTGAAGGCCACATCGGCCGCGTCCATCACGATGAGCCACACCGCGCTCGCCAGCGAATAGACGCCCATCAGCAGGATCGCCGCCAGCAGGCTGCGCGTCCGCGCAATCGCGACGCCGACCACGACGAGCATCAGTAGCAGCGCCACATCGAGCGCGAAATTGGCCTGCAGCGCAATCTGGCTCATGGCGCCGCGCTCTTGCTATTCTGCGGCGCTTCAGGCTTTCCCCGGCCCGCCGCAACGCCCTTCATGATCTCGAACGTGCCGATGCGCGGCGTGTGTCCTGCGCTGAACGCAGCATTGGCGAGAGCGTTGGCGGCCGCCGGCGTCGTCAGCATCACGAACACCCACACGAAGGCGAGCTTCAGCGTCCCCGGCGTCAGGCCCGAGATCAGCCCAAGACCGAGCAGCACCAGTGTCGCGCCACCCGTGTCGGTAAGGCTCGCCGCATGAATGCGCGTGTAGACATCCGGAAAGCGCACCACGCCCACGCCGCCGAGTAGTGTCAGCAGCGTGCCGGCGATGACGAGCCCGCCACCGATCATGTGTAGAATCTCACCCATCCTTCGCCCCAGTGTCTGGCGATGACCCGAGAGGGTGCGCGAGCGTGCGATAGCGGAAGAACTTCATCAGCGCGATCGTGGTCACGAAATTGATCAGCGCATAGACGATGGCGATATCGAGAAAGGCTGGCCTTCCGAACAGGTAGCCGATCACGGCGATCAGCAACACGATCTTCGTGCCGAACGAATTGGCCGCCAGCATGCGGTCATACTGCGACGGCCCGACGATCGCCCGCCAGATCATCAGCGCCATGGCCACGACGAGCCCTGCAACACCAGCCGCCAGCAGCATGGGTTAGCCCTTCCGCTTTGCGCCGTCCGCCGCCCGGGCGGCGCGGCGGTCCATCGGTGCAAAGCTCGCCGGCGTTGCGTTCTCGCGCACCAGCGCATGCACTTTCAGTTCGTCGCCATCGACATCCACCGTCACCGTGCCGGGCGTCAGCGTGATCGAGTTGGCGAACAGCGCCTTGCCGAGCTCGGTGCGCGCGTTCGTCTTCACCAGCACCATTGCGGGGTCGATCGCATGGCGCGGTCCCAGCACGCGCGCGATCACAGCGCCGTTGGCCTTCACGATCTGGCCAAGCATCCACGCCGCATAGGGGATCATCAGCAGCACACGATGATAGGGCGAGGCGTCACGCCCGATGATGCGAAGCCTCGCCGACAGCCACAGCGTCAGCAACACAGCAATCGCCGCGAGCCCGAGAAAGAATGGCGAAGCAAGTCCCGACAGCGCAAACCAGAAGGCTGCGAGCGCAATCAGGAGACCTGGCAGGTAGGTCATCGTTGCGGCCTCCTCTGCTGGCCCACGCGACCCGTTTGAACCAGTCCGCCGGGAAACTCCAGAAAAACCGGCTATCTGACGAAGACCGCGCGCGGAACCACATCGTCGATGCCGAGGTCCGCGAAACCAGCCCCGATCTCATCGTCACCCACGACGGCTTCCAGCGAGAAGGCCGAGCTCAGCGACCAGTTCCAGTACCGCAGCACGGTCTGCGCCTTGGCCACCGCGATCGTCTCGTAGGCCTCCATCACGCGCGCGAAATCCGGGCCGTCGTGCGGCCGGCGCAGTGCGGTCCACAGCGCGCGCAGATAGGGCCGCTTCAGGCCCGTCGCCTTGCACAATACCGCCAGCCCCTCGCCGCCGAGGTCCTGGCAGATACGCTCCGCCGTCGAAGCCTTGACGCCGGACAGCGCCGCGATGTCCATCAGCGCTTCGGGCGACATGCCGGCAATCACAGCAGCATCGATTGCGGCTTCGAGACTTTCGTGCGGCGAGCGGTCGATCGCCGTGCGGTCGCGCTGGCGCCGCTCGATCACCTGCAGCGCCTTGCGAACGACAGGGTCTACGTCGGCGGCATAGCGGAAGATGTCGCCGCACATGTCGATCAGCAGCGTCCGTTCAGCCGAGAAGCGCAACAGGATCTGCCGCCGCTCTACCGGACCCGACCACCAGAACATCGCAAGGGCGTGCGCAGGCCGCACCTCCTCACGCTGGATCAGCAGGGGCGGCAATGCTGGCGCATCGCGCGATGCCGCCACCATCAGCTCCACCGAACGGTCGGACAATCTCGACTGTGTATTTTCCAGCAGCGCTCTCATCGCGAGCACATCGCCGCTCTCGGCGATGGCGGATGCGACAGCCGGGCCGATCTCGCGCCGATGCGCCACGAACACGCGATGCGCCGACTGGCCATGCTCGACGATGTGACACAGATCGGCGTCGTCGAACGCCTTGTTGTCGGCGAGCAGCAGCTGCGCCACATGCGGCACGTCGAGCGCGAGAAATCTCAGCAGCCGCTTCGGCGCCTGGGACATTTCCTGCAGCCGCCGCGCGCACAGCTCGCGCGCCGCAACATCCGACTCGACAAGGATTTCGAGCAGCAGGTCGCCTGCGATCGCACGGTCCTGGATGTTGCCGCGCGAAGACGGCAGCGCCACCACATCCATCAGCCTGCGCAGCAGGGAACGACGTGCGAATCCTTCAGCCACCGCAGGCGAGACGCCAGCGGACGAACTGCCTGGCCTGCCAGGCGCCTCGGTGTGAGACGGAACCTCGGACATGCACCCCCGCTTACTCTAGGTCACAGCATGCGCCGACCGCGGTTAATGGATCATCAACCTGCGCAGGCAGGTTCAAGCGACTTTCGGGTCTTCAGCGATCAGGCGGGATAAGGCCGCACAGCCTTTTCATTCCCGCCGCCGGGGTGGACGAACACCAGCGCCAGCGACGCCGCGAGCAGAGCAGCCACCAGATAGAAGAGCGCCGATGGATCGGTCTGGGTCGTCGTCACAGTCCCGCCCGCAGCGATCGTATCCACGGGCACCGTCAGGCCCAGCATGATCAGCTGCCCGACAAGCGCCGCCAGCGCACCCAGCACAAGCGTCGACAGGATCGCCCCCGCTCGCCGCGTGGCCGGCACAAGGATCAGCAGCGCCGCCAGCGCGCCCAGCGCGCCGAATGCAAACCGCCCTGTGGGCTCGAAATAGGCAATGTCGGAACTGTCACGAAACACCTCGAACAGATGATTTCGCATCGGCGGCTGCGGCGCGAGAATTTCCGCAGCCATCCAGAACAGCATCACGGCCAGAAACAGGGCGATCACCCAGCTACCCAACGTCCGCGCCTCACGCATGACCGCACTCCCTCACACGCCACCAGCGCGGAGAATGGCGCAGAACGGGCCGGACTCCAACCGCCCAGACGCTGCAAACCAAAAAGGCGCCCCGGCCAGCCAGCCGGAGCGCCTCTGTCAACGTATCTGAGAGCAGATCACCCCTTCGGCAGGTATTCCTGCAGCGACAGCTTGCCGTTCCTGTCCGCATCAAGCCGCGTGAACGCCGCCTTGATCGCCTCTGGCGAGGCAGTCTTGGCGCCTGGAATCTCGATCCGCGGCGGTTCCGGCATGTCCGGACCGCCCTGCCAGTTCATGCGGATCATCGGCGGGGCGACGATCTTGGCATACTCGTCCTGGCTCAGCGCCTTGTCGCCGTTGGCGTCGAGGATTTCAAACCCGCGCGTGAACAGCGCGGTCTGGTTCGCGCGGTATTCGTCGAGGCTGACCTTGCCGTCCTTGTTGGCGTCGATCGCGGCGAACTCCTCCTTGCGGATGTCGTTCACGGAGAACGTCATGGTCTTCTCGATCGCGACATCGTCGCCGCCAGCCGTGTCGTTCGTCTCGTGCCGAGTGATGAACTTGTACTCGTGCTTCTCGTCGGCGACCTTGTCGCCATCCTTGCCGCCCAGTTCTTCGGGAAGATAGAAGGCGAACGCCTCCTTCTTCATCATGCCAGGTTCGATCTTGATGTCAGCTGGCGCCTTGTCGCCGGAGCGCGTGATGCTGCGGGTCTCGATGACGACATCGTCCTTCCCGCCATCCGCCGGCTTAGGCCCGAGGAATTCTTCTACCGACAGCACGCCATCGCCATTGACGTCGAGCCGCGTGAACTGCGCCTTGAAGTCCGGCGCGGCGGCGCTGGGCAGCACGGCAAGCGCGGTCAGGCCGATGGCGAGTGCGCCGCCGGCGGCGACGCGCGGCGCATACCGGCGCACATTGGTTGGGAGTGTCATGAGAAGCGTCCTTTTTTCCGCGATGGGCGGCCGCTCACGCGCGTCGAGATAGGTCTGCACCTGGTCGCGAACGACTTCGCTGGCGGTGGTGCCGTCCTCCCTGCAGGCGCTCAGGAACGCCTGCTTGGTCTCGTGGGGAATCCGGACTTCCAGGGTTTCGGACTTCTTGACCTTCTGGGTCTTGAGGTCAGCTTTCCTGTCGCTGGTCATGGACTCTCTTCCCTCGGCGCGTGCGGCCGTCCTTCACATGAGGACGGTCCGCGTCTCCAGCCCAGCGAATTGCCGCATGGGCGCCAGACAGATTCCGTCCGGTCGTGGCAGGATCATGGCGCGTCCCTCCACAGGCTTCTCCAATTCCTGTCCGGGCGCCAGCAAATCCGTGTCCGGACATGGCTTGCGGCTGAATTTTCAGCGAATAGTGTCAGCTCCACAAGACCCACAGGAAGGCTCGCACCATGCGTATGGTCAATTTCGCCGATCTCGAATCCCTCGTCGGAACCGAGGTGGGGGCGTCCCCCTGGCACCAGATCACCCAGACCCAGATCAACAAGTTTGCCGAGGCGACAGGCGATCACCAGTGGATCCACGTCGATGTCGAGCGCGCCACGAAGGAACTCGGCGCCCCGATCGCCCATGGCTACCTCACCCTGTCCCTCCTACCCATGCTCGCCGCCCAGATCATGCGGGTGGAGAATGTCGTTCGCGGCATCAATTTCGGCTGCAATAAAGTGCGCTTCACCAACATGGTGCCTGTCGGTTCCAGGGTGCGGTTACGCCAGAAATGCCTGGCCGTCGAAAGCCGCGCCGGCGGAAAGCAGGTGGTGATGGAATCCACCATCGAGATCGAGGGCAAGGACCGCCCGGCCTGTGTCGCCGAGTCGATCGGCATCATCTACGGCGAATAGCCACGAAGGGCGCTGCGGCGCCCCTGAACTGCAAATCTGAGACGCCGTCAGGGAAAACCTGTGCAGGGACGGAGGGTAATGCCTTCCACCCACATGGTTTTCCGCCCGTCAGCTTGGGACGAATCGCCGCTTACCCCACAAAAGCGCAGCCCAAGCGGATTATATGTCGAGTATGGCGCGCAAGACTTCCACCCGGACAGGACGGACATCAGGCGGATCGGGCAGTCCCTCGGGACCCGGCCCGGCCTCGCCCGCCCCGCCGCGCGCCCGCCGCGACGCCCAGGCGGTCATCGAGCAACTCGGTCGCGCCCGCAGCGATCCCTATGCCTGGCTGAAGGATGACAACTGGCGCGAAGTCATGCGCGACACGTCCCGCCTGCGCGCCGACATCCGCACCCATCTGGAAGCCGAGAACGCCTACACAAACGCCGCCCTCGAAGCGCCGACGGCCGCCCTGCAGGACCAGCTGTTCGAGGAGATGCGCGCGCGCATCAAGGAGAATGACAGCTCCGTTCCCGCTATCGATGGCCCCTGGGCCTACTATCGCCGCTTCCGCGAAGGCGGCGAGTATCCGCTCTTCGCCCGCCGCCTCTCCGAACACGCCTTCGCCGATACCCCGGACATCGAACATCTGCTGATCGACGGCGACGCCATGGCGAAGGGTTGCGACTACTTCGACATCCGCAAGGTCTCGCACTCGCCTGACCATCGCCTGATCGCCTTCGCCATCGACGACAAGGGATCGGAATTCTACACGCTCCACATCCGTGATTGCGTCACCGGCGCCGAGGTCGAGACCATCCGCGACACCTACGGCGACTTTGTCTGGGGCGAGGATTCCAATTCACTGTTCTGGGTCGCGCGCGACGAAAACGTCCGCCCGGTCGCCGTGTTCTGCCGCCGCCTCGAAAGCAGCATCGACGAACTGGTCTATCGCGAACAGGACCCCGGCTTCTTCGTCGGCGTCCAGAAGAGCGAGTCCCGCCGCTTCATCTTCGTCGTCGCCAACGACCACACGACGACCGAATGGCGCTACATGCGCACCGACAGCGACAGCCACGCACTCACCCTGATCGCCGAACGCGAAGCGGGCGTCGACTATTCCGTGGTCGACTTCGATGACCGTTTCTGGATCCGCACAAACCGCAACGGCGCCGTCGATTTCGCGCTCGTGTCCGCGCCGCACGATCATCCTGATGAAGAGAACTGGCGTATCGAGATTCCGCATCGCCCCGGCGTGCTGCTGCTCGACATCGAGCCCTTCGCCGGCTTCATCGCACGCATGGAGCGGGAGAACGGCCTGCCGCGCATCGTCGTGCGCGAACGCTCCAGCGGCGCCGAGCATGCCATCGACTTCGCCGAGGCCGCCTACGCCCTCGGCATGTCGAGCGGCTACCAATGGGACTCGTCCTGGCTGCGTTTCGAGTATTCCTCGCCTTCGACCCCCGCGCAGGTCTTCGACTACGACATGAGCAGCCGCCAGCGCATCCTGCGCAAGACACAACTTGTTCCCTCGGGCCACAACCCCGACGACTACATCGTCGATCGCATCGACGCGCCCGGGGATGACGGCGCGCTGGTGCCCGTCACCCTGCTCCGCCATCGAACCACGCCGCTCGACGGCACGGCGCCGGTGCTGCTCTACGGCTACGGCTCCTATGGCATCACCCTGCCCGCTGACTTCCGCACCGCACGTCTCAGTCTCGTCAATCGCGGCTTCATCTACGCCAGCGCCGACGTGCGCGGTTCGATGGCCAAGGGCTATCAGTGGTATCTCGACGGCAAACTGGAGAAGAAGGCCAACACCTTCACCGACTTCGTCGCCGCCGGCCGCCACCTTGTCAGCGCAGGGTACACGTCGCGCGGCCGCATCGTCGCCATGGGCGGCTCGGCGGGAGGGCTGCTGATGGGCGTCGCCGTCAACCTCGACCCGACACTGTTCGGCGGCATCATCGCCGCCGTGCCCTTCGTCGATGTGCTCAACACCATGTCCGACGACAGCCTGCCGCTCACCCCGCCTGAATGGCCCGAATGGGGCAACCCGCTGATCGACGCCGACGCTTACGATCGCATCGAGGCCTATTCCCCCTACGATCAGGTGGGCCTTCGCGCCTATCCGCCCATGCTGATCACCGGCGGCCTCACCGATCCGCGCGTCACCTACTGGGAGCCCGCCAAATGGGCCGCCGCCCTGCGCCACGAAGCGCCCGATGGCGGGCCCTACTTCCTCAAGATCAACATGGACGCCGGCCACGGCGGCGTCTCCGGACGCTTCGCCAGCCTGAAGGAAACCGCGCTGGAATTCGCCTTCGCCATCGGCTGTGTCGGCGGCGCGAACCTGTCGGGCTGGCGCCACACGCTGTAGGGCCGTCGCCCATGGTTCCGCAGCCGTTCTCTGGAGCGAGTGGCCCAACCTCCCTCCGAGGCTTGCCCTGACGCCCCAGTCTGGGTACGTCAGTTGGAGGTGGGGAATTGCGATATGGATGTACCTGAGGAGCGGCCTGAACCCGGCGCCGCAAAGCCCGGCTCGCGCCCCAGGCCGCGCGTCGACAAGGAGGCCCGCAAGGCGGAGTATCTCCGCGCGGCCGCGCGCGCCTTCCTTGCACGCGGCGCCTCGGCCTCCATGCAGGATGTCGCTGACGCCGCCCGCGCGCCCAAGCCTGTCTTCTACCGCATCTTCCCTTCGCGCGCCGAACTTATCGAGGCTCTGTTCGACCACGTCCACCAAACCATCGTGAAGACGCAGCAGGGCAAGTGGGACGGGTATGGCTGGGCGCTACGCGTTCTCTACCTCGAAGCGAAGATGGACCCGGAAATCTTCCTGGTCGTGCTCAAGACATTCAACGGCGATCCCTCGCTGGCGCCCCAACGGGAAAGACTGCTCCACCTCGTGCACATGCAGGCGGCGAAGTTTTTCGCGCCTTCCGATGGCGCATCCTCCGGCCCGCCCGATCGCACTGCACTTGCCTCGCGCACCATGACCAGCTTGCTGTTCGACACGCTGGTCGCGTGGCTCGAAGACACCGACGGGCTGACGGACGAAAAACGCTTCATCTGGTGGGGCCGCATCATCCGCGAATGGCGCCTCGCCACCCGCGAAGCCTACGAGCTTGATCCGCCGCAAGCCAGGACGGACGGCAAGGCCTAACCCGCTCCCCTATCCGCCGCACACCTGAAGCCGAGATGCATCAACGAGCTGTCCGGCGTCGCGTGCGTGCGCGCCGTCGCGCGGAAGCCTTCGCACACCCCATCGCTGCACAGGAACGATCCTCCGCGCTGCACACGCTCGTTGATTGTACGCGTGTCGCCCGGCGCGACGGGATAGGGGAGATACGCCGACGACGTCCACTCCCACACATTCCCCGCCATGTCCGTGAGGCCAGATGGCGCCGCCCCGAATGCGCCGACGGGCGACGTTCCGAGATACCCGTCCTCGCCGGTGTCCATCACCGGGAACACGCCCTGCCACGCGTTCAGGCGGAACTTCGCGTCGAACGAGGCCGCCGTTCCCGACCGGAACACCGTGCCATCCGGCGTCTGGCCCATTTGCGCGGCTCGCTCCCACTCGAACTCCGTCGGCAGCCTGGCCCCATGCGCCGCGCAGTAAGCCACCGCGTCGTTCCACGAGACCTGCGTCACGGGATGATCGTCCTCGGCGGCAGACTTCTCCGGCCCACGCGGATGCTTCCAGTCGGCGCCCTCCACCATCAGCCACGCGCCGTCGCCCTTGCTGAGCACGCCCGCGCCGCCGAACTTTTCCGCTTCGCTCACATAGCTCGTCTTCGCGATGAAAGCTGCGAACTGCGCCACCGTGACCGGCGAACGATCCATGCGGAACGCTGCAATATCCGCCGTGAACTGTGGGCGTTCATCTCGCGGCGCGGCGTCATCGCCGATCTGCACGCGCGCGCCGAGGATATCCACCATCGCCGCATCGCGCGTCAGCGGAGGCGGAGAGCAGGCGGCGACCGCCAGTCCAACAAGCGCGACGCCCGTCCTCCTCCGCGAAGCGGGGGAGGTGGCCCGAAGGGTCGGAGGGGGAGTCGGCATGGGGACTTTCTCATGAAATCCCCTCGCCGCATCCCCCATCCGGCGCTGCGCGCCACCTTCCCCGCAAGCGGGGAAGGACGACGGCCTGCGCCTGCCCCTCATATCGGCAACTCGAAAGGCGTGCCGCAGACATTGTAGTTCGTGAACGGACGCGATGGCCAGGCCGCGTCCTTCATGTCCTTCGCCCACTGGTCGAACGCATCACTGAGTTCCTTCAGCTTCGCGGGCTCGCGCGTCGCAACGTTGGTCGCCTCGTTGGGATCGTCCTTCAGATTGAAGAGTAAAGTGAATTTCCCGTCGAGGCTCTTCCACAGCTTCCAGTCGCCCTTGCGGATCGAGGCATGCGGCGTCCGCCGCCACGCCAGCGAGTCGTGTGGTATCCCCTCGGCCTGCCCGCGCAGGTAGGGCGCGAGGTCCACGCCATCGAACACGCGATCGGTCGGCAGTTGTCCGCCGGCCGCCGTCAGCGACGTCGTGAACACATCCATGGTCGAGACGATCTCGCGATAGACCTTGCCCGCCTCCAGCCTGTCCGGCCAGCGCACCATGAAGGGCACGCGCGTGCCGCCCTCATAGTGGCTCAGCTTGCCGCCCCGCAGCGGCTCGCACGCGCAGATGCCCTGGATGTAAGCCGCGCATCCATTGTCCGACATGAAATAGACGATCGTGTTGCCATTCTCCCCGGACGCCTCCACCGCATCAAGGATTGCGCCCACCTGGTCGTCCAGCGCCGAGATCATCGACGCATAGACCCGCATCCCCTCATCCTTGATGTGTGGAAAGCGGTCGTAGTATTTCTGCGTCGTCTGCAGCGGATCATGCGGCGCCGTGAAGGCGGCATAGAGAAAGTATGGCGCGTCGGCAGCAGCATTGCGCCGCACGAACTCCACCGCGCGCTCGCCGAGATACTCCGTCAGGTAGCGATCCTCGTTCTCGACCACCTTGCGATCCGGCCCCTCGACGATCTTGTTCGGCGCCGTGCGCACGGCGGGCGGCCGCGCGTTCGATCCGGCGACCTCGACAAAGATTTCGCCCGGCGCATCCGGGCTCATGTACGACGTCGCTCCTGTCAGCAGACCGACAAACTCGTCATATCCGCGGTTGGTCGGATAGAAATCGTCGTTCGACCCAAGATGCCATTTCCCCACCAGCCCGGTCTGGTAGCCGAGATCGTTGAGCGCCTTCGCGAGCGTTACCTCGTCCCTGGGCAGGCCGAGGTTCTGCTCGATATCGCGCGCGGCGGGTCCGTTGTTGAATTCGAAGCCGAACCTGTCCGGATGACGCCCCGTGTTCATCCCCGCGCGCGATGGCGAACATACCGGCGCCGCGGAGTATCCATCGGTGAAGATCACCCCCGCCTTCGCGATCCTGTCGATGTTCGGCGTGCTGATCCGCGTGCCGCCATAGGAAGAAATGTCCGCGTAGCCGAGGTCGTCCGCCATGATGACAACGACGTTCGGCCGCGCGGCGCCGGCATTCACATCACTGGAAACGGGCGGCGCCGTGCACCCTGCTGCCAGCAATGCCGCCGATAACGCCAGTGTGCGAACTTGCTGCATGCCCCAACCTCCAGATGTCCGCTGCGAACAACGACTGGTTTCGCGCGGGCGACGCATATGGTACTTGGCGGTAACAGTATTGGGCAGCGCACCGCGGTCAAGCGACTCGGCGAAACGAATGGCCAAAGGGGCAGTCGCATGAAACGCAGCTTTTCCAGCTTGATCGCGTCCTGCCTCGCCCTCGTCGCCGCGAGTTGCTCGGCGGCGGCGCAGCCCGGAACAAGCACTCCCACCCGAGCCGGCGTTTCGACCGATGTGAAACTCCAGCACGATGGCCGAGAGCGCCGCTATCTCATCAGCGACTTCTCCGGCGGCAAGCCAGCCCCGTTGGTCTTCGTTCTCCACGGCGGCGGCGGGCATCCCGAGAATGCCCAGAACATGTCGCAGTTCGACGTCATCGCAGCCCGGGAAAAATCCATCGTCGTCTATCCCGGTGGAACCGGCGGCACGCCCGGCGGCCGCCTGCTCACCTGGAACGCCGGCCATTGCTGCGCCTACGCCCTCGACAACAAGGTCGATGATGTCGGCTTCATCCGGACCATCATCGACCAGCTGGTCGCTTCCGGCCGGGCTGACCCCAGGCGTATCTACGTCACCGGCATGTCCAACGGCGCGATGATGAGCCACGTGCTCGCCCGCGAGCTGTCAGACCGCATCGCCGCCAGCGCGCCGATCGTCGGGGCCATCTTCGGCGATGAACCGGCGCCAAAGGGCCCGGTCGCGGCGATCATCTTCGTCGGCCAGGACGACCAGGCGGTTCCCGCAGCAGGCGGCCCCCTCGGCGGCGCGACGCGGCGCCCCGGTGGCAAAGCCGAGGATCGCAATGTCGCCCCTGACATCGACCAGGCCTCCTACTGGGCAAAGGCCAACGGATGCGCCGCGCCCGTCGAATCGCTGGATGCAAAAGGCAAGGCTGTGGAAATTCGGTGGGAAAAATGCACCACCGGCAAGCCTGTTCACTTCTACAGGGTTGCAAACAACGGCCACGCCTGGCCGGGAGGCAAGGCCGGCCGCGCCGAGGCCGACCAGCCGACCCAGGACGTGAACGCCAGCGAGATGATGTGGCGGTTCTTCATGGCCAATCCGAAGCCCTGAGACGCTGCGCCGCGGCTTTAAGATGAACGGTCTGGCGGCCACCTTTCCGCCACACGGCTGGTTTTGGAATTCACGCCATGCGGCCTGGGGCCGGGATTCCGCCACGAACCGCAGGTGCGGGGTTTTCTATGGCCGCGCGGCAGGCTAGGCAGGCTCTGGCTAGGGTCAGGACGGGGGCGTCCGGTCGCCCCGCGGCTCGTCGAGTGTAGTATTCTGGTTGTTCAGGAGTAGTCGGCTTTCATGACGTTCAAGGTCCGCCTGCTTCTCGGAGCCGCAGCTCCGCTCGTATTCTCGCTTCCCGCCTTGGCCCAGGTGACGATCTCGACCGCCACCACCACGCCGGTCCAGACCGCAACCGCTAACAGCGGCGCCCCCTCCGACATCACGATCAGCTCCCCGTCGGGAACCATCGCGCCAACCACGGCCAACACGACCGCCGTGACGGTGAATAGCAGCAACGACATCGTCAACAACGGTGCGATCAATTTCAACAATCTGAACGACACAGTCGGCGTCCGCATCCTGCCTGGCTTTACGGGCAGCTACAGCGGCAGCGGTACGATCAATCTACTTGAGGACTATGAGCGCATCGACAACGACTCCGACACGGATACCGAACTGGACGGTGTCCTCGCGCAGGGTTCCAACCGGTTCGGCATTCTGGTGGAGCCGGGCGGAACGTTCACCGGCGACATCCGCATCGACGCGACGAACAACGTGACCACACCGGTCGGCGGATCGATTACCGTCGAGGGCAATAACTCGGCCGGCGTGTCGGTGCAGTCCAACCTCGCCGGCAGTTACATACAGAACGGCACAGTCTCCGTCATCGGCTCCAACATCATCGGCGTCGATCTGCGCGGCGATGTCTCCGGCAACGTCCAGATCGGGGGCGAGGCCGTCACCACCGGTACGGCCGGCGTGGCAGGCGCAGCAGTCGCCGGCGGCGTCAGCGCCCGCGGCGAAGGCGCGGTCGCCGTGCGTGTTCTCGGCGACGTCGCTGGCGAGTTCATGATCGACGGCGCGATCGGTGCAACCGGGTTCGCTCAGGGCGACGCCAGCAACTACAAGGATCCAGACGACACCAGCACGGCCACACCCGTCGCGCTCGACGCGGACGACCTGTTTGTCGGCGGCTCGGGCGTCGAAATCCGCGGCGATCTTGCGCGCGGCTTTCTCATCAACGGCGCCGCGATCGGCGTTCCTGACACCACTACCGACATCAAGGATGTGATCCAGAACTTCGACGAAAACCGCATCCGGGGCACGGTGAACTCGCTGGGCTCGGCGCCGGCAATCACCATCCGCTCGCTCGACGGCGCTGCGGGCGACGCCATCGTCCTCGGGCGCGTCCGCGAGACGATCCTCGACAACCTCGACGACGACAACGACGACAACCTTTCCGAAACGATTGGCGTCTTCGACTATGACTTCGGCTTCATCAACCGCGGCCAGATCGAGTCCAGGGGCGTGAACACCGGCTTCGCGTCGACGGGTCTGTTGATCGCCGGCTCGGCGGACGGGACACACACGACGACGGTCGAGGGCGGCATCTTCAACGGCGGCGTCATCAATTCGACCTCGTTCGAGGCGAACGCCAACGCGGTCGTTATCGGCGCGGGCGCGATCACCCCGCAATTCGTCAACACCGGCGCGATCAACGCCAGCGCCAACACGCAGACGACCCACGACGCTTATGGCGTGCGCATCGAGGCCGGCGCCAGCATCGACAGCGTCGTCAACTCCGGCGCAATCTCGTCCATCGTCGACAGCTTCTCCGCTGACGCGATCGCCTTCCAGGACGCTTCGGGAAGTGTCGATACCTTCGTCAACAACTCGCGAATCACCGCCCGATTCTTCGACGACAATATCACGGACACCATCACGAGCGGCACCGGCCGCACCATCGCGATCGACCTGTCGAACAACACCGGCAACGTGCTGATCACCCAGACCGACACCATCGACAACGCCCTCATTATCGGCGACGTGCTGATGGGCGTCGGCTCCGACCGGTTCGACCTCCTGTCGGGTCAGGTGTTCGGCAATGTCGATTTCGGGGCAGGCGCCGGCTCGGACACGTTCAACCTGTCCAGCGCCACGCTGAACGGCAGGGCGACCTTCGGCGGCGCCGGCGCCAACGTGGCGTTCAACGGCGGCCTGATGGCCGGCAATCTCTCGCTCGGCAATGCGACCGGCTCGCTGTCCTTTGCGAACAGCTCGAACTACCTCGGCGAACTCACGCGCACCGGCGCGGGCGCAATGTCGCTCTCGGTGAACAACTCGATCGTCAACAATCTTGCGACCGGCACGCTCGATCTGTCGTCGATGTCGCTGACCAACAACGCCCGCATCGGCATCGCGATCGACAACGCCCGCATCGCCGGCAACATTCCGAACTTCAACATCACCGGAGCCGCAGACATCGCGGCGAACACGCAGTTCAACCCGCTCTTCGACCAGTTCACCAACCAGACCTTCACGCTGCGAATCCTGAACGCCGGCACGATCAATCTGGGCGGCCCGCTCTCCGGGATGATCGACCAGACCGGGCCGTTCCTGTTCGACGCCCAACTGGTCCAGCCAAACCCGAACGCCATCGATCTCGTGATCGAAGTCAAGGACGCGACCCAACTCGGCCTCAACACGCGGCAGGCCGACGCCTATGACGCCGTGCTCAGCCTGATGGAAGAATCCGACACGGTCGCCTCCGCGCTCACGACGCCGACCACGGCCAGCGAGTTCCAGCGCGGCTTTGCCGACCTGCTTCCCGCCAACGACGCATCGGTCCTGCGCGTTCTGGCCACCAACGCCTCGGCTGCGTTCGGCGCAACTGCCAACCGCCTCGACATGATCTCGAACAAGCCGGATGCTCCGGGCGGCGCCTGGGTGGAAGAGTTCGGCGTCTACCAGACCTCCGACGCCAGCGCGAATTCGGTCGGCCTTTCCGGCGGCGGCTTCGGCGTCGCGGGCGGCCTCGATCTCCTGTCCACCGGCAACGCGCTCATCGGCGCATTCCTCTCGCTCGAATCCGTCGAGATGGAAGAAGAAGACCGCACCTCCGCTCCACTCAACGTCTCCCAGACGGCGATTGGCGCCTATGCGGGCTGGATCAATGGCAACCTCGCCATCAACGGTGCGGCATCCTACGGTCTCATCGACTTCACCTCCGACCGCCAGGTGGCCGTTGGCGCGCTGGCCGAGCGCCTGCGCGGCGAATGGAAGGGATCGAGCTACTCGGCCTCCGGCCGCGCCACCTACACGCTCCCGCTCGGCTGGCTAGACGTGAAGCCATTCATCGGCGCCGACTACACCGGCTTCCAGCAGGATGGTTACCAGGAAACGGCAACCACGCTCGACGACCTGGAAATCATCGCCGGCGACAGCGACGCTTCGCTTGCGACAGCCTCCTACGGCATCCAGCTTGTCGGCAATCTCGGCGGCGACGATGCGTATTCGCTTCGCCCCGAACTCTCGGTTGGCTATCGCAACATCCTCAACTGGGAGGCGACGCCCGCCACGCTTGCTTTCGTGGGCGGCCCTACAGGCTCCACCTTCACGCTCGATCCGGGCGTCGAACCGGAGGATGCGATCGTCGCCGGTCTCGGCATCAACATCGATAGCCAGTTCCTGAACGTCAAACTCGGCTACGACACAGAGATCTCGGACACGGCGACCACGCACTATGGATCGATCACACTGCGGTTGGCGTTCTGGTAGGCGCACACGGAAACGAGGCGGTGAGGTTCGCGGGATGAAAGCACTCACGCAGCCCCGTCTGTTCGCCGGCCTCATGGCGGTCTTTCTCGCCTCCGCCTGTGCTGGCGGCCCCCCGCCCGATCCCATGCCGGTCGCGCCGCGTGGCGCCACTCCGGTCGGCTTCGACAGCGGCATCCGCACAGAAACGCGTGACTTCGACTTCAACAAGGAAGGCGCGCCGAAAGCCGTGCGCGCCATCGCAGACCGCACGGTGGACATGCTGGCGCTGTCCGGAGGCGGCGCCGGCGGCGCTTATGGCGCCGGCGTTCTCGTTGGCCTGACAAACGCGGGCACGCGCCCCCGTTTCGAGATCGTCACCGGCGTCTCCACCGGCGGGCTCATCGCGCCCTTCGCCTTTCTCGGCTCCGACTGGGACGGCAAGCTGACCCAGGCCTATGGCGGCGAGGCCACCGACAAGCTGATGCAGGCGCGCGGGCTCGGCGTGCTGTTCGATGTCGGCGTGTTCGACGGCAAGCCGCTGCGCGATCTCGTCGAGCGTTTCGTCACCGAGGAGCTGGTCTTCGCCGTCGCGCGCGAAGCCGCCAATGGCCGCATGCTGCTCGTCGCCACCACGAATCTCGACCGCGAGGAAACCGTCATCTGGGACATGGGCGCCATCGCCCAGCGCGGCGGCCCGCAAGCGCGCGACCTGTTCCGCCAGGTGCTGGTCGCCTCCGCCAGCGTGCCCGGCGTCTTCCCGCCCGTGATGATCGAGGTCGAGAAGGACGGAGAGAAGTATCGCGAGATGCACGTCGACGGAGGCGCCTCCACGCCCTTCTTCATCGCGCCGGAATCCGTGATGCATCTCGACGAAGCCTCCGCCAGCCTGCGCGGCGCCAATGTCTACGTCATCATCAACGGACAGGTCGCCTCCGCGCCACGCGCGACATCCAACAACACACTCGACATCGCCGCACGCAGCTTCACCTCGGTTCTCAACCAGATGACGCGCACCGCCATCCTGCAGACCGACGACTTCGCCAAGCGGAACAGCCTGGGCTACCGCTTCAGCGGCATCCCCTCCGACGTCGAATTCGGCGGCTCGCTCGCCTTCGACAAGGTGAACATGAGCGCCACCTTCGACTACGGCATGCGCTGCGCCACGCGCGGCCAGGTCTGGCTCAACGAAGAACAGGCCGCCGCCCGCACCCGCGAAGACGCCGAACTGAAACCCTTCGCTACCGCCGACTGCCCGCTGATCCCGCGCAAGCCGAGCTAGGCAACACCCACGGAGTCATTCTCGGGCTTGACCCGAGAATCTTGGTTCTCACCGAGCAGGAAATCTCTCCTTCCCATCGAAGCCATCAACCGAGATTCTCGGGTCGCGCTTCGCTTGCCCGAGAATGACGATACCAGCGCCCTTGCCCTCCACCGCGCACCGTCCGATATCTCCCCCCAACAGCGGAGACCCATCATGGCCGACACCACCGAACTTGGCCGCATCGCGCTCAAACGCGCTGACCTCTTCCGCCAGCAGTGCTACATCAACGGCAAGTGGGTCGGCGACCCAACGCACGATGTCCGCAACCCCGCCACGCGCGGCGTGATTGGCCAGATCCCGAACCTCGGCAAGTCGGACACCGAATCCGCCGTCGCCGCCGCCGCCGCCGCGCTCCCGAAATGGAAAGCCGAAACCGCTGCCGCCCGCGCGAAGATCATGCGTAAATGGAACGACCTGATGCTCGCGCACCAGGAAGACCTCGCGCGCCTGATGACGGCGGAACAGGGGAAGCCCCTCGCCGAAGCGCGCGGCGAGATCGCCTACGCCGGCGCCTTCCTCGAATGGTATGGCGAGGAAGCCAAGCGCGTGTACGGCGATCTCATTCCCGCACCCGCAGCCGACCGCCGCATCATGGTGCTGAAACAGCCTGTCGGCGTCGTCGGCGCGATCACGCCGTGGAATTTTCCCGCCGCGATGATCACCCGCAAGGTCGCGCCCGGCATCGCCGCAGGCTGCACCATCGTGCTCAAGCCGTCCGAGCTCACGCCCTACACCGCGCTCGCGCTTGCCGTCCTCGCCGAAGAAGCCGGCCTGCCGCCGGGCGTGCTCAACATTGTCACAGGCGACGCCGAACCTATCGGCCGCGTTCTCACCGAAGACCCACGCATCGCCAAATTCACCTTCACTGGCTCGACTCCCGTCGGCAAGAAGCTCGCGGCACAGTGCGCCGGCACCGTGAAACGCGTCTCGCTGGAACTCGGCGGCAACGCGCCATTCCTGGTGTTTGATGACGCTGATCTCGAAGCGGCAGCCAACGGCGCCATCATCTCGAAATTCCGCAACACCGGTCAGACCTGCGTCTGCGCCAACCGCATCTATGTGCAGGACGGCGTCTACGACGCCTTCGCGAAACTCCTTGCCGACAAGGCCAACCAACTGGTCGTCGGCGACGGCCTCGCCGGCGTCACGACGCAAGGCCCGCTCATCAACGAAAAAGCCCTGCAGAAGGTCGAAGCCCACGTCGCCGACGCGCTGGGCCACGGCGCCAAAGTCCTCACCGGCGCCGCGCGCGACAGCAAAGGCGGCACATTCTACCAGCCCACCGTCCTCCGCGACGTCGCTCCCGACGCACTCCTCACCCGCGAAGAAACCTTCGGCCCCGTCGCCGGCCTCGTCCGCTTCAACAGCGAAGAACAGGCCCTCCGCCTCGCCAACGACAGCCGCGCAGGCCTCGCCGCCTACGCTTTCACCCGCGACCTCGCGCGGTCATGGCGCGTCGGCGAAGGCCTGGAATACGGCATGGTCGGCATGAACACCGGCCTCATCTCCACCGAAGTCTCCCCCTTCGGCGGCGTGAAGGAGAGCGGCATCGGAAGAGAAGGCTCGAAATACGGCATCGACGAGTATCTCGATCTCAAGGCGGTCTTCGTGCAGCTGTAGCGGCGAAGGCGGGAGGGGCCTCGCGGCAAAGCCACACATCCAACAAATCCGCATCCCCGCCGGAAACGCGCACGTTTTTGGGGGATGGGGAACCCACTCATCCCAACCAATTCAGCGCCCTACGCGAAAAAAGTGCAGCACACAGAGTCAGCGAAAAATATTCTGTCCAGCACTGACTCTGGCGGCCGTATACTCCGCTTCATGACACGAGCACGCACCGCATCATTGGGAATGGCGAAACTCACCGCGATCCAGCCTTTGCTGGGCGCGGTGCTGATGCTGTGCGTGAGCCTCGTGCAAGGCGCCGCGACAACGCTCGGGATGATCTTCAAACGCAGAAGCCGTGATTGGCACACGGAAACTGCGCACGAAGATCTGCCCCAGGCGACGTCCGGCATTCAACGTCAGGAACCAAACTCACCCACGGAGTCATTCTCGGGCTCGTCCCGAGAATCCCTGTTGGATCATCGCGGGGACTCGCAAACGATCCCCACGAAGCCATCAACCAAGGCGCCCGGCACAAGGCCGAGCGTGACTCCGTTGATGTTGCTCCATCACGAATGGAAGCGGACCCCTTGGTCCGCGTCCCCTGTGGAGGCAGGGGTCCAGCCCTGCGCGAAGCGCAGACTCACGCGCACCGAAGCGCGCTAACGCGCGCTGACCAGACCCCCGCCTGCGCGGGGGATGCGGAGGAGAGACTTGCGCTGCGAGTTAGCCCGGCGCGGCTCTAGTAGCCAGCGCGCCCGTTACCCAACCCAGGCCCACGCCGCAGGGATCGCCCACGCACGTCAGAAATCCTGCCGTATCCCGATCGTCCCGAACAGCCCGCGCTCCTGCGTCATCACCAGCGGATTGGAACTGTCGGTGAACTGCCCGCCCAACTCCACATCGAAGAAGGTCGAGCGGTTGAGATTGTAGGACAGCGCCATCGACCCGCGCGCCGACGTCTCCTCCGACGATCCGTCCTTCCTGTTGCGCTGGTCCACCCGCAGCTTGGTGTTGAGGCGCAGGTCGCGCATGATCGGATAGCGCATGTTGAACTGCAGCGTCTGCTGCTCCAGCATCATCGTGTCGGCATAGCGCACGCCGGCGATGAAGATGGCGCCCTCGGTGAACACATCCGAGGCCACCAGCTGCCCCGAATAGTAGTATTCCGTCCCCGTGCTGGGAAACGCCTCGATCCCGCCAGACGCCTTTGTGCCGGAAACATTGGTCGCGATCACGTCGACATTGATCTGCAGGTTTTCCGTGATCGGCCGCGATACGCTGATCGACGCCGACCGCGAATACGCTGTCCGGTCATGCGCGAGCTGGTAAATCTCTTCCTCTGGATAGAGCGTCAGCAGGTCGTTTGGATTCTCCACGCCCTGTCCGATGATCGCATTCAGCGTCGTCAGCATCGGCGAGCGTCGATAGTCCACCGCAACCGAAATGCTCGACTCGTCCTCGAAGCGCAGCGAGCCGTTGAGCAGCGCAAGATTCGTCTGCCCGAAATGCAGGTCGTAGTCGTAGATCCCGTAAGCCGTGAACAGCGGGTTGAAATACCTGAACTCGCCGCCCACCGCCTTCCGGTCAACAAGGTCGCCATATGTCTGATCGACATAGTAGACCGTCGTATCCAGCGCATCCGGAATCATCGCGAAGTCGATGCTCCCACCATAGAACACCCGATCCGTGTTCACCTCGAGATCGCGCGAGGACTGCACCGGAAATCCGCCCACGACATTGAGCTTCAGGTTCTCGGTCGCCTGGAAGCTCAGCAGCCCGCCATCGAACCTCCCGAAGATTCCACCCGTGTTCCGCGTCTGGCGCCCGATGCGAACAGCCGTATTCAGCTCGCGATCCGACACGTCGAGATAAAGCGTGCTGACCGCACCCTCGTCGCGCTGAATCCCGGCGCGGAAATCATCCCGGAATACGCCCGAGAATCGCAACAGCCCCTCGGTGCGATCATTGCCAACCGTCAGGTTGATGTCCGCGCCATAGAGTATCTCGTTGAGGTTGGTCCTGTTCTCCTCGATCGGATCCGGGTTCACCTCCGGCCCGCCGACAACCGGAACATCCTCAAACAGAAAGCCGCTCTCGTCGCGCTGGTACAGCATCGAAAGCGAGCCCGAGAGCTCCGCCTTGAAGCTCGAACTCACCACCGTCTGCACCCGGCCCTGTTCATCCAGCTGGCCCGGCGTCGTCGTCTCCGGCTCCTCGCCCAGCAGCGCTGCCAGCCGCTGCCTCACACGGGCTGCATTTGGGTGGTCCGGATAGCGCGCGAGAAACGTCTCGTACTCCGCCTTGGCATGCGCCAGCTGCTTGTTACGCTCGCGCGCCAGCCCCAGCATCTCCTGCGCCTCAGGCGTCGCCGCGCTCTCCGGCTGCCCCAGCAGCCGCTCTGCAAGCCTGATCGCCGCGGCATTGTCGGCAGCCGCCAGCACGTCGCGCAATTCCTGCAGCATGCCGTCCGACACCGGATCAACGGGCAGTACCGAAGGCTGCGAACTCGCGCCCGACCGCGCCGCCAGCCACGCCTGATAGACGCGTTCCCGCTCGGACCGATCAATCCGAGCGATCCAAGCTTCGGGATACGCCGTCGTCACCTGCGGCAGAACCTGCTCGGCCTCCATCCGCGTCGCAAACGTGCCCAGCCGCAGCCGCGTCCACTCAACGCCGTTTTCCTCGGACGTATATTCGTAGGCCGCGAACTGCCTGAACGCGTCGAGCTGTTTCACCTCCGCCGGCGGCAACACCTTGCCGCGCTCGGAGAGCAGGTTGATAGCGTAGTTGCCATTGGGCTCCAGCGCTTCCGGAACCGACTGCGTCACCGACAGGATGATGTTCGACCCCGGCGCATTGGCCGCCTGCGTCCCGGCCGGAACGCATCCATCGCGTCCGGATACAGTGACGACGATCCGCGTCGCAGTCCGGTCAGGCTTCACATCCCAGTTCGCGTCATGGTCGAACTGCAGCACGAGCGTCGGTCCGGCCGGGTCCGACACGTCGTAGGTAATACGCTGGATGCCGGCGACAGTGCTCGATGGCGGCCGCAGGCTCTCCGTCGCCAGCGCGGTCGACAGCGAGCCGCGGTTGAAATTCAGCGGCTGCACCCCGATGCGCAACTCGCGCCCGCCCCGATCGGGGAAGTGCGACACGTAGCGGACCGGCGTGTTGAAATCGATGTTCACCGTCGCGCACGCGCCATTCTCCTGGGCGGTCACACGCGAGAGAAACCGGTCCGAGATCGTCTGCGCATAGCTCGACGGCGCCAGCTGACTCGCCAGCGTGACGAACACGCTGCCCGCCAGCATCGTCCGCATCCGCTTCGCGTCCTTCACCGTCATACGCACACTCCGTCGCTCGCGCTTGTCAGCGCTTGCGCAATCCTCTGTCGCTCCCCAGCTATGAAATTCCCGGCCGCGAACGGCCCCCGCTAGTCGTCGAACGAACTGTCGGACACCCGGTGATTCGAGGTCCGCCGTTCGGCAATCGTCGTCATCGTGCTGTCCGTGTAGGTGTGGCAGGCGCCTTCGCAATCACGCAGCTCGGCGACGGTGTACCGCGTCGAGGGCGTGCGGGTTTTCTGGTGTGACTCGGACTCATAATCGTTGGCGTGACAGGCCGCGCAATCCGGCTGGTAGGCTGGGCTCGGCCAGGTGACCTGTTGCGCGTTGTTGCGGTGGCAGTCCGTGCAGTCCAGCGCCGCCCGGTGCTGTCCGGGATAGCCGGCGCTGTTGTGCGTATAGCGCACCGTCGTCCAGCTCGTGATGCTGTGGCACTCCTCGCACGGCAGCGTGGTCACGAAGTGGCTCGCCGGCTTGCCCGTCGCGCTCGTACCATTGTGGCAGCTGGCGCATGATCCGGTCACAGCCGAATGGTCGAACGTCGCCGGCACCCACGCCAGCGTCGAATGGCAATCGCCGCACTGGGCGTTGGTCGCGATGTGCGCGGCCGGCTTGCCGGTGGCGACCGTTCCGTTGTGGCAGGACGTGCAGGTTCCGCTGACTGCATTGTGGTCAACCCGCACAGTGGTCCAGGCCGTGCTCACATGGCAGTCGTCGCACGTATTGGTCGATGCGATGTGCGTCGGCGGCTTGCCTGTCGCCTGCGTCCCGTTGTGGCAGGTCGAGCACGAACCGGTCACGGCGGAGTGGTCGAACTGCACGCTCGTCCAGGTCGTCGTGTTGTGACAGGTGTCGCAACCGGCCGTCGTCGCGATGTGGGTCGCCGGCTTGCCTGTCGCCTGCGTACCGTTGTGACATGTCGCGCATGACCCGGTCACGGCGGAATGGTCGAACCGCGCGTTGGCCCAGTCGGTCGTGTTGTGGCAGGTGTCGCATCCAGCCGTGGTCGCGATGTGGTTCACCGGCTTGCCCGTGGCGCTCGATCCGTTGTGACAGCTGGCGCAGGCTCCCGTCACATCGGCATGGTTGAACTGCACGTTCGTCCACGTCGTCGTGGTGTGGCAGCTCTCGCAGCCAGCCGTGGTCGGAATGTGGTTCGCGGGCTTGCCAGCGGCGCTCGTCCCGTTGTGGCAGGAGGCACACGATCCCGTCACGCCTGCATGGCTGAACGTCACGTTCGTCCAGCTGGTCGTGGCGTGACAGCTTTCACAGCCGGCTGTCGTCGGAATGTGGTTCGCGGGCTTGCCTGTCGCACTCGTTCCGTTGTGGCAGGTCGCGCATGCGCCCGTCACCCCGGCATGGCTGAACTGCACGCTCGTCCATGTGGTCGTGTTATGACAGCTATCGCAGCCAGCTGTGGTCGCGATGTGGTTCGCAGGTTTGCCGGTGGCGCTCGTTCCGTTGTGACAGGACGCGCAGGCGCCGGTCACGCTGGCATGGTCGAACCGCACATTCGTCCACGTCGCCGTGTTGTGACAGCTGTCGCAACCCGCAATCGTCGCAATGTGGTTGGCCGGCTTGCCCGTGGCGCTCGTTCCATTGTGACAACTCGCGCACGCGCCGGTGACAGAGGCATGATCGAACTGCACATTCGCCCAGTTCGTCGTCATGTGGCAGGTCTCGCACCCAGCCGTCGTCGGGATGTGGCTTGCCGGCTTGCCAGTCGCAGCTGATCCGTTGTGACAGCTCGCGCATGAGCCCGTCACATCAGCATGGTCGAACCGGACATTCGCCCAGTTCGACGTGACGTGGCAGTTGTCGCACGTTGCGTTGGTCTGGATGTGGTTGGCAGGCTTGCCCCGCGCGGTCGAATTGTTGTGACAGGTCGCGCACGCGGCGGTCGCGCTGGAGTGATCGAAGCGCACGCGCGACCAGCTTGCCGTTACGTGACAGGAATCGCAGTCCGCATTGGTCGGAATGTGCCGGAAGGGCTTTCCCGGCGCGATCGTATCGTTGTGGCAATCGCGGCATCGCGTTGGCAATGCCTGGAAGTTTCCATTCGTATGGCAGCTGTCGCAGCTGACCGACCTGTGCGCCCCATCGAGGGGGAAGCCGGTCGAGAAGTGATCGAACTGGACGACGACCACATCTGCATCGTCCTGCGCATGAGCCGGCGCGACAACGCCCGTGGAAGTCAGCATCAGGATGGCAATTGTGAACGCCGCCAGCACCCGCAAGACGACTGCGGCAAAAGGCAAAGCGGCTATGTCCGGACGGCAGTGGGCCATCGAACCGTTCTCACGATCAGCGACAGCGCCCAGTAATCCCACCGGGAACCACCTATTCCTCTGTCTACGGATGACACAATGGCTGTACGGAAATTTAATTCGCGACTCCTCTCGTCCTGGAGAAGTCCTCGGTCGTGTGGCAGCGCTCGCAGGCCGTGCCAAACGATCCTCGGTGCTTGTCGTCAGCGGCATGGCAGGTAATGCAACGGGTCGAGAGATCGATCTCGCCCTTCACCGCCGCGCGATGGCAGCTCTCGCATCCAACCTGGCTGTGCTTGCCAGTCAGCGGATAGTCCGTCTGGGTGTTGTGATCGAACTTCCAGCGCGTCCACTCGACCGGGTTGTGGCAGGTCGAGCATGACGGCCCAAAGCGCCCCTTGTGCACGTCCTGCTTCTGGTGACACGAGCCACAGACCGGATCGGCGTCCAGAAAGGCCGGCGTCGTGTGGCATTGTACACACGTGAGCCCGTCGTGTTTCCCCAACAGCGGGAAATCCGTCAGGTCGTGATCGAAACGAACATTCGTTTTCCAATCCGTTTCGCCGTGGCATTGGCCGCATCCGTCGCCCAGCTGCTGCTTGTGCGGATCATCGTCGCGGTGGCAGCCGATGCAGCTCGAAGGCGGCGCCTTCACATGCGTCGGCTGCGTGTGACACGCGGCGCATGTGGCGGTGGAATGCTTGCCTTTCAGGGCAAAACCCGCATCCCGCTCATGCTGGAACCGCACCTTCGTCCAGCCCGTCTCGGCGTGACAGTCAGCGCATTTAGGGCCGAGCAGGCCTTTGTGCGTGTCGTCCTTCTCATGGCATCCACTGCAGGCCGTCGGCGGAACCCAGTCCTTCACCGGCCTGGTGTGACAGGTCTCGCATTTCACAGCGGCATGTTTGCCCTTCAGCGGGAAATCCGTCTTCGCATGGTCGAACGTCACAGTCGTCCACGCACGCGGCGTATGGCAGTCCGCACAGGCCGTGCCGTTCCTGCCTTTGTGCGTGTCGTCCTTGGCGTGACAGCTATTGCAACCCGTCGGAAGGGGGATGTCGAGGCCCTTCGTGTGACACGACTCGCACTTCGCCTCGGCATGCTGGCCGACGAGCGCGAAGCCGGTCTTGGAATGGTCGAACTGATCGACCTTCCATCCCGTTTCCTTGTGACATGAAGCACAGTCAGTCCCGAACTTGCCCGCGTGCGCATCTTCCTTCGCATGACACGAGACGCAGGTCGTCGCGACGCCTTCCCACTTTTCGTTCGCATGGCAGGACGCACACTGCGTGCTCGCGTGTTTCCCCTTCAGGGCGAAATCGGTCTTGGCGTGATCGAACGACACCGTCCTCCAGCTCGACACCACATGGCAGGTAGAGCAAGCCGTTCCCAGCCGCCCTTTGTGCGGCTCGTCAGCCTTGTGACAGCTCGCGCAATCCGTCGGCGTTTTTGCATGCTTCACGCCCTTCTGGTGGCATTCGGCGCAGGCGACCCGCGCATGCGCGCCCAGCAGCGGCATATCAGTGAAGCGGTGATCGAACGTCTTCTCGTCGAGGATGACGAGTATCGCATTCCGCCCTTCATGCTCGACATGACAGCTCTTGCACTCCTTGCCGGTCACCAATGGCGAGCGTCCGTGAAAGCCGCGCTTGTTCGTCACGTCGAAGTTCGTTTCCTTGTGACAGTCGAGACATTTTGCCGGCTGGCCGGCCTTGTTGAACGAGTCGTGGCAGACATTGCATGTCGCCTCGAGTTTCTCGTGCGAGCGTGCGAGCGCTCCCGGCGAAACAAGACGTTCCAGCGGGTTCTGCGCCACGGCGACAGGAGCCGCCAGCAGCGCAACAACGCCCATCACGGCGATCAGCAGGGCGCGGATCGTCGACATACCCGGCTAGTAGAGGTGCACGGCCACAATATGGATGCCGGCCGCTACCAGCATGAGAAAGAAGAGCGGCATGTGCACGATGTGCCAGAGCGCAAACAGCCGCTCGAAAAATGTCAGGTACGCCGCGTGACGCAGCTCATGGCAGTAGGTGCGGACAAGCAGCGCGCCATCCCGCTTCAGTCGTCTTGCGGCAACCTTGCCGCCCGGAACCGACGCCATGCGTTTCGCCCCGCGGGCGAGTGCCCGCAACATCTTGCGTCGCGCGACGGTGATCTTCGCTGACGTTGCGAAAGCATAGCCGAGTGCGTGGAACACGTTGGGACTTGGCTTGTGCAGCGCCTTCTCGAGCTTCTCGGTGATATCCGCGACCTCGGAAAAATCACGGCACAACGTCTGGCGCAGCAGAGCCGTGTCCTGCGCCATCGCCTTCACTTCGGCCTTCTTTCCTTTGAGATTCCTGTGGATTCGCACGTAGAGCATGCGTCCGAAGAGTCCGCTGCCAGCGACGATCAACATGGTGACGAGCGCGACAGCTGCGTTGACCGATCCTGTTCGGAAACCGGCGTGATACAGGATGAACGTCGGTGCGAGGATGCCGAGCGCCATGTGCAGATGGAACCAGCCCGGCACGCTGCCAAGGAAGGCAAGCTTCGGGTAACGCTTGCGCACGGGATAGAAGAGCAGGACGCCAACACAAGCCACCCCCGCAACGCCGAGCCAGTAGCCGACGCCGACTTCCGCCTCGATCTGCAACCGGTCCTTGAACACGAATCCGAACGCCAGCGCGGCGGCAATCACCGTCAGATATAGCGGAAACACACGGAAACCGGTCTTGGGCTTGCGTGCAGCCGCGGCGAGCGCGGCCGTGCGGGGCGGCTCCTGCTCGGGCCTGGCAAGTTGCGGACTCGGTACGGTTTTCAGCAAAGGTCGCGCAGGCGGTTCGTCAACGATGTCTCGGAGAACCAGCGCGGCGCCGCGTCGTGAACCGTGGGGACCCTGCACTAAATACTCCGCGCACTGATGATGCGCTCCCCAGCGCTTGCCTCATGACACGCTCGTACTGTGATGAAAAGTCCGCAGTCATGAAATAATTCATATGTTTCGGGTCTGGCGTTTTGTTTCGCACGAGTCCATGACGTTGCTGGTGGGGTGCGCATCACGACGACATCGACTGTTGTCGCAATATAGAGTGCAGCTTGCCTTGATCAGCGAACTCGGTCTTTTCGCCCTTATCCTTGCACTGATGGCTTCGATGGCACAGGGCCTGGCTCCGTTGTGGGGGGCGGCGCGTGGCAAGACCCGTCTGATGCGACTCGGGGCATCCGCGGCGATCGTGCAGTTCGCGCTCATTACTTTTGCATTCATGTGTCTGGTCTGGGCGTTCGCCGTTTCAGACTTCTCGCTCAAGGTGGTTGCGGCGAACTCGTACACGCTGAAGCCGATGTTCTACAAGATTTCCGCAGCGTGGGGTCAGCATGAAGGTTCCATGCTGCTCTGGGTGGTCGTGCTCTCGGGCTTTGGCGCCGCTATCGCGGTGTTCGGGAACAACCTGCCAGCCACGCTCAAGGCTCGCGCGCTGGGCGTGCAGGGCCTGATCGGCGTCGCCTTCCTCGCCTTCATCCTGTTCACGTCAAACCCGTTCGCGCGCCTCCTACCTGTTCCGCTCGAAGGCATGGGTTTCAACCCGCTACTGCAGGACCCCGGGCTCGTGATCCATCCGCCGATGCTCTATCTCGGCTATGTCGGTTTCTCGGTCGCCTACTCGTTCTCCGTCGCGGCGCTGATCGAGGGCAAGGTCGACGCCGCGTGGGCGCGGTGGGTGCGGCCATGGGTGCTCGCCGCCTGGTGCTTCCTCACCATCGGCATCATGCTCGGCAGCTTCTGGGCCTACTATGAGCTTGGCTGGGGCGGCTGGTGGTTCTGGGACCCAGTTGAGAACGCGTCCTTCATGCCCTGGCTGGTCGGCACCGCGCTTCTGCACTGTGCGCTCGTGGTCGAGCGCCGCCACGCCCTCGTCAACTGGACCCTGCTGCTCTCGATCCTCGCCTTCACGCTCAGCCTGATCGGAACGTTCCTCGTCCGCTCCGGCATCCTCACCAGCGTGCACGCCTTCGCGGTCGATCCGGCGCGCGGCGTCTTCATCCTGGCGATGGTCATCGCCGCATCCGGCGGCGCCCTGACGCTCTACGCGCTTCGCGCCCGCCGACTGCAACAGCCGCCCACATTCGCACCCGTCAGCCGCGAAGGCGCGATCCTCGCAAACAACTTCCTGCTGCTGATCGCCTGCGCCGTCGTCTTCCTCGGCACGTTCTATCCGCTGGTGATCGACGCACTCTCCGGCGACAAGATTTCGGTCGGCCCACCCTATTTCAACATCACCTTCGGCCCGATCATGCTGGGCGTCACCGCGCTGATGGCCTTCGGCCCGATGATGCGCTGGCGCAGCGACGCCGTGAAGCTAGCCGGCAATGCGATGCGTATCCCGATGATCGTTGGTCTCCTCGCCGGCCTTGGCGCAGGCGTATTCGGACAAAGCATCGCCGGCGGCCTGGGCATCGGCTTCGGCGTATTTCTCATCGCCGGCATGTCGCGCTGGATGCAGGTCCGGTTGCGCATTGGTCAGGTCAGGCCCAGCCAGTCACTGTTCCTCGCGCGCGCGTTTCCGCGCTCCACCTGGGGCTTCGTCGTCGCCCACCTTGGCTTCGCGGTCGCTGTCCTCGGCATCACCGCGATGTCCGTGTGGGAGAAGGATTCCATGGGATCCCTGAGGCTGGGTGACACCACAACGCTGGGGTCACGCACCTTCACGCTGACACAGGTGCAGAATGTGAAGGGCGCGAACTATGACGCCCAGCGCCTGACCTTCGCCGTCGCGGAGAACGGCGCGCCCGAAGAGGCGATGGTCAGCGAGCGGCGCTACTATCCCGAGCGAGACACCGTCACCACCGAGGCCGGCATTCGCATGGGCTTCCTGTCGAACCTGCATCTCACCGCGGGCGAGGATGACGGCACAGGCGCCTTCGCGGTTCGCGTCACGCATCATCCGCTGGCAATGTGGATCTGGTCCGGCGCGTTGTTGATGGCGATGGGCGGGTTCATCTCCCTGTCCGATCGCCGCTTCCGTGTTGGCGCTCCGCACAAGGTGCGCGCGCCAGCCATCCCTGCAGCTGCAGGAGTGGGCGCATGAGTGATGTCTCGCAACCGCGCGCCGCACTCCCCGCATGGGCCGCAGCCGTGCCGGCTGCGATCCTGCTCATCATCGGCGGCTTCTTCGCCTGGGGCCTGACGCGCGATCCCGCCGAACTGCCTTCGACCATGATCGATCGCGAGATGCCCGACTTCGCGCTCACGCGCCTCACGCCGGAACGCGAAGCGCTGACCAAGCAGGACCTGATCGGCAAAGTATCGCTGGTGAACGTGTTCGGCTCATGGTGTTCCAGCTGCATTCTCGAGCATCCGCAACTGGAAGCGATCGCATCGTCGAAAGAGGTCGCGCTCTATGGCGTCGACTGGCGCGATCCGCCAGGCGCCGGCGCGGCGTGGCTCATGCGCTATGGCGACCCCTACCTCAAGACCGGCGTTGACGGCGACAGCCGCCTCGCCATCGACCTCGGCGTCACGGGCGCGCCCGAAACCTTCCTCGTCGATCGCGAGGGCCGCATCCGCTTCAAGCAGGTCGGCCCCATCACGCCCGAGCTGTGGGCCGACACGATCCTTCCTCTCATCCGCAAGCTGGAGGCAGAACCCGCATGAAACGCCTCATCGTCGCAATGGCTTTTGCGGCATTGCCTGTCGCCTTCGCGCAGACGCCGCCCGCACCCTTCACACCTGAAGTCGAATCGCAGGCGCGCGAGGTCGGCAAATCGCTCCGCTGCGTCGTCTGCCAGAACCAGTCGATCGAGGAATCCAACGCGCCGCTCGCCGCCGACATGCGCCGCCTCGTTCGCGAACGGATCGCCGCCGGCGAGAGCAAGGACGCGGTCATGGCCTACATGACCGATCGTTATGGCAATTTCGTCCGCCTCCAGCCCCCGCTGCAAATGGACACCCTGCTGCTCTGGTTCGGGCCGCTCCTGCTGGTCATTGCCGCCGCCGTCGGATGGTTCGCCTACCTCCGCCCCGCCGGCAAACGCGATCTCGCGCCTGCGCCGCTCAGCGAGGCAGAAGCCGCCGAACTCGCGCGCCGCCTCGAAGCAGGAGGCAAAGCCTGATGCTCTGGCTTCTCATCACCGTGCTCATGACCGCCGCCATCGCCGCCGCGTGCTGGCCATTCCTGCGGCGCAACCGGATCGCCGATGGCGCAAGCGCCGACATCTACACATCTCAGCTCGATGAGATCGCTCGCGAGGAATCGCTGGGACTCACTTCAGCCGAGGACGCGCGCATGGCGCGCACTGAAATCCAGCGCCGGCTTATCACCACTGCGAGCGCCAGCTCCATCCGCGAGGACGCCGACATGACATTGACCGATCGCACAACCTTCATCGCCGTCGCCGCCTCCATGGCGATCGGTTCGGCCATCCTCTACGGCATGGTCGGCTCGCCGGGCGTCGGCGCCGCGACGCAGGCGCCCATGATGGCGGCGTCGAGTGGAGGCATGCAGATCGCTGGCGCCAGCGCCGGCGGCGGTCAGTTCAACGTCGCCCCCGTCGACGAGATGATCTCGAACCTCGAAACGCGCCTCTCCAACGAGCCCGGCGATGTCGAAGGCTGGCGCATGCTTGGATGGTCGAAATTTCGCACTGACGATTTCGCCGGCGCAGCCGCCGCCTATGGCCGAGCCGTCGCCATTGCGCCGAACGACGCCGAAACGCAGTCGGCCTATGGCGAATCCCTTTCGCGCGCCGCTGGCGGCCTCGTCACCGATGACGCCGCCGTCGCGCTGCAGGCGGCCTACAAGGCCGACCCAGCCGACGCCCGCGCGCGCTTCCTGTTGGGCCTCAAGAAACAGCAGGACGGCAAGCCCGCCGATGCGCTCAACGACTGGCTCACCATGCTCAAGGGCGCAGAGCCGGAAGCGCCCTGGTTTGAGGAGGTGCGAGGCCGCGTGGTCGAGCTATCCCTGTCTTCCGGAATTGATGTTTCCGCCCGGCTTCCGGCAGCGCGCACCGCTGCTGCACCGTTGGCGGAGCGGCCTGCCGGGCCGACCACGGCTCAGGTCTCCGACGCCGAGGCCATGTCGCCTCAGGCCCGGCAGGCAATGATTGACGGCATGGTCTCGCGGCTCGACGCGCGACTGCAAGCGAACCCTGTCGACCTCGATGGGTGGCTCCGCCTCATCCGCGCGCGCCGTGTGCTTGGCCAGGAGGATGAGGCGCGTGCAGCGCTGGCCAAGGGCAAGGCAGTCTTCGCTACCGACCCCTCAGCTCAGCAACAGCTCGCCGCTGTGATGGCTGAACAGATCGATGTCTCCTCCAACTAGACGGACCTGACGCATTGCTCGAAACACTCTCGGGGCTTCTCGTCTATGTACTCCCCTTCGGACTTGGCCTGCTGATCTTCGGCCTGTCGCGTAAGCGCGCATCCACGCGTGCAAAGGAGACATGGAAGGAATCGGAAGAGGCAGGCCTCACCGAGCCGACATCGCTTCATCCCCAGATCGACCTGTCGCTGTGCTGCGGTTCGGCGTCATGCGTCACGGCCTGTCCCGAACACACCGTGATCGGCATCATCAACGGCAAGGCGCATGTCGTGGACCCGACCGCCTGCATCGGCCATGGCGCCTGCGCCGCTGCCTGCCCCACGCAGGCGATCTCGCTGGTGTTCGGCACGGAGAAACGCGGCGTCGAACTGCCGGTTGTCTCGCCCACCTTTGAAACGGATGTGCCCGGCCTGTTCATCGCTGGAGAACTGGGCGGCATGGGCCTGATCCGCAACGCCATCAGCCAGGGCGTGCAGGCGATGGACTCGATCTCAAAACTTTCCGGCATGAAGCGCGGCGACCGTCTCGACGTGCTCATCGTCGGCGCGGGTCCCGCTGGCTTCGCAGCATCCCTGGCAGCGAAAGAGAAGGGCTTGCGCTATCGCACGGTCGAGCAGGAATCTTTTGGCGGCACGGTCTCTCATTTTCCACGCGGCAAGCTGGTGATGACCGCGCCTGCCAAGCTTCCGATCATCGGGAAGATGCAGTTTCGTGAAGTGCAGAAAGAGACCCTGCTCGGCTTCTGGAACGAGGCGCGCGACAAGGCCGGACTCGAACTGTCATACGAGGAGCAGCTGCTCGGCATCGAAAAGGACGGTGATGGCTTCATCGCGAAGACTTCAAAGGGAAGCTACAAGACCCGCGCCATCCTGCTGGCGATCGGGCGTCGCGGCACCCCGCGCAAACTTGGCGTGCCGGGAGAAGAATCCTCCAAGGTGCTCTACCGCCTCGCCGATCCCGAACAGTTCGCCGGCAAGCGCGTGCTGGTTGTTGGCGGCGGCGACAGCGCGCTGGAGGCTGCGGCGACAGTTGCAGAAGAATCCGATGCCATCGTCGATCTTACCTATCGCGGCGATGCATTCGGACGCGCCAAACGCAAGAACCGCACGCGCGTCGATGCCGCCATTGCCTCGGGCCGTCTCACCGTGCGCCTGTCTTCGCAGATCATTTCCATCAGCAAGCCATCGGTGAAGCTGAAGACCGCCAGCGGACCGATCGAACTTCCGAATGACGCCATCATTGTCTGCGCCGGCGGCGTGCTTCCCACCGATTTCCTGAAGTCGCTCGGGATCACCACGACTACCAAATTCGGCCAGGCCTGAGCTGCGATCAGATCGCGATGCCGCACCGCAGCGTGACTGCTGCGTGATTTCCGCTTTCTATGCTGAAAAGCACAGAATCCGGGGAGACCAATGAAGCGTCCAAACATCTGGCTGGCGGCCTCGTTGCTTGCCATCGCAGCCTGCACCTCGACACAAATCGAACCGGATGCACCGGCAACACTCGCCGCTGTCAGCGCCGATCACATTGCGGGACGCGACGTCTACAGCCAGTACTGTTCGGCATGCCACAATGGCGGGGATGAAACCGCGCCCGTGCTCGACGAACTCCATGATCTCGGTCGCGACCGGATCATGGCGGCGCTTGCACCGGGCGGCCTGATGGCCCTGCAATCCGGCATGCTGAACGAGCAGCAGCGGGGCCACGTGATCGCTTTCCTCTCGACGCCGGCTGCTGCCGCGCCACAGTTCGCCAACGCGGATCTCAGCACCGATCCGACCGGGCGCAATCGCAGCGCCTATGTCGAAGGCATTCCCTACCCGGCGCGGCGCATTCGCGATGAACGCGACAGCGCGGACGGGCCACGCCCGCCGGCATGGTCGGCTCCGAAACTCGCTGACGGTCCGTTCCAGTTCGAATCATGGGAGGAGCGCGATGTGCGCGTCTCCGTCGTCGCGCGCGGGCTGACCTCGCCGCGGGCGATCGAATTCCTGCCCACGGGCGACGTGCTGGTCGCCGAACGCGCGGGCAGCCTCCGCATCATCCGCGATGGCAAGCTGGACCCGGCGCCGGTCGCGGGCACGCCGAAGGTCGCGGTGCTGGGCACGGCGACCGGCTTCATGGATGTCGTGCTGCATCCCGACTTCAAGGCGAACGGACTGATCTACCTGTCCTATCACAAACCGGCGCATGGCGATTACGGCAACAACGCGATCTTCCGCGGACGCTGGAACGGAACTGAAATCGTCGATGGCAAGGACATCTTCGTCGGCGACGATGTCGATGCGCTCTACACCAAGATGGCGTTCGGGCCTGACGGGAAGCTCTACTTCACGATCGGCTGTCCGGGTGTGGGCACGGACGAGTCGATCGGCCGCGCGCAGAAGCCGGACGACTATGCAGGCAAGACGCTGCGCCTGAACGACGATGGCAGCCTGCCGAAGGACAATCCGTTCGCGGGCAAGGCGGGCTACAATCCCGAGATCTTCACGATCGGCCACCGGGTCAATCTCGGCATGACACTCAATCCGTGGACGAAGGATTTCTGGGTTTCCGAGCATGGCCCACAGGGCGGCGACGAGATCAACGTGCTGAAGCCCGGCCAGAACTATGGCTGGCCGATCGTCAGCGACGGCCGCTACTATTCGGGAACCAAGGTCTCCCCCGTCCCCTACAAGGACGGGCTGACGCGGCCGCACATCTCCTATGTGCCGTCGATCGCGCCGGGCGGGATGCTGTTCTACACGGGCGACAAGTTTCCGAGTTGGAAGGGCAATCTCTTCGTTGGCGCGATGCGGATGAGCAACTCGCCGCGCACAGGCCACCTCGAGCGGATCGTCTTCAACGAGAAGTGGGAAGTCGTGCGCAGCGAGATGCTGTTGTTCGACCTGCACCAGCGAATCCGCGACGTCGAGCAGAGCCCCGACGGCTATCTCTATGTGATCACCGACGAAGGAGCCGACAGCGTGCTGATGAAGATCGAGCCGGGGCCGGCCACGCAGGGGTGGCGCGGCCCGTAGCGGATAAGGTCAGCGAATGGTCTGAATGAGCGGATTCGAGTCCTGTCAGACCCGCCACACGCGCGTCGAGAAAAGTTCGTGGAACTAGAGCGTGATCGCTTTAGGTGGAAGCGTATCCTGAGTTGGCGAGGTAGTTGGCGCATTCCTGTTTTGTGAAGCAGGAGAGCAACTGGCCGACGCGAGACCAGCAAGCATCGAAGGATCGCTCCTGGGCGTCTCGCATC
>JANOKS010000186.1:0-2427 GCA_031419455.1 Alphaproteobacteria bacterium
GCCGAAGCTCTACCGCCGACATCCCCAAACGCGTGATCGCAATCGACATGCTCTGTCCTCCCGACTGGCCGTCGAAATGAATCAGCGTTCGATCCCTCCAGGAACCCCAAATCGAGTCAGATGCTCAGCCCGTTGGTATTACATGGGCATCGTCCGCTCGACCTTCCTGATCGGTCCGGAGGGAGCGATTCGGCGCGTCTGGCGAAACGTTCGCGTGCCGGGTCACGCCGATGCGGTTCTGGCTGAACGCGTTACATCAATCTGAGAGCTGCCCTGGGCGAGAAGCCCAATTAATCAGAGATTAATCGCCGCAGTTGAGGGTGGTAAAAAGCTGACGACAGGGGTTCGCGTCTGCGAAGTTCTGAGTTATCCATGGCGCTGCCGGGCACTACAAGCGGGCGGAGCGGGGCTTGGCGCGTAGAGCACTTGATCGGGCACACTGAATGGCGGTCAAACACCTGAAGGCCAAGGTAAGAGCCTTCTTCGAGAAGGCTTTTCCGGAAAGACAGATTTATCACCGCAGCGGTGGCGCGGTGCGTTACGTTTCCATTTCGCCCTGGCGTCAGGCGATGATGGCGGGCGCAGCGACGCTTGTCGTCGGCTGGTGCCTGTTCGCGACGGCTGCCGTGCTCCTGAAAGGTCCCGGCATCGAAATCCAGGGTGGCGGGTCGGACCGCAAGTCGGCGCGCCTTGAGCGCGAACTGCGCCAGGCCAAGGCTGCCGAACAGACCGCTCTTACCCTGCTCGAAACGCGCTCTTCGGATTTCAATACAGCGATCGAGGAAGCCGAGGACCGCCACGCGGTGCTGAAGCGCCTGATGTCCAGCCTGCAGGGCCAGGACTCGGCGTCGGCCATCGCCCTGAGCGGAAAGCCCGAGCTGCTGATCGATTCGACGATCGAGGAAGGTGACCCGCGCTCGGCCCGTCCCGATGGCACGGAGGCCAACGCCGGAGGCGGCACCTCCTTTCGCGCCCGGACAGACAAACTGATCGAGGACCAGGCCAGCTTTCTCGACAAGCTTGAAGAGGAAGCCGTTCAGCAGGCCGAGAGCGCGCGCGGCGTGATCCGCCTGACCGGCGTGCCGGCGTCCCGCGTGCTCGAGCAGAACGGCATGGGCGGGCCGCTGATCCCCATCAACTTCACGACGCCGGGGGCCGATGCGGCGTCGGCTGATCCTTTCGAGCAGCGCATCTACGAGGTGCAGGCCCGTTTGCGCGAGGCGGAGGAGTATCAGCGGGCCATGCGTTCACTGCCGCTTGGGCTGCCGGTCCAGGGCGCGTACCGCGAAACTTCGGGCTTTGGCTATCGCTCCGATCCGTTCACCCGCAAGGCGACGTTCCACGAAGGCACAGACCTTGCAGCATTCACTGGCGCGCCGATCATCGCTCCGGCGCCGGGCAGGGTCATTCATGCCGGGGTCAAGGGCGCTTACGGACGAACGGTCGAAATCGACCATGGGGCGGGATTCAAGACACGCTACGGCCACATGAACTCGATATCCGTGAAGCTCGGCCAGGAAGTGGCCATCGGCCAGAAGATGGGCACGATGGGTTCGACTGGCAGAAGCACGGGACCGCACCTGCATTACGAGATATACTTCCGCGGCAAATCATATGATCCGCTGAAATTCCTGAGGGCTGGCAAGCATGTTCACTAAGGGCAAGACACCGGAGCCGCCTGCTCCGCCGCAACTCGCGCCGAAACCTGCGATGCCTGACATCGCGCCGAAGCGTGCGCCGGTCGCACGCTCCGGGCCGTCGATCATCTCCGCGGACGTGAAGATAATCGGCAAGCTGATTTCCCAGGGCGAACTCGACATCAACGGCCAGATCGAGGGCGATGTACGCGCCTCCGCCCTGACCGTCGGCGAGACGGGCGCCATCAAGGGCGAAGTGGTCGCTGAGTCTGTGGTCGTGCGTGGCACGGTCGAGGGCCGGATCCGCGCCCGCAAGGTTCAGCTCTGCTCGGGCGCCAAGGTGCGCGGCGACATCTTCCACGCCTCGCTGGCGATCGAACCAAACGCGATCTTTGAAGGCGCCGTAAAACACGCGCAGGACCCGATGGCCGAACCTCCGGGCGGCGGCACGACCTGATCAAGGTTGGATGGGTTTGAATTGAGAAGGCCGCTCCGGGATGGGGCGGCCTTTTTCGTTCTGGGCATGCGGGCGCGTTCCCGAAAGCTGACGCTTTCGGGGTAGTAGGGAATAGGCAGTAGGCAATAGGATTTGGGCGGGCCTCTGGCTGTGGTGAGCCCGCGCTCGTGCTTCGACGGACGCGCACTGCGTGCGCTGCTCAGCATGAGCGCTATGAGAGAGCTCTGGCATGAGGTTGCGGCAACACCCACCAGCTCATGCTGAGCAGCCGCGCTGAGCGCGGCGTCCGTCGAAGCATGGGCCGCGCGCACGGCGTTTGCGTCCACGCGCGCG
>JANOKS010000187.1:0-6526 GCA_031419455.1 Alphaproteobacteria bacterium
ACAGGTTCGATCCCTGTACCGCCCACCAGCCTCAAGCAGAATTTGCCGCGCAGCGCCCATTTTTTTCACATCGGTGCGGCCGCGTCCCTCCAAGCGTCCCTCCAACGACGACAACGCGGAAAGCAAATCCGAGGGGAACCCGCCGGCATCTAGAACAATACACGCCCTCACCACGGTTATGACTTTCATGCATCAAGCTGGGTGCACTGCGTTTGAGATTTTGAAGTCAGGCGAGGGCTACGTCCGCTTCCTTCGGCTTGGATTTACCGCGTGCGATGTCCGTAGTGCCCCCCGATTCCAGACAGTCGAGGCGAACATTACGATCGGCTGTTGTGGGGCCCACTTCAGCCGTTCGCCCGCGCCAGATCATCGCGGTTGAGCTCAGAAAGATGTCGGGCGCCGCGCTCATGGGCCGTCCCCCAGCATCTCATCCCATGCCTTCTGGAAAGCTTCGACCGGCGCCGGTTCGTTGGGTCGCGTCATGTCGACCATGAGCGTGATGCGGCGGCAAAGGTCTCGCGCGGCACTGCAGGATAACGCCCGCCCCGCGAGAGCTGCAGGGATGGCTGCGCGTGACGGGTCTTCCGAACTGTTTTGAACGGTCCAGCATGGCTGCCGGGGAAGCTCAGGCCGATTCCGGGACGCCTACTTTACGGCTTCCCATTCGCCGCCGGCGGTCTTCTTCATAAGCAGCAGTGAGCCCGGGTCGAAGTCCATCGAATCCGGGCCCATCTGGAAATACCAAGCGTAACCCTGAGTCACGCGCCAGAAGGTCTTCGAGTCAATGTCAACGCCATACTCTCCGCAAGAGGCTGGGAATTTGTCCTTCGGCGCGTTGGCGCGCGCCTCGGCGCTCGGTTGGATCACCAGCGCATCGGCCGGCCAGCCATCAATGCCGGCCGGCTGCAGCACGCACGAGGCGCGTTCGGCCTTGTTGGGAATGCCCACCTTCAACGCTTCGATCTGCTTGCGCGGGTCCTGTCCGCCACCATCGAAAATCTTCACCACCTTGACCTTGTCCTTCACGACATCGGGATAGAGCGCGGAGGCGGCGTAGCTGAGGGTTGAAGGCGCTCCGGCGCTGACTTCCAGTTTCGTCGTCACGCCCTTGCAAGAAAGCGCGCGGTAAAGCAGCACGCCATCGCCTGGCGGTAGAGGGAAGGTGGATTCATTGACCGTCCAGCTGCAGTCCGCGGGTGGCTCAGGGAGAGATCCCAGGGTTCGGCCGAGATCCTTGATCGCGGGGCCCTGGCAGAGTTGAGAGATGGGGAAACGTGGCCCGCCATCGGCGCAATCGCTGGCGAGCGTCGCCAGCGAAGGCGAAGTGGAGGCTGGCCCCGTCGGCAAAGGCGAAGCGGAGACGGTTGACGCCGGGGGCGTCCGAGAACATGCGGCGACCGTCAACACGCCGGCGCCAAGAAGCCAGCCGAAGGTCTTCCATGTCATCTCAAAACCCCGAAACGGACAATGCACAGCTCACCGGTCCGCTGTTCGTCGGGACCCTCAACTGGCTCCGCAGCATAGCACGAGAACGAGGGCGCAGCGCGTGTATCGGCATCGCAGCCTGTCGGTCGGCGGCGTCAGCCTGCCCAGTCGAGGTCGTCGCCCGGCGCATTGTTGCGGGCCGCATTGAGAGCCCGCAGGGCTGACGGCTGGTCAGGCGTGGCGTGGCAGGTCGCCGTGATGACAGCCGCGCTGAATTCGGCATCCTCTGCTGCGCTCTTGAACGCGGCAGCTTTGGCTATCGCCTCCGACGCGCTGGCGGCGAAGACGCCAGAATAAAAGCGCGCCACGCTGTTGCCGTTCGTGGAGGTAGCAGAGCACCACATATAGCCGCCAGTTTGCGCCTGAGATGTGCCCGCGCCCATGCTCAGACCAAGGCAAAGCGCTGCGATCGCCCCCGTGCTGAATACAGTTTTCATGTGGTCACCTTCTTACCCGCCCTACGGCACGTCCCTACCGCACCGTGAGCCTAGGCGGTGGGTTCGCAGCAGACAAGTTCGGTCCGCAGGCAGAGAGGGAGTCTGTCACATGCCGCCGGGCGGCTGAATCATCGGTCTGGATTCCGAAGCGCACAACGAAGAAGTGTCAGCGCCCCATGTCGGAGGCGGCGTGAGACCTATGGGCTACCTTTCAGAGAGGGGCGAATTTCATGCGGACATTCATAGTGCTGTGCGGTCTTGTTCTGTCGGCACGCGCGCCGCAGCCAGCGACCAGCCCCGCGAAACCAATCGAGTGACGTTTTTGAGGCGCTTACAGTCATTGGTTAGGGGCAGGGCAAACGGCTGGAGTTGGCCGTCAGCTCTTGTGACCCATGCTGAACTCGCGGGAACACTGCAAGCGGCAATGTGCCGTGGGCGGATGGTCGGCGCCAATTGCATGCTATACGGCAGGATCGGGCTGCGTAGGGGGTAAGAATGGCGGAAGAAAAACGTAAAGGCACCAGTTTTGCCGGCTGGTCGACCATCTTGGTAACTTGGGTCGGGGTAATTGGCGCCGGGTGGGGCGGCCTCCAGGCGCTCGCAAAGTATGATGAGGAGATCAAGCACGCGGCGGACGCCAGCGTTGTCCAAACGTTTGCGCTCTATGACATGTTCAACCGTTCCGACATGCTCGCCATCCGTCAGCGCGTCGGTGATGCACTGGCACTGGCGCTGGCGCCTGACCTTTCGGACGAGGAAGCGAGTACCTCGCCTGGTGAAAGCGGCGCCTCGACTCAACCAACCGAAGCAGCGTCGCAGCCCGCAAGTCAGGTCGCCCCGAACGACCTGGTCGTCTATGTCGACTTCTTCGACGCCGTGCAAGTTTGTGTCGAGCGCAAGCTCTGCGATGCTGACCTCGTGGATCGCCTGTTGAAACCCTACGCGCTCTACAGCAATCTCAAGACCGACATCGAATTGGTGCGCGCAGAGGAGAAGGACCTCAACCTGCGCCATCAATTCGGTTCAGGCATCGAATGGCTGGACAAAACCGATCTGCAGGCTCTGGCCGCGAAAGAAGATGAATAAGCCTGCGACGGTGCTGACAAGTTAAGTGCTCTTCGGTCCAGATTGGTCGATGTCCTATCGAAAATCAGTCGCGATTTCAGATGGCGTTCTGGGTCGGCGAGGCCCGAAATTGGTCGTTATGGACTTAACTTGTCAGCGCCGCGATCAGGGCCCTGGGAGCTGAGCCAAGCCACAAGATTGTCGGGCTGCTCGGCCATCAGCAGATCCTTGCGCTCGCTGAAGCGGGACAGATGATTGCCGCGGCTCAACGCAAGCTGGAGCATGGCGGGCGGTTCGCCCGTCCATCCGGCAAGGCCAGAGAGATCGTAGTCCAGCCGCCGCCGGCGGTTGGTCACGCCCACCAGCCGGCGCCAATCGGGCGTGATCGAGCAGCATTCGAACTCTTCCTCTCCTGGCGCTCCAACGCCGAGTCTCAGGTCAAGGATCATGGCTCCGCGCTTCACGTCGAAAAAGCGCGGCCCGATGACAGTGTCGACAAAGAGAAGAGCCCCGCTTGGATCGCACTGAAGGGAACGCGCCGTAGCTGGCAACTGGGCGAGCTTGCGTCGCGAGACGCCGTCGTCCTCAATGCGCCACAAGGCGCTCTCCGCGGCGACAAAAAAATGTGTGCCCTCGGGCGGCGCGGCCACAGAGTCAATCCGGTTGCGGAAAGAGCCGAGTATGGAAAGATCATGCGCGGCGGATCTCCATTCCGCGAACTGGCCGTTGACGTCGCCGATCAACATCGTCTGACGTTGTGGATGAAAACACAGCGCGCTCACCCAGCCCGACATCTCCGCCTTCGAGCGGAGCGAACCTGCCGAATCGAGAACATCCACAAAGCCGGGTGTCGCGCCGCCATACTCGCCGCCGGCGATCGCGAGCACGTTCTGCCCTGCATCGAACGCCAGGGTGTGCACCATCGCCTGGTGCTTCACGGCCCACAATTCGCGGCCTGTCTGCCGCGCGACGCACCGTGAGGAGTGCGCGTCGCAGACCACGATCGCCTGCCAGGGTTCGATCATTACTGCCTGAGAGAGGCGCGAGCCGACCTTGACGACGCTTACGACATCGCCGCTCGCCACGTCGGCGATGTGCGCCGTGTCGTCGGAGCGGAATATCGCGACCTCGGCGCCATCGTTGGATGCCTGGACCTTCCAGGCTTTGGGGTAGTCCGTTTTGGCGTCCTGTGGATCAGCCTGAAGTTGACGTTCGCAGAGCATGCGTTGACGCCAAATCTGCACGAGACCTCCCGTGATCGCCGTGGAGAAGGTGGCGCCGTCGCGCGACAGCCATGCGCCGTCGAACCCCAGATTGCTCCACCCAACCACTTTGGGGTTGTGGCGGTTGGCGATGCGGATGAGGCAACGTCCCGATTCCGCTGACCATGCGCGCGCGGAACAGTCGGTGCCGATGGTTACGACAGCTCGCTCTTCAGCGGCGAAGAAGGCGTCCGTGATCAACGCCTCGTCCACATGGTCGAACCGCCAGAGCTCCTGGCCGGAAGCGGAGTCCCACACGCGCGCCGTCGCATCGTTGGACGCCGTGAGCAACCGCCGGCCATTCCGGCTCAGCGCGATCTTGGAAAGGTCGTAGCCGGTCACCGAAGGTCGATCGCCATGGCGGACGCTCGCCTTCTGCGCTCCGCTGGCGAAATCAAAGACCAGGGCCTGGAAGCGATCGGCGATGGCGAAGGTCGAGCCGTCCGCGCTGACGCAAGCGGAGGAAACGCCGTCAGGCAGATCATGCCGCCGTTGGTTCTCCGGAGAGATTGTGACCGCTGTCCAGTCGATGCCGTCGCGCTGCAGCACGGCGACACCGCGCCCCGCCTCCGGCGCATAGTTGAACGAGATGATGTCGAACGGGAGGGCAGCGACGAGGACGGGATCCGGAGCGTCCGGCGACCAGCGCCAAAGCTTTGCGCCGATCGCTGCGTAGATTTCTCCGTTCCGCGACTCGAACTGAACCTCATAGATGTCGTCCTCAGGATTTTCGGCCGGAATCCGGGCTCGCGAGATCACGGCTCCGCTCGCGCGCGCCAGGCGGGCGGCTTCGCCCTTGGTGGTCAGCATCACCACGTCGCCGCTATCCGCCACGAAAAGATGTCTTGGTTCAATTCCCGGGGTCACGCGCCATATATCCGAGCCGTCGGCGAGCGACCCAAGGCGCGTGACGCCGCCGGCTTCGTGCATGGCGCACAGACTTCCATCCGAAGAGACGTCCACCAGCGTTCGCGCGCCTTCATCGTCTGGTTCGTTGGGTGGGGCCGACGTTGCATCAGCGAGCGAACATATCGGCGCAAGCATGATGCTCTGTGAGCCTTCGATCCAAAGCTGGGGGGCCAGTACGAAATTGGCGTCGTCGGCGAGCGCCGCGGCCGAGCCCAGCATGCGCAACGCGCGATCAGGCTCATGCGCCTCGATGGCTTGCACCATGGGGGCAAAGAATGCGCGCGCCGTGATCAGGCGGCGCCGGTCCCGATCCGCGCGCTCGCTCTCCTTGCTCGTCTGCAGATGGTGCAGCAGGACGTCCGGCAATGGCGAGGCGGAAGCCGGACGCCGCATCGCCCATGCTTCGGCGGCCTCTGCTTCGCTCTCGCGCAGCAATCGGCCGGGTGGCCTGCCTTCGCTATCCCAGCGCACCGCGCGATCGAGCCAGACGCTTCGCTCACGCTCCCAAGCGATGTCCTGGTCAACCGCACTGCACAGGGCTTTCATCATCGACGCCGGCGCGCCGAGGGCAATTCTGGGCCAGAAGATCCAGTTGCGAGCAGCGACTCCCTCTGGACACGCGCGGGGGTCGACGCGTCGCCAGACCAGCGGGACGAGCTTCTTGCCGAGCGTCAATGTGCGCTCGATCTCCCAGCCGCACACTTCCGACCGCATGGAGTCCGGCGACAGCAGTAAGATCACAGCGTCCGCAGAAAGTATCAGCTCGCCCAGCCGCGACCGCCACACCTCCGCTGCGGCGATGTCGCTCCTGTCGACGAGCACGTCATAGCCGCGCTGGCTGAGCGCGGGGGCCAACACCTCGACTGCCTTGGCGTCCCTGCGAGAGTAAGAAACAAAGACGCGTGTCACAGAGGCGGGCGCCTTTGTACTCCCCGACGCCGCGACCGCCCGCCGATCCCCGCGTGGTTCAACCTGTTTTTGCGCCATGACTCGTTCGTCGACTGCGCGGCGGGCTTTCCAGTCCTCCCGCGCGCAGAGAACACTATGGCCGAAGACCACCGTTAGCTAGTATTCGCGGGAGGCTTGACGCGATTCCGCCTCCTTCAATGATTTGCAGTGATGGCCGGCTGATTTTGGGCGATCACCCGCCGGGTCCGTTAGGGTAGGATGACCGGCAGCTCCTGGGCGACCCAGCCGGATCGCCACAATTCGGGTATCGGAAATCTTGGGGGTGCGCCGTGAAAGGCGGCGCTTTCCAGTGGGTGCAAATCCCACCCGGCGAAATGCTCCAGCCGGAAGCAATCGGAGCAGTCATGGAGGTAACGAAATGGCTGAAGCCTTCGATCATCGTGTCACGTATTGGTGACA
>JANOKS010000188.1:0-33930 GCA_031419455.1 Alphaproteobacteria bacterium
CGAGAAGAACATCGCCGCCTTCCTCGAGACAGACCTGCCCGGCACAAAAGTCATCGTCGGCGACGGTCCGCAGCTTGAGACGCTGAAAGAGAAGCACAAGGATGCTCATTTCCTCGGCGTGAAGCAGGGAGAAGACCTCGCAGCCTGTTTCGCCAATGCCGACTGTTTCGTCTTCCCCAGCCTCACCGACACGTTCGGGCTCGTCATCCTCGAAGCCATGGCGGCAGGCACGCCCGTTGCCGGCTTCAACGTGCCCGGCCCCCGCGACCTCATCCCCGGCTCCAATGCCGGCGCCGTGAACGAAGACCTGCGCATCGCCTGCAAGGAAGCGCTGAAATGCTCCCGCGAGGCGACCCGCGCCTATGCCGAGACCTATTCCTGGCGCGCCTGCGCCGAGCAGTTCATCAACAACCTCGAACCGCTCCCCGTCCCTGAGCGCAGCCGCTTCTGGAAACGCCTCGCCAAACTGCGCAACGCTTTGCGAATACGCCGCCGCAAGCCACAACCGAAGGCAGATGCAATCAACTCAGAAGCGAAACAGACAATCGCCAAGGACTGATCGCTCTGTGTGAAACCTCCGCCGTCTTGCTGCGTTGTGATCTCATGGACGGTTCACACACCCTTAACGATCAAGCTTTTGTACGCAACACACGGACGCGTCGCGCCGGTGACGGCAAAAGTCGCCGAATTGCGGTCGGTGTCGCCCTGATGACTGGCGCGTTTCTCGCGATCGCTCCTGTTGCCGTCATGGCCATTTCGCCCGATCGCGCGCATGCCGATGCTGACGCCGCAACAACCATTCAACAGGATGCTGCCCTCGTCGCCTTCACGGGACGTGCAGTCAAGCTCGACGGCGCGATCATGAGTTTCAGCCAGCAAGGCAACGCCATCAACCTCAGCCTGATGGCGGCCGACGACGGCCAGCGCGTCTTCGTGCAGGACGCCGCCGGCGAACTCTTCGAGATCCCGGTATCGCCCGGCCAGACGAATGTGAGCGCGGAACTCCCCGCCCACTTCGCCGCCTCCGAGACGCTTACATTCCGCGTCGACTAGTCGATGGCATCCCCATTCGCATCGACGATGCGCACCTCTCCGAGGTTCACCTCGCGCACGCCCTTCTCGATCTTCGCCCGGTCGCCGACGATAACCCAGACATGGTTCTGGTTGGGGATGAACCGCTTCGCGATTGAGTCTACCTCGGACGCCGACACGGTGCGGTAGGTTTCCGGATACTTCGCCCAGTAATCCGCCGGCAGATTGAAGTTGTGGATGTCCATCAGCGTGCCCATCACGGTGCCCGCTGTTTCCCATCGGCTCGACAGGCCCAGCAGCGTGTTGGTTCGAACCGTGTCCAGCTCCGCCCCGGTCGGCGGTTTGCGGCCGACGATGTCGTTCAGCTCCTTGCGCAGTTCGATCAGCGCGCCCTTGGTCTGGTCAGTCTGCACCGGCGCCTGGATCACGAAGGAACGCGGACCGCGGCCCCCGCTCACGCTTGACCGCGAGCCATATGACCAGCCCTTGTCCTCGCGCAGGTTCATGTTCACGCGGCTGGTGAAGTTGCCCCCGAACAGCGCGTTGAACGCCGACACGCGCGTGTCTTCCGCGAAGTTGCGCGGCGCTTGCGGCGTGCCGACGAGAATGATCGACTGCGCCGAGTCCGGCCGATCGACCAGATAGACGATCGGCTTCTCGGGTCTCACGCCATTGGCCACCTGCGCGCGCTTCATCGGCGCCTCGCCCCACCCACGCAGCGCCGCCTCAAGCTTCGGCGTGATCTCCGCCAGCGTGGTGTCGCCAACGACAAACAGCGTCGCATTGTTCGGCCCGTACCACGCCTTGTGGAATGCGGCGGCGTCCGCAGGCGTCATCGCCGAGATCTCCTGCGGCGTCAGCAGGCGTCCATAGGCATGATCGTCGCCCCACAACGCGCGTGACAGCACGCGTTGCCCGATCGATCCCGGGTCGCGCAGTTGCTGCTGCAGGCCCTGCACCGTCTGCGCCTGGATGCGGCGGAAGTCGCCCTCCGCAAAAGCAGGATTACGCAGCACGTCCGCCCAGATCGCCATCACCTGATCGACGGTCGGCGTCAGCGCCGAGAACTCGACGGTCGACTGTTCGCCGCCGCCGCCCGTGCCGACATACCCGCCCAGCCGGTCGATCTCGTCCGCGATCTGCAAGGCCGAGCGGCTCGTCGTGCCCTCGTCCAGCAGGTTCGCCGTCAGACCCGACAGCCCGTCCTTCATGGTTGCGAGGTCCGCCGGATAGCCCGTATCCAGCTGCATCGACACGCTCACCTGCGGCACGTCATGCCGCTCGACGAGATAGACCTTGATCCCGTTCGACAGCGTCGCCGTCTGGAAGTCCGGGAACACCGCATCCGCAATCGTTCCCGGCTGCGGCAGCTTCGAACGATCCGCCTTTGCGCTGAACGCTTCAGGCTCGCCGAATGGCAGCACGCTCAGCGTATACGAGCCACGCGTCAGCCACTTCCGCGCCGAGGCCTGCACGCTCGCCGGCGTCGCCGCCTGCAGCCGCTGCAGCGACTTCTTCCAGCCGTCCGGCTCGCCGTCGATCATCTCCCACTGCGCCAGCTGCGCCGCCTTGCTCGACGTGCTCTCGAGGCCCGAGATCGTGCCGGAGACAGCCTGCACGATGCTCTTGTCCAGCTCGGCCTGCGTCGGCCCAGACGCGATGAGCTTGTTCACCTCCTCGTCGATCGCAGCCTCGATCTTCGCAAGGTCAGCATCCGGCTTTGCCGTCACCACGATGCGGAACTGCCCAGCGATCTCGCTCTGCGGATTGCCGACGTTGACGCTGGTCGCGACCTGCTCATCATAGACCAGTCGCTTGGTCAGCCGCGCATTCTTGTCGCCGCCAAGCGCCGCCGCCACATGGTCCAGCAGCTCGCCTTCCGGATTGCCCAGCTCGGGCACATTCCATGTCTTGTAGACGCGCGGCTGGGCCACGCGGTCATACATGATCTCGCGCTGGTTCTCGGCCAGCGCCGGCACCCACGACTTCGGCTGCGATGGCGGCGGACCGGGGGGCAGTTCGCCGAAGAATTTCTCGACCTTTGCCTTCGCCTCTTCCGGCTTGATGTCGCCCGCGATCACGAGGATCGAGTTGGAGGGCCCGTACCAGGTCTTGAAGAAGTCCTGCACATCCTGCATCGACGCGGCGTTGAGATCCTCCATCGAGCCAATGACAGTGTGGCCGTAGGGGTGATGTTCCGGATAGGTCGCCGCCACGATGTGGTTGAACACCTGGCCATAGGGCTGGTTCTCGCCCTGGCGCTTTTCGTTCTGCACCACGCCGCGCTGCTCATCGAGCCGCTTCTGATCCACCGCGCCGAGCAGGAAGCCCATCCGGTCGGACTCCAGCCACAGGATCGTATCCAGCGCCGCCTTCGGCACAGTCTGGTAGTAGTTCGTGCGGTCTGTGTTGGTGGACCCGTTCTGGTTGGTCGCGCCGATCTGCTGCGTCGCCTTGAAGAAATCGTCGTTGAAATGCTGCGAGCCGTTGAACATCAGGTGCTCGAACAGGTGCGCGAAGCCTGAGCGTCCCTTGGGCTCGTTCTTCGAGCCGACATGATAGACCAGATGCAGTGTCACCGTCGGCGTCTTGGTGTCCTCATGCACGATCAGCGTCATGCCGTTCTTGAGCACGTACTTCGTGTACGGAATGTCGTAGTCCATCGCCGCGATGCGCTGCATCACCGGATCACGCGCAGTCGCTGCCGCTTGCTCGGGCGCCGCCGCCGGAACCATCGGCGCAGCATACGTCTCCGAAGTACCCCCACTGCTCGCGCAGGCATTCATCGCCAGCACCGCCGCCAGCACGCCGCCAAGCTTCACCGTCATGAGTTTCTTGCTCATCTGAACCCTCTGAAAATGCCTGAGGTCACTTTAGGGGCGGCTTATCGAGAAGCAATAAGATTTCAGGCGGGCAGTCTAGAGACGCTTGTTGATGCTGGGCTTGAGACAAACCACAGACTGCGGCAAGTCCGCCGGCCGCCGGCATTCGCGGAACGAAACTGGGACGGTCACCACCCGCGCGATCAGATTCTCCTCCGGTACGAAGCCTATCGCATCGTCACGCGTGTTCGAAGGCAGGTAGGCCGGACGAAGCGGCCAGAGCTCCGGCGCCTTCGCCGCCAGCGGGCGATGCCCGGATGGCACCCGGCTGTCTTCCGAATTGTCGCGACTGTCCCCCATCATGAAGTAGTGGCCCTGCGGGACAACAAACCGTGGCGTCTCATCGAGCGCGTCCTGATCGGAGAATTCGTGGATCAGGTGCGGCCGCGTCTCGCCCGGCAGCTGCTCTTCGTATTCGGTCGCCGAAAGGATCATTCCATCGTCAACGTAGGTGAGGTTCCGGACGAAAGTCCTGGAAACAGGCCGATCATTCAGAAAAAGCTGACCTCCCTTGATCTCCACTGCATCGCCTCCCAAACCAACGATGCGCTTCACCATGACTTTGTCGTCGTGCGGATGGTCGAATGTCCAGATATCGCCACGCTGCGCCGCGCGGCCGTACTTCACGCCCAGCGCTCTGTCTCCCGTCAGCAGAGTCGGCGCCATCGACATCGCGGGGATGGACCAGGCCATTGCAACCGGCCCTTCGCGCCAGACCCAGGCGTTCTCGCCGCCCATCAGCGTCCGCAGCAGCCATTGGCTGATCGGACTTTCTGGGTTGCTGCCAAGCATGGCAGACAACATCAGGTAAAATGCAACCAGCCCCAACGCCGCCACTCCTTCAATCTCACCCCCGCGGCCCATAAATCACGCCGCCGCTCTCGACATAGAACCGCAGCACCGCCGCGCCTTCATCCCGCAACAGCCCGTCCGCGAACCCAACCCCACGCGCGGTCATCTCCGCCCGCAACTCGCGCGTCCCCGCGCCCTCGGCGAAACCCGCCGCCTCCGCATCCGCCTTGTTCGCCGCCGACACGATCCGCGTCACGCCCGCCCAGTGCGCGGCGCCGAGACACATGATGCAGGGCTCGCACGAGGTGAACAGGGTGACGCCTCCCGCCGCCTCCATCCGCCGCCCCGCCAGCGACAGCGCCACCGTCTCGGCATGCAGCACCGGATTGCCGCTCGCCATGGCGAGGTTCACGCCGACGCCGATGATCGCGCCGCTCGCATCGTTCCTCACGCACGCGCCGAATGGCCCCCCGCTCCGCCGCGCGACATTTTCGCGCGCGATCGCCACTGCCAGCCGCATCGCGTCTGTGTCCGCCACCGGCGCCGCCGGCAACGCCAACGCCGCCAGCCAGTCCGGCAGCCGGATCTCCGCCGCCGTCGCGATGCCCGCCTGCGCCATGCGCCGCTCCTCAAGCCTTATTCTCAAACGCGAATCGGGAACGCCTGCGCGAATCACCGTCCGCACCCGACCGTCACATGACAACGCGCGCCGCGCCTTGCCGGGCGCGTCATCTACTAATTGTCGCGCAATATGAATGGTTGTTGGCAACCCACTGAACCCTTGCAAGATTTTATTTACATGGTCGTCCTATGCCCCTATATACATCGCGCCGGCGGACATCGGCTCGAGGCTCTGCGCCTTGATTCCACGTGGCGTCTGAACTTCCCAAGTTAGCCTGAGTATCAGGTGGGGTTTGGATGACGTGTGCGGGTTGAGAGGCAGACTTAACGAGTCAAAGATCCGTACTAACGCCGGATTGGGTTCAACAACTAACAGGGGTGTACGTGAATTGCTCACGTTTCATACGCCCCTGGACCTGGTCCGGGAACGACTCCCAGAGCTGCCTGTCGCATGCGTGCGACCGGACAGGGTGTCGATAGCGGCTTCATGGTTCAGGGATAATTTTCCGGGCGAAGTCCTCTACGCAGTAAAGGCGAACCCTTCACCGTGGGCGCTCGACGCGATGTACGCGACGGGTCTCCGCTGGTTCGACGTCGCGTCGGAAGAAGAGATCAAGCTCGTCGCCTCCCGTTATCCGGATGCGAAGATGGCGTTCATGCACCCCGTGAAGTCGCGCAAGGCGATCGAGCGGGCCTATTTCGAGCATGGCGTGCGCGTCTTCTCGCTGGATTGCGAAGCCGAGCTGGAAAAGATCGTCGCCGCCACACAGCGCGCCGATGACCTCACGCTGGTCGTCCGTCTCGCCGTGAACAACGCGGATGCGATGTACGCCCTGTCGAACAAGTTCGGCGTCTCGGAAGAGAATGCTCCCGCCCTGCTGCGCAAGGCGCGCGGCTTTGCGGACAATCTCGGCGTCTCCTTCCACGTCGGTTCGCAGTGCATGAACCCCTCGGCCTATCGCGACGCTATGGAGCTGGCCTCGCAGATCATCCGCGAAGCTGGCGTCATTCTCGACGTTGTCGATGTGGGCGGCGGCTTCCCGTCGGCCTACCCGGGCATGACGCCTCCGGACCTTGAGCTCTACGTCAAGGTCATCAGGCAAGTGTTCGAGGAAATGCCGGTCGCGATGAACGCCCAGCTGTGGTGCGAACCCGGCCGCGCGCTTGTCGCCGAGTCGAGCTCCATCCTCGCCCGCGTCGAGCTGGTGAAGGACGGTGCGCTGCACATCAACGATGGCAGCTACGGCAACCTGTTCGACGCTGCGCACTGCAAGTGGCCCTTCCCCGTGAAGGCTCATCGCGCGGATGGCGAATTCGAAGGCGAGACCCAGGGCTTCAAGCTCTATGGCCCGACCTGCGATTCACTGGATGCGATGGAAGGACCCTTCGTCCTCCCAGCCGACATCCGCGAAGGCGACTACATCGAGATCGGCATGCTCGGCGCCTATGGCGTCGCCATGACGACGCGGTTCAACGGCTTTGGCGACACCGAAACCATCGGTGTCCGCGACCTGCCCTGGACCTCGATGTACGGCCCGCTCGTCGTCGAGAAGCCTGCACGCCGCGTCAGCCGCAAAGCCCCGCGCCGCCTGAAGGTCGTGCGGTAGCCAAACTGTTACAAATGGGAAGCGCGGGCCGAATGAACCCCGGCCCGCGCTTTCCTATTCAAATCTCTCCGCACACTGCTATATCCCCGCCCAAACCAGGCTGGCCGTCGCCCTTCTGACGTCCTCTCCTCTGGAGTCATTTTGCAATGGCCACGAAGTCCACAGCCAAAGCCGCGCCTGTCAAACCCGTCGCGAAGAAGCGCAACAACACGAAGGCGCAGCTGCTCGGCAAGACCGTCGAGCATGTCGACATGACGTCGTTCGACGCGCGCCCGATCATCGACTCGATGCGCAAGATGTCGTTCTCGTCCCGTGACACAGCCCGCGCCGCCGACATCTTCGACATGGCCCTTCGCGAGAAAGGCTGCTCCACCTGGCTCATCCTCGCCGGCTCGACGTCGGCGGGCGGCTGCATGCACGTCTACCGTGACATGGTGAAGTTCGGCATGATCGACGCCATCGTCGCCACCGGCGCATCCATCGTCGACATGGATTTCTTCGAAGCCCTGGGCTTCAAGCACTATCAGGCCGCCGGCGAAGTCGACGACAACGTCCTGCGCGAGAACTACATCGACCGGATCTACGACACCTACATCGACGAGGAAGAACTCCAGGCGTGCGACCACACCATCCTCGAGCTTGCCAACGCGCTCGAGCCGCGCGGCTATTCCTCGCGCGAGTTCATCCACGAGATGGGCAAATGGCTTGCCGCCGGCAACGCCAAGAAGAGGGGCTCGCTGATCCAGACCTGCTATGAGGAAGGCGTGCCGATCTTCTGCCCGGCCTTCGTCGATTCATCGGCCGGCTTCGGCCTGGTCAAGCACCAGAAGGAACGCGCCAAGGCGAAGAAGCCCTACCTGATGATCGACGCAGTCGCGGACTTCCGCGAACTGACCGACATCAAGATCGCGGCTGGCACGACCGGCCTCTTCATGGTCGGCGGCGGCGTTCCGAAGAACTTCGCGCAGGACACGGTCGTCTGCGCCGAGATCCTCGGCATCGACGCCGAGGTCCACAAATACGCCGTGCAGATCACCGTCGCAGACGTCCGCGACGGCGCCTGCTCGTCATCCACGCTGAAAGAAGCCGCGAGCTGGGGCAAGGTATCGACCACGCACGAACAGATGGTCTTCGCCGAAGCGACCACCGTCGTCCCCCTGATCGGCTCCGACGCCTACCACCGCGGCGCCTGGAAAACCCGCAAGAAACCGAAATGGGCGAAACTGTTCGAATAGGCAGAACGCAGAAACGAAAGCCTCTCCCGCGCGAAGCAGGGGAGGCTTTTTCCTTCGTCCAACGTGCCTAGTCCGGCTGCACGCGACGCAGCAGCTGAATAAGGGGCGGCCGGAACATCGCGCCGTGCCGCTGCCCGCCTGGCGGTCCCCAGTGCCGCTTGTACTCACCGCCCGACATGTCGATCGAGGCATAACCATTGGCTTTCGCCCAATTGACCAGAGCGACGGTGAAGGCCGCGGCCAGATAGCCATCGTCCAGTCCGGGATCGCGCCCACCACATTGCGCCATCACCACACCATCCCAGGCCGTGAATACCATCCCGCCCAAGCGCCGCCCCTCCAGAGTCAGCATCAGGGTATGCACGCTGATCTGGTCCGCACCGCGCCCGCCGACCAGAACGCGCCACAGGTTGAGCCGGTCTTCCGAAGCGACAATCTCGCGGCCCGGATCATCGGCCCATTGCTCGCGCCACTTGCCGATGATCCACTGCAGGTCGCCTTCGCCATCCACGCGAATTTCACAGGTTTCCAGGTGTCGTCGAGCGCGGGAGATCGTGTACTGTCGCTTCTTGTGACGCCAATACGCCTCAAAGTCCCCCGATAGGTCGATCTTGTGCCAATCATACGTCCAAGAGGCGGACGGGTTTAGCACGTTGATTTCATCGCCAACTCCGCCAGCGACAACCACCTCAACCCCCAGGGCGCGCAGAGCGCGCCCAAGCACTTGCGCATCACGCGCTGGCGCTATTGCAAAGGGTAGACACTGATAGGTGACGGGCTCCCAGAAGGTCCCTCGCTTGCGCAGTGAAATGATCGCCAACGGCGTTCCCTGTTCGCACACAAGCGCATGGCGCTTGATTGCCGCGGTGGGCCGGAGCAGTTCCCGGTAGATTCCGTGCGGACAGCCCGGTAGCGGCGGCAACGAATCCAGTGCTGAATCAAACGCCGGAGTCCAGTGGCGGGCCCACGTTACCTTGAGCCCGGTGCGGTGAAGTCCGGCGCCGGCGCGCGATAGCGCTTCGACCGCCGGCCATGCGGGCCTGATCATGCTGCCAAGCGCGGCCTTGGCCGTTGACTTGGCAACAACAGGCCAGCTGCCCGTCCCTGCGCCCATTTGCGCGTCCCTTCACGAATCCGAAGGCGTTGCAACAACTGCGCCAGACCTGGCTCCAACCACCCGCCAGACAGGCTGGAGATCCCTTAGGCTTTTCGCACAGTCTGTCAGAAGAATCCTGCGCAACTGGCACACATGCGGCGGCGAGTTCGCGTGGCTCCCGCCAGCGTCATGTCAGCATCTCACCCGCCCCCGCTTGCGCTATACACACGCAGCGCGCAAATCTCACCGCACAAGAGGACGGAGGACATCCCATGATCGGCTACGCGATGCTCGGCACCAACGACTACGAGAAGGCGCTCCAATTCTACGACAAGGTGCTAGCCCCGGTCGGCGGCAAGCGCGCGATGGATTTTGGCGTGTCGACTGTCTACGGCTCTGGCGGCGGCGCCATGCTCGGCATCGGCCAGCCCTACAACAAGGAGCCCGCGTCCGTCGGCAACGGCACCATGGTTGCACTGCAGATGCCCTCGAAGGAAAAAGTCCACGAAGTCTATGACGCCGCCATCGCCAACGGTGCAAAGTGCGAAGGCCCCGCCGGCGCGCGCGGCGACAATTTCTACGCCGGCTATTTCCGCGATCTCGACGGCAACAAGTTGTGCGCTTTCTACGCCCCCGGAATGTAAGGGCGAGGGCATGTAGCCCTTGCGAGCGGTCCATCGGCATGATTCCGTGCCTGCACTCGCAGGGAAGGACGGCCCATGATCGGCTACACAACCATCGGCGTTAAGGATGTCGAGAAGGCGCTGGTTTTCTACGATGCGCTCCTTGCTGAGCTCGGCGGCAAGCGCGTGATGGAGCTGTCGCACGGCCAGCTCTACGGCTTCGCCCAGGGCCCGCTGTTCGGCGTCACCAGGCCGTTCAATGGCGATACGCAGCACTGCGGCAACGGCAACATGATCGCCCTGCGCTGCCCCTCGCGCGAGAAGGTGGATGCCCTCCACGCGCGTGCGCTGTCGCTTGGCGGCTCGGATGAAGGCGCCCCGGGCGACCGCGGCGGCGGTTTCTACGGCGCGTACTTCCGCGACCCGGACGGCAACAAGCTCTGTTTCTTCACGATGGGCGGGCAGTAGCGGGAGAAGTCGCCCGCTACTTCGCCAACAGTCCCTCGCTCAGCCGCCGGATCGCCGCCGCCTGATGTTCGCTCGCCTCGCCCTGCAGCCGCGCGACTGTCCACGCCATGCCGACAAGTTCCTGCCGCTCTGGCTGGCCCAGCGCATTCAGCCAGAGTGGAAGAAACCGCCGCACCACCTCGTTGGTGTCGGAGACCTGCTCAGCCGCCCAGCCCGCGAACGCCATGGCGTCATCGCGGTCCTGCCGGTTGAGTTTGCAGATCGTCTCCAGCAGATGCTCGATCCTCCTGGCGTCCGCATCCAGTACCGGCCCGCGCTGCGCCGCCAGGGAATACAGTAGCGTCGCCGCCGCCATGCCGGGCGAGTCCACGCCCGTCAGCACGGCCTGTCCCGCGCGCTGGCGAAATCGCGCCCGGTTGATCATGCCGCGCGCCTTGCCGGCCGCATCGAGCATGCCTTCGGCTGCGCCCTTCACCTGCTGCGCGCGATACCACCAGAAAGCGATGCCGCCGATGACTGCGCCGATCAGTGCGATGATCGCCATGGATACCCCTCTCCCGCAAAGTTATGGTCTGGCTTCGCGAGCCGGTCAAACCTGCCCGCCATCCGGGAGACGCTCATGCCCCTGCACGCCCAGATTCTCTGCATCGGCGGCAATGTGCTGTTCGCGCTGTTCTTCCTGATCGGCGCCGGCGCTGGCTGGAGCGACGGCAATTCCGGGATGTTCGCGGTGATGTTCGTCTTCGCGATCGCCGCCAGCTACAGCGTCTGGGTGCTGCTCAAATTCCGTCATCACCTCTCCGCCGAGGGCATGCTCGAACGCGAACTCCACATCGAGCGCCTGCGCGAGGAACTCGACCTGTTGAAAGCCAACAACAAGCCGGACGCCTGACCCAAAAGCGCCAGAACCGGAAAAGCGCCAGAACCGGAAAAGCGAAAGGGCCGCGCATCGCTGCGCAGCCCCTTCTCGTGTTTCGTGATGTCAGCGATCAAACGCCCGACATTTATCCCCCGGTGAGGGCGCCCTGCTTGCGGGCCAGGCTGTCGAGCGCCGAGCGGGCTTCGGTGTCGCCGCCGGTATTGCCCCCGGTATTTCCACCCGCCGCCGCATTCGGACGATCGCCGTCCGGATGACGCCGGCGACCACGGCGACGGCGTCCACGGCCATTGCCGTCCGCATCGCCCTGGCCCTGGCCGCCATCCTCGCCCGAGGCCTCGGCGTCCTCGACGTCGCCAGGCGGCCGCCCTCCGGACGGTTGTCCGCCCGAAGACTGCGCACCTGAAGACTGCGCACCTGAAGACTGCGCACCTGAAGACTGCGCACCTGAAGACTGGCCGCCTGAAGACTGGGAGCGCGAGACGTCTGGGGCGTCGCCATCATCGTCGCCCTCATCGCCATCCGACGACGGATCGTCCATCGGTCGCATCGCGCCAGACGTGTGCTCGCCGCCCTGCATGCCCCCATGCATGCCGCTCGCGCCATTGTCGTTCGGCTGCTGGTGACCGCCCTCGCCCATCGGCTGGCCCTGCTGGAAGCCGCCCTCGCCGTTCTGCTGCTGCAGAAGACGCTCGCGCGGCATCGTTGCGGCCATCACGCGGTAATAGTGTTCCGCGTGCTGGAGGTAAGTCTCGTACTTCACCCGGTCGCCACCCGACTGAGCGTCGCGTGCGAACTGTGCGTACTTTTCGTAGATTTGCGCGGCTGTGCCACGGATCTTAACATCCGGGCCGTTGCTCTCAAGCGATCGATTGCCGTGGTTGTGATGGTTTCCACCACCGCTGCCACCGCCGCCGCCGCCGGGCTTGCGCCCGCGCCCCCGCTGACGCTTCATGAAACCTTCCTGATCTTCAGAGTTCTCGCCCCAATCGGACGGGAGTTAGGCCGCTACCTTGCTGACCAACCAGACGCTTGGCTGATTACCCGGCTACCAGTGCCTGATGTTCTTGGGAGAACGCCGAGCTACCAGTTGCTTTGAATCGCCCGCTGTCCGTCAAAAGAAGGCTAGCCTGTTTGATCGCCGCCGCCAAGCGCTTTCCTGTGGATACACAGCACGCCCAGAACCATGGTTTACGGCGTCTTTTCCACCCTGCGACCGAATGCAGCGCGCGGTATGCCCGCAAGGTCCGCATATGTCGCCAGCTCCGCCAGGCCTGCCCCCGCCATCAGTGCGAGCACATCGTCCGCCTGCCCGATGCCGCATTCGACGCCGATCCAGCCGCCGGGCCGAACCCGTCCAGCATGAAACGAAATCAGCGCGCGGTAAGCCGCCAGTCCATCCGCCCCTGGCGTAAGCGCCAGATGTGGATCGTGGTCAGCCACGTCGAGCGCCAGCCCCCCCATGTCCGCCGCCGGAATATAGGGCGGGTTCGACAGGACGAGATCGAACGGTCCCGCCAGCTCGCTCTCCCAGCTCCCCTCCACCAGCTCCGCCCGTGCACTCACCCCGAGCGCCTCGGCATTCCGCATCGCCACCGCCAGCGCCGGCGCCGAGATGTCCACACCCACACCCTTCGCATCCGCGCGTTCCGCCAGCACCGACAGCAGAATGCACCCCGATCCCACGCCCAGATCGAGCACTCGTCCGCCCTGCGGCAGCCGCGCAATCCCCTGCTCGACCAGCAGCTCCGTCTCTGGCCTTGGATCCAGCACGTCGGGCGTCACGATGAACCGCCGCCCGTAGAACTCCCGCCATCCGCGAATTCGTGACACCGGCTCATGCTTCAGTCGCCGTTGCACGAGCGTCTCGAACGCCGTCAGCCCGCCCGCATCGACATGCTCCGTCTCGCGCAGGATCACGTCCACCGGCTCAATCCCCAGCGCATGCGCCAGCAGCAGCCGCGCATCCCGCATCGGGTTCTCGACGCCCGCCGCGCCCAGACGCAGCGCGGCCTCCCGCATGATCTCCCGCCAGTCGCAGTGCACGCTCATGGCCGCGCGTGTAGCATGGCGACCGTCGCTGTCATAAGAACACTCTCATGACCCAGCCTTCCGCCGATCAGTCCCGCACCGACGAACTCGAAATCCGCATCTCACACCACGAGCGCATGATCGAGGATCTCAACACCACGATCACCTCGCAGTGGAAGGAGCTTGATCGCCTCAGGCGCGACGTGGAACGCCTGTCCGACCGCCTCGCCAGCGCCGAAGTCGCCATCGGCCCTGACTCCGGCGAGGAGCCGCCGCCGCCGCATTGGTAGCTTTCGTCTGGAAGCCCGCCCTCGTCCTTCGAGACGGTCGCTCCGATGGATTGTCCACGCCGATACAGTGCACCCGCGACCCCTCAGGATGAGGGCTCTCTCAACAGTCGCGCACATTGATAGGCCTCATCCTGAGGGATCGCAGGCACGCCGCTTCAACAGCGCCATTCTATCGGTGCGATCGTCTCGAAGGACGAGGCCGTGCTCACCGATCTACGCTTGAAGCACATCCCCCACGCCCACACGCCCATCCCCCGCCACCGAAAAATACGTCCCCAGCGTATCCCGCCCGAAATACTCACGCAGCATGCCGACCATGTCGATATCGCGTGTCCCCGTCTCCAGGTTCACATCTGTCGCCACGCAGCGCACGATCGGCTTGAACACGCTCAGCCGCGCCTCGCCGATGCTCACCGCCTGTCCCGCAACCCACTCATCCTCCGCCCACGCCCTCATGCCGTCGACATAGATGTTCGCGCGGAAACGCAGCGGATCGACATCAACGCCGATCGCCGACGCAACCGCACGCACGCTCGCGAGGTTCATCACCGACACGAAACCCTGCGGATGATCCATGAAACGATAGCCGCGCGGACTCTCCAGCACGCGAAGCTTCCCCGGCGCATCCTCGCCGAGGAAAGCCTGCAGGAAGCGCTCGAACGACGCCCGCCCCTCTTCCGTCGAAAGCTTCGCCTCGATGCCGAAGCCAGACGCATCGCCGAGATGAAACGAGCCCGTCGCATCATCCAGCCGCGTCCTGATCCGCGCGAGTGAAGGAAAGCGCGCAAGCACCGTGAAGCGCTGCTTGGAAATGTGCTTCGGATTCTGCGGATCGAATCCCGACGGCCCCACCTCGATCGCATAGTCGCGGTCACCGGGGAAATACGCACCGGCGGTGAGCTTCACCTCTGCCATCTGCTCCGGCGTCAGCCCCTTCACCGGATGCCGATAGATGCTCTCGACGATCACCATGCGTTGCTCCCCCTGCTTTTTCTGCGGAACGCCGGACGCCTGCCCGGGTCTTCGGCCCATCCTCGGGATCAATGCATGCGGTGTGAAAGAGCCGGGCAGGCGCCCGGCTTTCCGCAAGGCCGAGACGGATGCCTACCCCCGCCCGCGATACCCCTGCACGCCGGTGTCAGGAACCCACAGTCCTGCGGGCGCAATATCGGTCTGCCAGAACACGTCGATGGGCATGCCGCCCCGCGGATACCAGTAGCCGGCGATCCGCAGCCAGGTCGGCGCAAGCGTATCGACCAGCCGCTTGCCGATCGCGACCGTGCAGTCCTCGTGGAAGGCGCCATGGTTGCGGAACGAGGTGAGGTAGAGCTTCAGCGACTTGCTCTCCACGATCCAGTCCGCGGGGGCGTAGTCGATCACCAGATGCGCAAAGTCCGGCTGGCCCGTGACGGGGCAGAGCGAGGTGAATTCCGGCGCAGTGAAGCGTGCAAGATACAGTGTACCGGGATGCGGGTTGGCCACGCGCTCAAGCACCGCCTGGTCAGGTGATGCGGGCAATGGCGCCTGCGCGCCGAGCTGTGTCAGTCCTGAAGGATTTGAAGGTGAATTCATGCCGCTTGATGGCCCCCGCGCGCAAATTCGGCAATAGGCCGGTCCGATTCGTCCGCACGCAGACGGAATCTTCCATGAAACACCCGTAATGACGGCTTTAAGTTCTCGCTTACCGCGTGAAGCCTACGGTTCGGGCGCCCAAACATCGGGCGTGTGACCCAAGGGTTGTCATGAAATTGTGCGGGTACGCTGCACCGCCGCACAGATTGGCCGAACCGCTTCTGGTGTGTCCGTCCAAATCGTCATGGTCGTCCGCGAGACGGAAGCGCTCCCCGGCGCGTCCGCACTTGCAAAGCCGCGTCTGCGGGTCGGTTCAACAAGAGGGGAAAAGGGTATTGATAATGCGCAACCTCCTGATCTTTAGCGTCCTGGCCGCGGCCACGGCTACTCCCGCCTTCGCCCAGGAAGTCACCGTCACAGGCAACGTGGCCCTGACAACGGATTATGTTTTCCGTGGCGTCTCGCAGACCGACGAAAGCCCCGCCATCCAGGGTGGTTTCGACGCCGCCTTCGGCAATACGGGTTTCTACGCCGGCGCCTGGGCGTCGAACATCAATTTCGGCACCGGCGGCTCCAATCTCGAGCTCGACCTCTATGGTGGTTACAAGTTCGCTCTCGGCCCGGTCGCCATGGATGTCGGCGTGCTCGGCTATTTCTATCCCGGCGCGTCGGATGACGCGGCCGAACTCGACTACTACGAAGCCTACGCGAAACCCTCGATCGCCCTGACCGACCAGTTCACGCTGGGCGGCGGCGTCTACTGGTCGCCGGAATTCACCGGCGAGTCGGGCGATGGCCTCTATGTCGAAGTCAACGGCGCCTACGTCGTCAGCCCGGAACTCACCTTCTCCGGCGCCGTCGGCCAGCAGCAGGTCGATGCTGCAGGCTTCTTCGCCGGCGAAGACCAGTACCTGACCTGGAACGCGGGCGGCACCTACTCCGCCATGGGTCTCGGCTTCGACCTGCGCTATGTCGCCACCGACGTCGACAACGTGTCGATCTACGACGACCGCGTGATCTTCACGATCAAGCGCGCCATGTAGTTTCAGCTCCTCCTGCGGGAGGCCTGAAATAACGGTTGCCTGACGGCCTGCCGTCGGAAACATGGGGAGCCGCCACGGAAACGTGGCGGCTCCTGCTGTGTCGGAGGCCCATGACCGCCGTTGAAACCCTGCAACCCGCGATCATCTATCTTGGCGCGGGGCTGGCGGCGGCGCTTGCCGCAAAGGCCGCGCGGGTAAGCCCGATCGTCGGCTATCTTGTCGCCGGCCTGGTGATCGGGCCGTCGGGCTTCGGCCTCGTCCAGAACAACGAGACAGCACGCTTCCTCGCCGATCTTGGCGTGGTCTTCCTGCTGTTCGACATCGGCCTGCATTTCTCGCTGAAGGAAATCAGCACACGGCGCAACGACATGATCGGCCTTGCACCGCTGCAGATCATCCTGTGCGGCGGCGCGTTCGCAATGATCGGCGTCGCGTTCGGCTTCCCTTGGCCAGTTGCATTGCTGGTCGGCGTCTCGCTCGCCCTGTCGTCCACGGCGGTCGTCGCGCGCATCCTCTCCGACCGCAACCAGCCCGGCTGCCCGATGGGGCGCTCGGCGACAGCGGTGCTCGTGGCGCAGGACATCGTCGCAATCTTCCTCCTGACCTTCGCGGCCTCTCTGGGCGGTGATCCGGATCTGTTGGGGACTGAGGTGGTCATCGTGCTCGGCAAGGCGGTGCTGGCGCTCGCCATCGCCATCCTTGCGGGCCGGTTCGTCGTGCGCCCGCTGTTCCAGTCGCTCGCTGCAACCGGCAATCGCGAGACCTTCACCGTCGTCGCGCTTTTCATCGTGCTCGCCGCCAGCGCCGCCACCGCCCGCGCCGAACTATCGCTCACGCTCGGCGCGTTCCTCGCTGGCATGGCGCTGTCCGACACCCCATATCGCAATACGGTGCAGGCGGAGGTGAAGCCCTTCGCCGGCCTGCTGCTCGGCCTCTTCTTCATGAGCGTGGGCATGAGCGTGAACCTGCCCGCCATGGCCTATATCTGGCCCGCCGTGCTTGCGACCGCGCTGGTCATCGTGATCGTGAAAACGGTGGTGGTGTTCACCGCCGCCCGCCTCAATGGCTGGGCCGTTCCCGGCGCCACACAGCTGGGTTTTCTTCTGTCGCAGGGTTCGGAATTCACCCTCGTCATCGCCGGCGTCGCCACCATCTCCGCCGCCATGCCCGGCGCATGGGCCGGCGTGCTGACAGCGGCCGTCGCCGTCACGCTGGTCGCCGCGCCGATCTGGACGGCGCTGGGCCTGCACCTCGCCCGCATCCTCGCCGAGCGCCGCAAGGATGCGCCTGTCGATGCCGAGGAGGTCGCACAGGAGCATCCCGTGCTGGTCTTCGGCATGACGCAAGAAGGCCGCCTCGCCGCCGACGCCCTGCGCGACCACGACATCCCCTGCATCGGCGTCGACTCTGACCCCGAGCGCTTCGTCGCAGCCTCATCCGACGGCTACGACATGGTGTTCGGCGATGCACGCGACCTGGCGGTCATGCAAAGCCTCGATGCGAAGCAGTCCAAGGCGATCGTGCTCGGCGCGCGCGGCCTTGGCGCAGTTGACGCCTTCAAGACCGCCACTGCAACGCAGCCCTGCTTCATCGCGGCAAGCTCGATGCCGGAACGCGCAGAGCTTGCAGCCCTCGGTTTCCGCGCGCATCTCGCGCACGCCGAACCGCGTGGCCTGGAACTCGCGACGGACCTGCTGCAGCAACTCGGCATCGATCAGGCGCGCATCACCGCATGGGTGAAGGACCAGGCCGAACGGCGCGGCCTGCCGGACAACTTGCCCGAGCCCGAGAAAACCGTCGAAGCCGCCTAGCCCTGCAGCGCGCGTATGCGCGGCTCTGCCAGCTTCACCACGACCATCGCCAGCACTGACTTCAGCATAGCGCCGACGAGGAATGGCCCCACGCCAGACTCAAAGGCAGGCCCTGCTCCGATGAGCATCGCCAACCGCCCCCATCCGCAAGCGAGGATCAGCGCGTGCCCTAACAGGAACACCGTCAGCATCGGCGCCCACGCGCGCAGCCGCGGCTGCTCGGTCAGCCATCCGCAGACGAACGCGGCGAGCGCAAAGCCGGCAAGATACCCCGCCGTCGGCCCGGAGAAAGCATCGAGCCCGCCGGCGCCATCGGCGAGAAACGGCAGGCCAAGCGCTGCCTGCGTGAGCCAGGTCACCACGATCGCAAAGCCCAGCCGCGCGCCCGCCATGCCAGCCACAAGCAGAACCGCGAATGTCTGCATCGTCATGGGCACCGGATACATCGGCGCCGAAACCCACGAAGATGCAGCAATCACCCAGCTGCCGATCAGCACAGCGCCGATGCGCCAGAGCGCTGGCCGCTCGGCGAGGTAGGCGCGCAAGGGCGCAACATGAACCTGCGTCGTCATTCGGTCGTCCCCAGCCCACCCGGTCAGGACGCAGCCTAGTACGCTCTGCGCCGGACGCTCCGCGCCGAGTTGCCGCATGCCGCAGATTCGTGCGTAGTCCAGACCGCACGTCCTCCGCGGACCTCTGCCCGTTCAGGAATGCACCACATGAACCTCTGGTCGGCCCTGTCCGCCATCGTGCTGGCGTCCCTTCCGCTCGCGGCATGCGCGATGCGGGAGATTTCGATCGCGCAGCTACGCGTGGAGTACGGCGTCCCCGCTTCGCGGACGTTCGAGCCATCGCCCGGCGTGCGCGTGCACTACACCGATGAAGGCGCGCGCGGCGGACGGACGCTGATCCTCGTCCACGGCTTTGCGGCCTCCGTCCATGCGTGGCGCCCGTGGATCGATCGCCTGGCGAAGGATTTTCGCGTGGTGGCCATCGATCTGCCTGGCCACGGGCTAACGCAGACGCCGTCCGGCTATCGCGCAACGCTCGAACAGAATGCGCAGCTGGTGGAGGACCTCGCAACTCATCTCGGCATCGAACGCTTCATCCTCGCCGGCAACTCGATGGGTGGCGCCGTTTCGCTGGCCTACGCGATGGAGCATGCCCAGCGCCTTCAGGGCCTCGTCCTCGTCTCGCCCGCAGGCTGGCCGGACGAGCGCGGCGGCGGCGCGCCCGGCGGTTTCGCCCTGCTGAACAACGACGCCGGGCGTTTTATCCTGAAACTCATGGACCCGCGTATCGTGGTCGGCGGCGGCTTGAAGTCCGCCTATGTCGATGAAGCCCTCGTCACAGACGCCGTCATCGACCGCTATGCCGAACTCGCCATGGGCGAAGGCCATCGCGACGTGTTGCTCACGCAGCGCTCGCAACCCGAGACGCCGTGGACGCCCGCATCCTTCGCCGCCATCCGCACGCCGACACTGGTGATGGTCGGCGAGAAGGATGCACTGATCCCGCCCGCCAGCGGCCGCGCGATTGCACGCGCCATTCCGGGCGCCTATCTCGTCACCTATCCAGAAGGCGGTCACCTGCCGATGGAGCAGCTGCCCGATCAGACCGTCCAGCATCTTCTGGCTTTCATCCGCGGCCTTCCTGCAAAGTAGGCTCGAACCCGGCTCGCTGGTCCAAATGGACGAGACGCAAAACGCGCAGCTGTCATCCCGGAAGCGCGCAGCGCTATCCGGGACCCATTGCGGGAGGACGACGGCGGATGAATGGGTCCCGGGTCTCGCTACGCCCGCCCGGGATGACAACCGGTGCTTCGTGAGGATCTGCGGCTGTCGGGGCGGATATTGCCTTCGCTTGTTTGCTGACGCGCGAAATAGGCAGAACTCTCCACGCAACGCTCTGGCGGCTGTCTGCGGGATTCTGGCATAAGCAACCCCAAAGGCTGAGGAGAGCGGCATGAAGATCGGCGTTCCGAAGGAGATCAAGACCCAGGAATACCGCGTGGGTCTGACGCCCGAGAGCGTGATGGAGCTGACGCGCGCAGGCCACGACGTGTTCGTGCAGACGAGCGCCGGGCTAGGCCTCGGCGCGGCGGATGCGGACTATGTGCGGGCCGGCGCGAAGATGCTCGACACCGCAGCCGACGTGTTTGGCGCAGCCGAGATGATCGTGAAGGTGAAGGAGCCTCAGCCCGTCGAGTGTGCGATGCTGAAACCGCATCACACGCTGTTCACCTATCTGCACCTCGCCGCCGACAAGCCGCAGGCGGAGGCGCTGATGAAATCGGGCGCCACCTGCATCGCCTACGAGACCGTCACCAACGCCGCCGGCCGCCTGCCGCTGCTGCAGCCGATGAGCCAGGTCGCCGGGCGCATGTCGATCAATGTCGGCGCCTATGCGCTGATGAAGACGCAGCGGGGCCGCGGCCTGCTGCTCGGCGGCGTGCCGGGCGTGCCGCCGGCCAATGTGGTGATCCTCGGCGGCGGCGTCGCCGGCGTCCACGCAGCCGAGATGGCGAATGGGGCGCGCGCCAACGTGACGGTGTTCGACCGCTCGATGCCGCGCCTTGAGGAACTCGACGTCCAGTTCGCCGGCGCCGTCGACACCGTCTACGCGACGCAAGCCGCCATCGACCGCGCGGTGATCGAGGCCGACCTCGTGATCGGCGCCGTGCTGATCCCGGGCGCATCGGCGCCCAAGCTGGTGACGCGCGAACACCTGAAGAAGATGCGGCCCGGCGCGGTGCTGGTCGATATCTCAATTGACCAGGGCGGGTGTTTCGAGACGTCCCGCCCGACCACGCATGACGATCCGATCTACGAGGTCGACGGCATCCTCCACTACTGCGTCGCCAACATGCCGGGCGCGGTGCCGCGCACCTCCACCTACGCGCTCAACAATGTCACGCTGCCCTTCGCGCTCGACCTCGCCAACAAGGGCGCAAAGGCTGCGCTGAAGGCAGACAGGCACCTCGCCGAAGGTCTCAACGTGGCGGAAGGCAAGATCGCCCACGCAGCCGTCGCCCGCGATCTCGACCTGCCCTTCGCGAAACCGGCATGGCTGGCGGCATGAGGCGCTGGTTCGCCGGCGCTTTGGTTGCGTTCCTCGCGGCGTGCGGCGGCGGACCGGCCCCGCCCGACATGAAGGACCCGCTCTCGGTCGCGCGCGCATTCGTTGACGCCTACAACGCCAAGGATCTCGCGCGGATGCTGCCGCTGGTCGATCAGGTCAACATGGACGCGATCAAGGCCGCGCTCACCGACGGCCCCAACAGCGAAGCATGGCAGGGCATCTTCGCGCCCCAGATGGTGCAGCTGATCGCCCGCGAAGGCGGCAAGGTCGAAGGCCCGCGCTATGAGAGCCGCGACGCTGTCGTGAAGGTTGCGACATCGGACCTGGGCGACGTCTATACCGTCGAGCTTTCAGAACGCGATGATGGCGACTGGCTGATCGTGGAGAACGCCGTGCTGAGCGAACAGGAATTCGCGGCGTTGCCGACGGAGCCGAGGAAGCGGCGGTAGTCTTGGCCTTCCCCTCCTGCCCTCCCCGTAAACGGGGAGGACCCCCGCAGCGCGAACTTACGTCACAGCGAAGGGCGGTGGCGCCCCAAGGTCCCTCCCCGTTTACGGGGAGGACAGGAGGGGAAGGCTCAACGCGGCGCAGACTTCGCCATCGACCGCAACTGAACCGCATCATAAATCGTGGAAACGACGCCCTCGAGATTCTCGTCCATCTCCTGAACGCTGAACCGCAACACATCGTATCCATGGGTCGCGAGTCGCGCATCGCGGAGCGAGTCACGCGCAACATCGTGCGTCGGACCATCGACTTCCACAATCAACCCAAGCGGAACACAGCAGTAGTCGACAAAATCGCGGCCTATTGGATGCTGGCGACGAAACGGCGCGCCAAGAGAACTGCTGCGCAGATGAGGCCACAGACGGCGCTCTGTCTTCGATGCATCACGACGAAGACCTCGGGCGAAGGCCGTCTCTTCACGCGTGCGCCATTGCCAAGGTTTGCGGTCCACACGGATCCCCCAGAAGGACACCTGAGTATTTCCCCTCCTGTCCTCCCCGTAAACGGGGAGGAACCCTGCCGCGCGAACTTACCCCACAGCAAAGGGCGAGTGCCGCAGCGCGGTCCCTCCCCGTTTGCGGGGAGGACAGGAGGGGAAGGATACACGCTCAAACGAAAAGGCCCGCTCGAACCGAGCGGGCCTTTCAATCTCACCTCAGCCGCCAGATCAGCGCGGCGTCGAACTGCGCAGGTATTTGAAGAAGTCGCTGTCGGGCGAGAGCACGAAGGGCGTGCCCGCCTTGATCGAATTCTCGTAGGCCAGCAGCGACCGGTAGAACGCGAAGAACTCCGCGTCCTTGTTGTAGGCGGCGGCGTAGATCCGGTTACGTTCGGCGTCGCCTTCACCTTCCAGCACCTGAGCCTTCTGTTCGGCTTCGGCCACGATGACCCGCGCCTGCGCGTCGGCCTCCGCGGTGATCGAGGCAAACAGGCCCTCGCCTTCCGCGTTGTACTGGCTGATCTTCTGCTGCAGCTGCGACTTCATGCGCTCATAGACACGCTGCGAGTTCGCTTCCGGCAGGTCGGCCTGGCGGATGCGGACGTCGATGATCTCGATGCCGAGCGTGTTCATCTGCGCCTGCAGGGCCGTGCGCACCCGCTGCATCAGCGTGGCGCGCTGACCGGCGATGATGTCGGGCTGCGAGACCTTGCCGAGTTCGCCGCGGAGGGCCGCGGTGAAACGCAGGGCGAGCTGCTGCTCGCCATTGCCGCCCGCGGCGCGGAAGTATTGCAGCGGATTCTTGATGCGCCAGCGCGCGATGGCGTCGACGTTCAGACGCTGCTGGTCGGCCGCAATGACTTCGGCGGCGTCAAGGTCGTAGCCCTGGTTGCGCTTCTCGTAGAAGCGGACGTCGTCGACCATCGGAATCTTCAGGTGAAGGCCGGCCCCGACATTGGGCAGTTCGCTCTTTTCAGTCGCGTTGACCGTGTACTGCGCCGAACCGAGACGGCTGACGATCGCCTGCTTGTCGACGGGCACGATGTACATGGAGTTGGCGAGGATGATCAGCACGATGGCTGCGATGATCCCGCCGATCACAAGGGTGCGCTGTTGCATGTCTATTGTCCTGTCGGCGCCGGCTGGCGTCCACGCAGCATATCCAAGGGAAGGATGGGCACGGTGCCCGAGTCGCTATCGAGGATGATGTTGTCCGTCCGGCCCAGCACCTTCTCCATGGTCTCGAGGAACATGCGTTCCCGCGTGACGCGCGGGGCGGCCCGGTACTCGGCATAGATCAGGTTGAAGCGGTCCGCTTCACCGCGGGCGTCGGCGACGCGGGCGGTCTTGTAGCCTTCCGCCTGCTGGAGACGGGCGCGCGCCCGGCCCTCTGCTTCGGGAACGACGCGGTTACGGTGGGCGATGGCGTCGGCCTCACGCTTGGCCTTGTTCTGTTCGGCGCTCGACACGTCGCGCTGGACGGCGGCGACCTCGTCCGGCGCCGTCGCCTTGCCGATCGCAATGGAGATGATCTCGACGCCCGAGTCGTAGGAGTTGAGGGTCTGCTGCATCAACGCACGCACGCGGGTCTCGACGCCGGTACGGTCGCCCGTGGTGATCGGCTCGAAAGCCGACGTGCCGACAATCTCGCGCATCGCGCTCTCGCCGATCTGCTCGATCAGCACGTTGCGGCTATTCTCCTCGTCAACGACGTTGAACAGATACTTGCGCGGATCATAAATGCGCCAGTTGATGACGAAGCCGATGTCGACAATGTTCTCGTCGCCGGTCAGCATCAGGTTGGGCTGCTCTTCGCCGCCGATGGCCGTGCGCTTCTCGGTGTTCACCTCGACAATGTAATGCTGCTCGATCGGGCTTGGCAGGCGCACCCGGAAGCCCGGATCCTCGAAACGCGCGAACGTCCCGAAACGGAGCACGACGGCCCGCTGGCGTTCGTCCACCTGATAGATGCCTGTGAAGACCCAGCCGACAATCGCTATCACCAGCAGGATCGCCAATCCGGTCACGCCAAAGCCGCGTCCACGGCCGGCGCCGCCGCCTGCGCCGCCGCCGTTACCGCCGCCACTGCCCTTGCGGCGGAAGCGCTCCTGCATCCGGCGAAGCGTATCTTCGAGGTCCGGCCGGTCCTTGGCGCCGCCGCCACCCGGCGGCTTCTGGCCGCCTGGGCCGCTGCCCGGCTTGCCCCAGGGACTATTGCCGTCGCCGCCAGACCCGGAACCGCCGCCGCCCCAAGGGCCACCGCCCCCACTGCCCTTGTTGTCGTTCCAGGGCATAGGGCCCTCCTTGTGAGCGTTACTCTCGAGATTTCTGTCGTATTGTAGTTGAGCGCGCATTAAAGCGCCTTCAAGGCCCGCCAATAAGTCAGTTTCCCCCGTGGCGCGATTGTATTTCCGCATGACGAAGGCGTGATTCTGCCTGCCGAAGACTTAAGCCTGACCCGGCTTGGTAACCGGCATTACTTGCAGTGTGGGTTTTTGGCCTGGTCTGGCGGCCTTCTTGCAGCCAATTCCGCATGCTGGACGCCCCATCAACCATGCTCCGTGACGCACGCAACGACGGACAAGCCTCCGCGACCAAGGAATGCGTGACCGTGGTGATCGCAGCCTGGCGCGCCTCCGCGACGATCGGGCGCGCCGTCGCCAGCGCGCTGGCCCAGCCGGAAGCCGCCGAAGTGATCGTCGTGGACGACGCATCCACTGACGCAGATGCGACGCTTGCCGCCGCTCGCGCTGCTGATGACGGGTCGGGACGGATGAAAATCTTCGCGCTTGCGCAGAACGCCGGACCCGCCGCCGCACGGAACGCCGCCATCGCCGCAAGCCGTGCACCATGGATCTGCGTTCTCGACTCTGACGATTTCATGCAACCCGGGAGACTTGGAAAGCTCCTTCAGCTTGTCGGCGGGGGCTATGACCTCATTGCCGACGACCTGTTGCAGGCGCCCGAAGGGGAGCCGCTTGCCGCCGGCAAGCTCCTCTGGTTCCGAGACAACACCGCCGCATTCGACGTTTCGTTCAACGCCTTCGTCGAAAGCAATGTCACACAGGCCTCGCGCCCGCGCCGCGAGATGGGTTTCCTGAAGCCCCTGATGCGCCGCGCCTTTCTTGAGAGACACGGCCTAACCTACGATGACAGCATGCGGCTCGGCGAAGACTATGACCTCTACGCCCGCGCACTGAGCCTCGGGGCGAGAATGCGGCTTGTCCCATGGGCTGGCTATGTCAGCGTGATGAGGAGCAACTCGCTATCGCTGAACCATGGCCGCAAGGAACTCGCCGCCCTGGAAGCGTGCGATGATCGCCTGCTCGCCTCGGGTAGGCTTGCAGAAGCTGACGCGGCGATAGTCGAGCGGCATCGTTTCTCCACGCGGTCGCGGATCGCGTGGATCGATTTCATGGCGGCGCTGAAGGGCGGAAAGCCGGTCAGCGCGTTTGGCGTCGTGCTGAAGGATATGCGGCAGGCGCCCTATGTCCTGCGTGGTTTTGTGAGGATGATCGCAGGCCGCTTTGGCGGCGCCCGGAAAGTCTGATAGCAGGGCGCCACTCGATCTCTGGTGTGGACGCGCCTCTGCAATGCCTTCGCCTCTCGATATCTCCAGCCTTGAAGCACGCGTCCGCGCGGCGCTCGACGCCGTGAAGGATCCCGTCAGCGGCAAGGGCCTCGTCGCATCCGGCCGTGTCAGCGGGCTGGTGGTGCGTCCGGATGGCAAGGTCGGGTTCGTGATCGAGACCGCCGTCGGCGCGGCTGACGAGCCGTTGCGCAAGCTGGCTGAAGCAGCAGCGACACGGACGCCGGGTGTAAGCACCGTGACCGCTGTACTGACGGCAGAAGCGACCACCGGCGCGCGCAGCGTTCCGGCTGCCACCGCTTCCCGGCCGCTTCCAGCGCCGCCACCCGGACAGGCGGCAATCTCGCGACCGGCGCGCGGTATCATCGCAGTCGCATCCGCCAAGGGCGGGGTCGGAAAATCGACTGTCGCCGTGAACCTTGCTGTGGCCGCAGCGCGCAGCGGGCTTCGCGTCGGCTTGCTCGACGCGGATGTGTTCGGGCCGTCGCTGCCGACCATGCTGGGCACGGTTGGCGTGAAGCCCGACGTGAAGGGCAAACGCATGCAGCCGGTGATGGCGCATGGTCTCGCGACCATCTCGATCGGCTATCTCGTCGATCCAGACCAGGCCGTCGTCTGGCGCGGACCGATGGTGATGTCGGCGGTCAGCCAGTTGATAACCGACACCGACTGGGGCGATCTCGACCTGCTGTTCATCGACACGCCGCCGGGCACGGGTGAGGTGCAGCTGACGCTGGTTCAGAAGCTGCCGCTCGATGGCGCGGTAATCGTATCGACGCCGCAGGAAGTGGCGCTGGCGGATGTGCGGCGCGGCGTCGGCATGTTCCGAAAGACGGCGGTGCCTGTGCTGGGCGTGATCGAGAACATGGCGTGGTTTGAACAGCCCGATGGATCGCGCGCCTACATCTTCGGCAGGCAAGGCGCCGAGCGAACAGCGGCCGAGCTTGGCGTGCCCTTCCTCGGCGCCCTGCCGATCCTCTCGGCGCTGCGCGAAGGCGGCGATGCCGGCGTGCCGGCGGCGACCGGCGATTCGACTGCAAGCGAAGCGTTCCGTCTGTTGGCCGACGCCGTGAGCGAAGCGCTCCACGCAGCGCCGAACAAGCCGGCGCCGAAGATCGTGTTCGAGTAGAGCGCGCGTCCTCGACACTAGACCAGCCTCGCGCCGTTAACCTCTATGAACGCCGCGTGTCATGGTGAGCCACAGCTTAATTGCTGTCGGAGCGGATGAATCTCCTTGCGCTCCGCCGCGCCTGACTTAACGTTTTGTTTACGATCGAAGTCGTGGCGGCGCAGCGTCAGGCGCACCGCGGCAGGGAGTGGGAGGCGTGGCCCGGGGAGTGCATCTCTTGACGGGCAGAGACGGGAGTAGCGTATGGGCCACACGGTTCGACTGCGCGGCGCCTTCTGGCCCCAGGATCACTGGGGCCGTGTCACCAACGCGGCCATCGCGCGCGAACAAATCGCCCAACCTGCCCTGGAAGCCGGAGACGAAGCAGCGGACGCCGCGCTGGAGCGTTTCGGCGAACACCTTCATTCCGTCTACCTCTCCGGACCCGCAGCGCGCGGGCGGCCGGGCGGCCTCGCCGTCTTCGTCCTGCTGCGCCTCGGCGCTGCGCATCATGAGCGGAAGGGCAGCGACAGCTGGGAGTCTGCGCTGGCAGCCCAACTGCGCCGTCGTCATCCGCGCGTCGGCCGCGTGGCGATTGCCGTGTTCTCGTGGAAAGACGTGTTCACGACGGACGGCGCCTTCTCGCCGGCTCGCTTCCGCCTCGCCGTTAACTCGGTCTGCATCGCCGGCCGCAACATGACGCGTATGCTGGCGCCGCAGAAGCTCGATTCGGCCGTGATGAATGGCGACATCCTCGGCTTTCGCCCCCGCATGCTGAACGCCGCTGGTCGCCTTGCCGCCGCGCGCTCGCCGGAGCGGGTGCGCGCGGCTGCGATGGATGCGGGGCAAGCGGTTCTCGCAGCCGGCTTCGCCCTGGTGACGGAGCGCGAGCAGATCTACACGGAAGACGCCGACCTGCGGCGCGACCTGTTCACGCTGAACTATCCCAATCGCACGCGCGACATGTCGCTGGCCTATGCGATGGCGACCCGCCCCTCGCCGGATGCGATGAAGGCGCTGGTCTTCATTGATGGCGCCTGCCGCTGGATGACGCCGATGACGGATGCGTGGCTCAACGCCAACAATCCGCAACGCGCCGACCGGCTGAAGGCTTAGGCAGAGGCGTCAGGCCGCCATCGCACCGGACGCTTCAGCCACCGTCACCGCTTGCGACAAGCTCATGCACGGCCCTGTCGTCGTGAGGAATGCGATATCAGCCGCGTCGCGCCCGATACCGATGCGCACCAGACCCTCGACCGGCGCAAGCCTTGTGGGATCGACCAGCCACCATCCGCCGTCGAGATAGACCTCGAACACGGCATGGAAGTCCGGCGGATCCAGCTGCCAGGCGTAGGCGCTGACGGCGCGGGCAGGAATGTTGAGCGCGCGGCACAGCGTGATGCCCAGATGGCTGAAATCGCGGCAGACGCCGGCGCGATCGACGAAGGTGCGCTCGGCCGTCGTTTCGATATTGCTGACGCCGGGCGTGTAATCGACGTGCTGATGAATCCAATCGAGCACCGACAGGACTTGCGCGCCGCCATTCGCGATGGCGCCGAATTCCCGGTTGGCGAACAGCAGGAAGCGATCTGAGGGGCAGTAGCGACTCGGCGTCAGATATTGCAGCACGTCCTGCGGCAGGCTGAGCCAGTTCGACTTGCGCGCTAAAGCTGGAAGCGTGATCCGCATGCCGTTATCGACCACGGCTTCGTAGACGATGCTGGCCTCTCCCTCGAAGCGTGCGCGAAAGCGGCGCTCGCCGCGTGCATCCGGCGCATCCTGCACGATCGCGGTCGCGGGCGTGAGCAGCAGCTTTTCCGACAGCACGGTCTGGTCGGGCGAATGCGCGGCCTGAACCGAGACGATGGCTTCCGACCCCGTCGAGAAGTCGAAAACGAGTTCGGCGCGCACGCTCAGTTGCATGAAATGTTTCCCCGGGCACGCTCCTCAATGCGCGACGTGACAGACGGTTCCCGCAGCGCCGAGATAAGCAATCTACTTGTTCTTCAGTCTACCCCGCGCGTCCAGGTTGGCGTCGCAGCCTTCGCAGGTGTAGCCGCCCCACATCGCCTGCTCCATCGATGTGGGCGCGCGCATCTTCGGCTGTTCGCGCCCGCAGGCCGGGCATTTCACCGGCTTGCGCGACATGGCGAACATCAGGAGGACGACAGCGGCGCCAATCCCGCCGACCAGTATCCCGATTGTCGCGCCGTCCATGATGCTCTCCCTGCCGCTGGGGCAAAGATGGGGCGCATCGGAGCCTGCGTCCACCCGCCGGACTTTGCGGTGGACCGGCTTGCGCCACGCTCCTATCAGATGGGCAGACGTGGGAGGTTCGGATGAAGGCGGCTCTGCTGATCGGGATCGGCGCGCTGGCGCTCGCCAGCTGCACAAGTGTTGCTGACGGCCCGCCAGCGCCGGCGCCCCTGGCTGGCGCCGAGGCGCCTTCCTCCTTCACCCGGACTTCACATGACATCGTGCGCAGCGAGCGCAATTTCGCAGACACGCGCGACTTCGATTTTGCGGCGCGCGGCTTCATCGCCACCCGCAAGGACCCGATGATCACGACCGCGTCTGGCCAGCCGGCGTGGAATCTCGCCGCCTTCGATTTCCTGAAGGAGGCTTCGTCCGAGACCGTGAACCCCAGCCTGTGGCGGCAGGGCCAGCTGATGGCGAAGCACGGCCTGTTCCAGGTGAGCGAGCGCATCTGGCAGGTGCGCGGGTTTGATCTCGCCAACATCACCTTCGTGAAAGGCGACGCGGGCTGGATCGTGATCGATACGCTGGGGTCGAACGAGACGGCGAAGGCGGCGCTCGACCTCGCCAACGAACATCTCGGCGCGCGGCCGGTGATTGCCGTCATCTACACCCATTCGCACACCGACCATTTCGGCGGCACGGCGGGCATCGCGCAACTGGCCGACGTGCGCGCCGGCAAGGTGCAGGTGATCGCGCCGGAGGGTTTCCTGGATGCCGCAGTCGGCGAGAATGTGATCGCCGGGCCCGCCATGCAGCGGCGCGCGATGTACCAGTTCGGAACCCCGCTGCCGAAAAGCGCGAATGGCCTGGTCAATGCCGGCATCGGGCCGGGGCTCTCCACCGGCACGTCATCGCTGATTCCGCCGACGAAGGAGATCGGCGCGACCGGCGAGACGATGACGATCGATGGCGTGAAGATGGTGTTCCAGTTCACGCCCGGCACCGAAGCGCCGGCGGAAATGAACGTCTACTTCCCCGACTGGAAGATCGTCGACATGGCGGAGAACGCCAACGCGACCCAGCACAACATCCTCACCCATCGCGGCGCCGTGGTGCGCGATGCGAAAGTGTGGGCAGAGGGATTGACCGAAGCGCTGCGGCTGTTCGGCGACAGTGAGATACTCATCGCCAGCCATGGCTGGCCGCGTTTCGGCAACGACGCGATTCGCGACTATCTGGGCAAGCACCGCGACGTCTACGCCTACCTGCACGACCAGACGGTGCGCCTGATGAACAAGGGCCTCAATGGCGACGAGATCGCCGCAAGGCTGAAGCTGCCGCCGGAGCTCGACCGCGAATGGTATGACCGGCCCTATTATGGCTCGCTGAGTTTCAACAGCCGTGCGGTCTACCAGTTCTACATGGGCTGGTACGACGCCAACCCGTCTAACCTTACGCCTGTGCCGCCGGTCGATACGGGCAAGCGCTATGTCGAAGCGATGGGCGGCGCGGCCCGCGTAAAGGAGATGGCGCGTGCTGCCTATGACAAGGGTGAGTACGCATGGGCGGCTGAGCTGCTCAATCACGCCGTGATGGCGGATGCTGCCGACGCCGAAGCGAAGGACCTGCTGGCGCGCAGCTATGACCAGCTTGCCTGGCAGGCTGAGCCATCGACATGGCGCAACATCTATCTCACCGGCGCGAAGGAGCTGCGCGAGGGCGTCGGCGCGCCGCGCGCGAATCCGGCGTCGCAGATGGCCGCGCTGGCCAACCTGCCGCTCGGATCGCTGATGGACTTGCTGGCGGTACGGCTCGATCCGGAGAAGGCGGTGGGGCAAAGCCTGAAGCTGGCCTTCGTGCTGAGCGACAGCGGCGAGCAGAGCTATGTCACCATCGCCAATGGCGTGCTGGTGCATGAGGAGATCGCAGCGCCCGGCCCGGTGGACGCCACGCTGACGGCGAGCCGCGCCGATTTTCTTGGTGGCGTGTTCGGCGGCCAGCCCCTGCCCCCGAAGATCGCCAGCGGGGCCGTGAAGCTTGAGGGAAATGCTCAGGCCCTGCTGAAGCTGAGCCAGTGGATGGACTCGCCCAATCCGGTCTTCCCGATCGTGACGCGGTGAAACAAACCGGTGGCCCTGTCCGTCTGCCGGGACATGTGGCCGCCGCGTTGAGTGCCGTCTGGCCGCCGGTTCTGATGCCGGCTTTTCGGGGAGGTCAGTCGATGGTCTGCCAGGTGCTGATCTTCGGCGCCGCGGCGACATAGGGCGCCAGTTTTTCCGTAAGTCCTTGGGCGATCCACCACTGGTAAAAGGCTTCCTGCTGTTCGGCGGTTTCCCACCGTTCGATATAGACCACGCGGTCGGGGTGTTTCGGATCGACGAGAATGTCGAAGCCGAGATTGCCCTCGCGTGCACGGATGGTCTCGACCTGAGCCGCGCTGACGGCGACGAACGCTTCGCGTTGCTCGGGCAGGACGGAAAATTCGATCACCATCACCAGCGCCATCAATCCCATCATCGCCGTCTCCCTTGCCTCTCCGAGCCTGATGACACATACCTGCCACCAGCCTGCTGACAGCATCGTGTCAGTAGCGGGAGGGAGGGCGAAAACGTGCGGAAAGCGGACCGTCTTTTCGAGATCATCCAGATCCTGCGGCGTTCCAAGAAGCCTGTGACGGCGGATGCGATGGCCGCTGAACTGGAGACCTCGAAACGCTCCGTGTACCGCGATATTGCGGCGCTTCTTGCCCAACGCGTGCCGATCCGCGGCGAGGCCGGCATCGGCTATGTGCTCGACAAGGGCCTCGACATGCCGCCGCTGATGCTGACGACCGACGAGATCGAGGCGGCGGTGCTGGGCGCGCAGTGGGTGATCAACCGCGGCGATCCAAAACTTGCCCGCGCAGCGCAGGACCTGCTGGCCAAGATCGAGGCGAGCGTGCCGGAGCGTCTGCGTCCCTATATCGACGATCCCGCGCATCGCGTCGTGCCGGCGTGGGACCGCGCCGAAGAGATGATCGATCTGGGGATGGTGCGCGGCGCAATCAATGGCTCACGCAAGATGCTGCTGGACTATCGCGACGTGGAAGGCCGGGCGAGCAAGCGTGTGATCTGGCCGATCATCCTCGGCTATTACGAAACGACGCGGATCATCTGCGCCTGGTGCGAGGCGCGAAAGGATTTTCGGTCGTTCAGGTCGGACCGCGTTCTGTCGGCGACAGTGCTGGACGAACGCTTTCCGGAACGCCCCTCCACGCTCCGTGTGAAGTGGCGCAAGGCGATGGAAGCCGAGTGGAAGAGGCGCCGCGCGGAGATCAACAAGCATGCGGTTGAGGCCGACGCGTAAGCGCCGGTGAGCGCACCCCAGAATAAAAGGCGCCGACCCCGGGGAGAGGTCGGCGCAAGGGCCAATCGCGGGAGCACCGCCATTGGGAAACTGGATAGACTAGAACCGGATCTGCAGTTCCGCTCCGACGGTGCGAGGCGGACGGTAGGTCTCCGTGATCGTCAAGCAGTCCTGCGGCAGGAAACCCGTGAAGTTGGAAAAGTTGATGCTCGTCGCGGCGCTTGATCCGCACATGGCGGGGTTCACGTCGCGCTGACCGTTGGCAATGCGGCGACCGCCGCCGCGGCTGTCGTACTGGATGTCGTCCATCAGGTTCCGGACGAATCCAATCAACGTGAACGCCCCGTCCGCACTGGTCCAGCTGAGACGCGCATCGACCTGATCCCATGCCGGGATCTTGGTCGCCCACATGTTGAAGACGTTGCTGTACGCCACATCCTGCCAGAAGTAGCTGCCCGATGCATCCAGCGTCGAACCGTCTTCAAAGTCCCACGTGTACGTGCCGTTGAGCGCGAGCTTGTTCTTCGGACTGAAGGGCAAAATGTTGCCGTTCAGGTTCTGACCGGTTTGCCGCGTGCAGTTCGGAGTGTTCGCCGCCGCCGTTACGTTGTTGCCGCCGCGGGAGACCGGGCACAAAGCAAGCTGCGTGTTAGAGAACGGAAGCCGTGTACCCAGCGGATTGGCTCCCGGATCGAAGCCGAACGGGTCGAGACCGTTGACCAGCGACTGCGTGTCGCCGATCTCAGGATTCGTATAGCCGTAGTTGAACAGGAACCGCAGGTTGTCCGTCGGATACCAAATCGTCTCGAGTTCGAAGCCTGTGGTTGAGACCTGAGGCAGGTTCACGTAGGCGACGTAAGCTGGCGGACGGAAGCCGGTCGAGTCGGGCTCAGGCACAATCGTATTCGAAACCTGGTACCCTTGATAATCGTAGTAGAACAGGGTTGCGTTCGTGGTCAGGTTCCAGTCCGACCACTCGCGCTTGAAGCCGAGTTCGAAGGCGTCGACCAGCTCTTTGTCCGTGTACGGCGTAACCGTCAGGTTGCAGTTGGTGTCGGCGCAACCAAGGCCGCCTGGTTTGTAGCCGCGGTTATACTTGCCGTAGACGAGCGTGTCTTCGTCCGGCGTCCAGTCGACGCCGAGCACGCCGGTCACTTCTTCCCACTCGGCTGCAAGCTCCCGCGTGGCGACGCCCGTGACCGGATTGACATAGATGCCGTACCGCGTCTTGTCGTTCGCGTTCTGACCCGCTGCGGCGCACCCAAGTAGGTTGGGGGGGGTGCCGAGAGGGGTATTGATCGCGCCGTTCGCCGCCGTCTGGTTGGTGTTGACAACGCCCTCGCCTGCGGAGCCGCAGGGGTTCGTCACTGAGAAGGTCGACGGGTCCGCGCCGCCGAAGAATGCGTTCGTTCCGTCAACACGCGGAGCACCGAGCGCGTAGTGCGAGATGAAGCGAACCTGGTCAGCGCCACGCATGATGTCGGTCGACCAGCGGATACCGGCCGTCAACTTCAACTGGTCGTTGAGCTGGTAGTCCGTCTGCAGGAAGGCGCCGTAGGCGTTGTTGTTGCCCTTGTTGTTCGAGAAGTACCAGAGATCCCCCCCCAGCGGCCCGCCAGAATAATCGCTGCGGCCGTTCCGCGGAAGATCCTGGGCCGCCGGCACGAAAGTCGGGAACCTGA
>JANOKS010000189.1:0-5879 GCA_031419455.1 Alphaproteobacteria bacterium
CTTGTCAGCACCGCGGTCGGCTATGGCGTCTGGTCTGCGAAGGTTACGACCGACCGTGTTTGGGCGATGACCCGCCGCAGCGCGGCACCGTCTATGACTGGCAGCTATCGATCGACTCAGCCGTCGATCACGCAAGCAATCTAGCGCCCCAGCGCCGATGCCGCCTTCCTACTTCTGTTCGGCGTAGGACTTGATCAGCTGGTAGAGGAACTCACGCCCATCGAGGACCGATTGAACCGAGATGTGTTCGTTAAGTCCGTGAATATTACCTGCGTCGTCACCCCGGAACAGCCCCGAAAATCCGAAAGTGGGGATGCCGACCGAGATCAGCCTGCTGCTGTCGGTACCGAAGGTTTCTTGCATTGGCGAGACTGGGACGCCAGGAAAAACCTTCGCCGCGACTTTCCGGATGGGGTCCAGTATTTCGGACGTCAGCGGAGAGATCGATGCGCGCGCGCTGCCGAGCGGTGCGGAGGTGATCTTTACCTCCGGATTTTTCACAGCGGCGGCGATCGCTGCTTCAATTGGCGCGAGCGAAGTTCCAGGCAGGGATCGGCAATTGATCGTCGCACGCGCACGTTGTGGCTGCGCGTTGAATGCGTGTCCGCCTTCCAGCAGCGTCGGGATGCATGTGGTGCGCAGCATGGCGTTCCAGCTCACGGATCGATTGACGATCGCGTTCGCCGCCGCATCCTGGGGGGCGGTGAGCAGCTCGCGCATGGCATTAGCGGTCTCTGGATCGACACGGGATTGCAGGGCAGTGAAATAGGCGCGGGTGAAGGCGTTGAGTTCGGTTGGAAACCTCAGTCCTTTCAGGCTCGCCAATGCTTCGCTGAGTGTGATAATGGCGTTCTCGGGACGGGGCTTCGATGAGTGCCCGCCAGGCCCGGTTACCTCGAGCACATAGTTGCTCGCAGTTTTCTCGGCCGCCATGACGGTCACGGCGAGTTTCTTGCCGTTGGCGTCGAGATCGCCGCCCCCGCCTTCGGTCAAGGCGACGCCAGCATCGATCAATTCACGCTGGTGCTCCGCCAGCCAGCCAGCGCCATTCGGAAAGCCGCCCTCTTCGCCGCAGGTCAGCGCCATCTTGATCGTGCGCTTCGGGCGATAGCCTTCGTTATGGTAGCGCACCAAATTATCAGCCCAGATCGCATCCTGTGCCTTCATGTCGGAAACGCCGCGCCCATAGAATTCGCCGCCTTCCTCGATCATGACGAACGGGTCGCGTACCCAATCCTCTCGCTTGGCGTTGACCACGTCGATGTGGCCTAGCATCAGCACGGCCTTCGCCTTGGGGTCCTTGCCCGGCAGGATGGCAACCAGGTTGCCGGCCTTCGGCGCATCGTCCGGCACGAACACATGGAGATTGCTGGTTGGGAAACCTGCGGCCGTCATTCGCGCGACGATCTTGGTCACAAGCGAAGTGCAGTCGCCGGTCGCGACACTGGTGTCGGTCTCAACCATTTCCTTGAACATGGCGCGGAAGGCAGCCTCGCCCGGCGCTTGCGCGTGAGCACTCGCCATTGCTGAAGTGACACTGACCGCGATGGCGGCAGTCAAATACCTGATACGGGCCATGCGCGCTACTCCAGCAGGTTTGTCACTGCTCACGGCTACATTCGTAAAACCTACGCACGATGTCGATGGGAGGCAGCCTGCGAATTTGCCTCGGCTCAACCTAGCTGTGCGCGCACCTCTGACCTGCCTCAGGATTTTCGGGCCAAGCGCAGTGGGACAATGACTGCTATTGGGCGAGGTCCCGCCGCAACGCGGCACGTCGCCTGAATGACGTATCTGGATCGACTCAGCCGGATCGCCACCATTTGCACTTCGGCCAACTCGGGGCCCAAAATCCGCCGGTGGATGTTGCACGCGTTCGGGGAAACGGGCAGGGAGCGAGCGTCCACGACAGACGCAAGGTTTCGTATGCCTGAGCCGGCAAACAGCAAAGATGACCGACGGTGGTTTAGTCCAGGCGTAGCGGGGATAGGCGGGGCCAGCCTTCTATCCGACATTGGCCACGAAATTCCGACATCCCTGCTACCCAGCCTTGTGGCGGGGCTGGGCGCTCCAGCGGCCGCGCTCGGTCTGATCGAAGGGCTCGCCAACGGCGCCTCGGGCCTTGCAAAGCTTGTCGGCGGTCCGCTGGCGGATGATCCGCAGAACCGAAAATCAATTGCGGTCGGCGGATATGCGGCGACGGCGGTGTTGTCTTCGTTGATCGGCGCGGCGACAGCCGTCTGGCAGATCGGCATCTTGCGGATGGGCGCGTGGACTGCACGCGGCCTGCGCGTTCCGGCGCGCAATGCGCTTCTGGCCGACATCGTGCCGGCCGCGGTTTATGGCAAGGCGTATGGGTTCGAGCGCGCGATGGACAATCTCGGCGCGGTTGCTGGACCGCTTCTCGCGCTGGCGCTTGTCGGCGCTATAGGCGTTCGGAATGCAATTTTCCTCTCCGTGATTCCGGGATTGCTCGCCGCAGCGGCCATCATGTTCGCTATCCGGAAAGCACCACGCATCGCCGCGCGCCCTCGAACAAAGCTGACCCTCGCGATACGGCCTCTCCTGCGCGGCGGTCTTGGCCGTCTGTTCATCGGGGTCTCCGCTTTCGAGTTGGGCAATGTAGCGGCGACGCTTCTGATCCTAAGGGCGACCGAAGCGCTCACTCCAAATCACGGAATCGAGGGCGCAACCCAGATCGCCCTGGGCCTGTATGCGGCTTACAATCTGGCGGCGACATTGATCAGCGTTCCAGCAGGACATGTCGGGGACAGGTGGGGCGCCGACCGCGTTCTTGCCGGCGGAGCTGTGCTTACGCTGGCGGCCTATCTTGCCTTCACCGTTCCCGAACTCCCCGCCTTGGCGGCGGGGTTCGTTCTGGCTGGTCTTGGAATTGGCTGCATGGAGACGGCCCAGCACGCGGCGGTGGCGTCGCTGGCGCCGGCTGAAGTGCGCGGCTCAGCGTTCGGCGCGCTGGCGGCCGTGCAAAGCTTCGGAAGCGTTTGCGCCAGCGCCGTTGCGGGTCTCATCTGGACGTTGGTCTCGCCTGCCGCTGCATTCGGCTATCTAGTGCTGTGGATGGCCGCCGCCGTCGTGGCGATCCTTTGGTCGCGCACCAAATCGGTATGATCTGGCGACTGACCGTCTTTGGGCGAAGACCCGCCGGGACCGTTAGGGCAAGACGACTGGCAGCTGTTGGGCGACTCAGCCGGATCGCCTGTTCCAGGTTAGGGCGACGTCGGGGCCCTCAAGGTCGCCTTTGGAATCAACCGCCGCGCAGGCGCAGTACAAGATGTAGGGTAGATTCCTTTTGGATGTTGTAGTCCGCAAGCGTGCGCCCATCTTCGAGCTGCTGGCCGGCAAAGATGAGCCGCTGCTGGTCGGGTGGAATCCCTTCCTTGTCTTCAATCTTGCGCTTGACCGTCTCGACCGTGTCGCTCGACACCACGTCGAGGGTGATTGTCTTCCCCGTCAGGGTCTTCACGAAAATCTGGTTGGAGACCTGGGCCTCAGCCGAGATCGGCGCCAACAGCAGGCAGATGCCCAGGGTGGCAAGCGCAAGAAGACGCCGGTTGCGTAACATCAGGCAAACCTCTCGGTGCGATCACCGGGCACAATCGTGACCTCGTTAGCGAAGATGTGCCCGTCGATGGCTTGCGGTCAACGGGCTCGCGCCAGTGTCCTGTTTGAGGCGAGCTCTCGCCTGATCGGAAGGGTGGTCGCGACCGGCAATTCACGAGCGGCCTTGCCGTTGGTAGCATCGTGACAGGCTCGGCGAAGTGGGGGGCCCACAATGGACACTCAGCCCGCCCAAACTATCGCGCTCCGTTCACGCGCCGGGCTCCGTCGCAGCGTAGAGCGCCCGAAGGCTGGCGATGTCGTCTTCGAGCCTTGGACTGTTTGGGGCGCAGCGCCGCCAAAACCTCTCCGCCTCCGCCAGTTCCAACCCCAGCCTGCGAGCTGTCTCGATATGCCTGCGTGCTTCGGCGTCCCGTCCAAGCTGCAGAGAGTAAACGGCCCTGTAGGCGTAATTGTTTGGCCATGCCGGAAGGAGGCTGATGGCCTCATCGGCGGTTGCGTCCGCTTCCGCCAATCGGCTTTGATCGCGGTAGGCGGCGTGCAGCCACGATTTCAACGACCACGTGTGGTGTGAGCCCGGCATCAGGCGCTCTGCCAGTTTGAGGTGCGACAGCGCCTCATCTGGCCGGCTGAGCATCCCGCAGGTCATGCCGTGGATGTAATGCAAAAAACCGCCGCCAGGCGCCTTGCGCACAGCTCGCCCGGTGTGACGCACCCCTTCTTCCGGGTAGCCGATAAAACCGAGCGCATGTCCAACCAAACCAAGAACTGAGGCGTCGTCGGGTGCCAGGGCAAGAGCGCGTTCCGCGATGGCACGAATGCGCTGGACCTCCGCCGCATCGTCAGGGCTGACAAGGTATGCGTTGGCGAGTGCAGCGGCGAGCGTGGCGTGCCCTAGCGCATAGTCCGGCGCAATAGCGACGGCGCGCCTGGCTTCCTCGATGGCGCTCGTCAGCGCGGCGGCGTCGTACTTGCGATAGGCGGACATGGCTCGCGTCACAGCCTCCCACGCGGTGATGTCGCCGGGCTTCTTCAGCGCACGCTCCATCTCAAGCGCTAAGACTTTTGCATCGAGGCTGGCAGCAATATCCGTGACCAGCTCCTCCTGAAGCTCGGCAAGCTCGGCCAGCGGACGGTCGAACTTGCCGGACCAGACGACCTCGCCGGTCTCGGCTTCCAGGAGCTGCGTGGTGACCCGGAGGTTGGCGCCGACGCGCCGCACATTGCCCTCCAGCAGATAGCGCACGCCAAGCTGGCGGCCCACTGCCGCAAGATCGGTGATCGCAGCGCGGCTGAGGTTTGCGGTGGCGGTCGAGCCAAGCACGCGGACATTGACGCCTTGCGAGAGCGCCGAAATCACATCCTCCACCATGCCCTCGGCGAAGAAGTCATCCTCGGGCAGTTGGGAGCGGTTGGTGAAGGGCAACACCGCCAGAGACGGCGCAGACCCGCTCTGGCCGGGCTTGAGGGTTTCCTCAACGGTCGGCGCGGCAAGGGGAGTAGCCGGGGCTTCGACCGCTGGCGCAGCCTCCTTCGCCACAAAGCGCTTCACGTCGCCCAGAAACGCCAACCACGCGCGGTCGGCAGCATCCCCCTGCCAATGACTCAACTCCGCCGTCTGCGTTAGCTCGAACATGATGGGCCGTTCGCAGGGCTCGATCATGCAGGGGACCAGCGTCTTGTTACGGTCAGCAAGCGTGGCTTCAGCTCGAACCCAGCGGCTTTCCGCCGACCTCTTCGACCAGAGCACCACGACGGCCTTGGCCTCGCGCAGGGCCTTCTCTGTCACCTGATCATAAGCTTCGCCCGCCCGAAGGGTCGTATCCCACCAGACATCGAGACCCTGCGCCTTGAACGCTTCAGCGAACCGCCGCGCGGCAGCCTGGTCCTCGCGATTGTAGGAGAGGAAAATGTCCGGCACGCCCGACCCCGCTGGTGTGGTTGGGAGGGTTACGTGACCAGCTGTGGAAGGTCGAGTCTTGCCTCGGATTTCCGAAGATTACGAGCGGCTGCAATTGGGCGACGTCCGGCCTAACCTTCAGGGAAGCGGCGAACGGTAACTCACGCGCGACCCTGCCATTGGTGTCATCAGGCTAGGCTTCGTGAAGTCGGGGGTGCGCCGTGAAAGGCGGCGCTTTCCAGTGGGTGCAAATCCCACCCGGCGAAATGCTCCAGCCGGAAGCAATCGGAGCAGTCATGGAGGTAACGAGCACGGGACGACACGCCCCCTAGAATGCGAATGCAGCGCGCTTGCGCCCGTTCGTCTCCCGCCAGGTCTCAGATCGTCCGAGGGCCATTCG
>JANOKS010000190.1:0-7474 GCA_031419455.1 Alphaproteobacteria bacterium
CCCCAAATCGTGACAACGGTTATCCCCCAAACTCGGCGCCGTTTCCCTCGCTGCGGGCAGCCCCCTCCGGCCCTTCGGGCCACCTCCCCCGGCTTCGCCGAGGGAGGACGTCGAGCATCATCGGGAAGTCCTCCCTCGCACGAAGTGCGGGGGAGGTGGCGCGCGAAGCGTGACGGAGGGGGCTGCCGCAGCGGGGGAATTCGTTCGGTCCCTTCGGAGCGCTCAACCGAGGTTCTCGGGTCCCCCGGATCAAGTCCGGGGCTTCGGCTTGCCCGAGAATGACTCCGGCAGGACCAAGGCGGGGCGATCCGGAGAGGACATTGAGGTGGCGCGGTGGTGCGCGTAGGGTTCCTGCCAACGACTAGCTATAAGTCGATGGAGGACCACCCATGGCTGCTGACACGGCGAAGCTGCCGCCATTCCGGCCGTTGCCCTACAAGGGGCCGAATATCGAGGCCACCAGGGGTGAGGGCGGGGTGGTGTACCTGCGCTCGCGCGAGCCGATGGGGCCGGTGGGGCGGTCGATCCCGCACATTCTCGACGAGCGCGCAGGGATGCATCCGGACCGGGCGTGGCTGAAGCAGCGCCTGCCCAATCATGGACCATGGCGGCAGGTCACTTACGGCGAGGGCGCGAAGATCACGCGGTCGCTGGCGCAGGCGCTGCTCGATCGTGGGCTTGGGCCGGACGCGCCGCTCTTGATCCTGTCGGCGAATTCGATCGAGCATGCGCTGATGTCGCTTGGCGCGCAGCGCATCGGCGCGCCGGCGACGCCGATCTCGCCAGCCTACTCCACCATGTCGACGGACTTCGCCAAGCTGAAGCACTGCTTCGCAGCGGTGAAGCCGAAGGCGATCTTCGTGCAGACGATGGAGCCGTTCCGGAAGGCGTTGGCGGCGCTTGATCTTGCCGGCGTAGCGGTGATCTCGGCGGATGGGTCGGAAGGGTCGGAGGCGTTCGCGCAACTGGTCGAGACGCAGGCGACGTCTCTCGTCGATACGGCGATGGACTGGCTGGGGCCGGATTCGGTGGGCAAATACCTGTTCACGTCGGGCTCGACCGGTATGCCGAAGCCGACGCCGCAATCACAGGGCCAGATGACGGCGCAGATCGCGGCGCGTGGCGGGATCGAGCTGCCGCCGGAAGACCCGGACGAGATCGGCATGGCGCTCGACTGGATGCCGTGGAGCCATATCTCGGGCGGCAATGTGAACTTCAATAATGTGCTGTCGCTTGGCGGCACATTCCATATCGACGAAGGCCGGCCGATACCCGGCCTGTTCCAGACGACGATCGCCAACCTGAAAGATGTGCGGCCGCAGGCGTTCGGCTCGGCGCCGATTGCCTTCAGCATGCTGGCGGAGGCGATGGAGGCGGACACTGAGCTGCGGGACGCGGTGTTCTCGCGCATGCGGGCGTTCATCTATGGCGGGGCGACGCTGTCGGACGATGTCTATGAGCGCATCCAGCGGCTGTCGATCCAGGCGACGGGGATGCGCACGCCGCTGCTGACCATGTATGGCGCGACCGAGACGCAGGGCGTGACGATGACGCACTGGATTCTCGAGCGCGTGGGCATGGTGGGCGTGCCGATGCCGGGGACGACGCTGAAGCTTGCGCCGGTGGGGAACAAGCTGGAGGTGCGGGTGAAGGGGCCGACGGTGATGAGCGGCTATCTCAACATGCCCGAGAAGAACAAGGCAGCGTTCGACGAGGAGGGCTTCTATTGCCTTGGCGACGCGGCGCGGTTCGAGGACCCGGAGCATCCGGAGAAGGGCCTGATCTTCGACGGGCGCGTGACCGAGGACTTCAAGCTGGATTCTGGGACGTGGGTGTCGGTCGGCACGCTGCGGCCGGACATTGTGGCGGCGTGTGCACCGCTGGTGTTTGACGGCGTGATCTGCGGGCAGGACAAACCGTTCATCGGCGCGATGCTGTGGCCATCGCCCGCCGCGATGAAGGCGGCGACCGAGGCGGCAGGCGGCGATGTGGCGAAGGCGTTCGGGTCGCTGACGATGCAGGTGGCGGAAAAGCTGAAGGCGTTCAATGCGGGCGCCGGCGGATCGTCGCGGCGCGTGGGGCGGTTCAGGATGCTGACGTCGCCGCCATCGCTGGACGCAGGCGAGATCACCGACAAGGGCTATGTGAACCAGCGCGTGGCGCAGGACACGCGCGCGGCGGAGGTGGCCTCGCTGTTCACGGCAGAGCCCGGGCCGGGGGTGGTGCAGGTCTAGCCGCCCGGCTTGTCGCTGTTGCGATAGTCGCCGAAGGCGCCGTCGCGTGCGTCGAGGGCGCTTGTCACGCCTTCGCGGAACTGCGCGAACATGGCGCGTGAACTCTCCGTGGTGAGCGCGAGGGCCTGAATTTCGGCGCCGGCGCGCACGGCGGCGCGCAGTCCCATGATCTCCATCGCACGATGGACGGAGCGCTTGTTCATCTGCTGCACATCGGTGGGGATTTTCGCGATGCGTGAGGCGATGGCGAGAACTTCGGCCTCCAGCTTGTCGGCAGCGAAGGCGCGGTTGGCGAGGCCGACCTGCACAGCCTCGCGGCCATCGATGGCGTCGCCGGTCAGCATCATCTCCATCGCGGGGCGCAGGCCGCAATACCAGGCGTGGAACTGGTTGTCTGGCGGGCTCATGCTGCGCACGGGTGGATAGCCGATCTGCGCGTCCTCTGCGACATAGACGAGATCGCATGCAGCGGCGAGTTCGGAGCCGCCGGCGAGGCACCAGCCATGCACCTGCGCGATCACTGGCTTTGCGAGGTCCCAGATGCGGAAACAGCCCTCGACGACATGGCGCGCCCACTGGCCGGGGCCGCCGGCGGTGTGGAAGGGCAGAGGCTGTTGCGCGCCTTCGGCAGAGAGGTCGTAGCCGGCGGAGAAGCAGCTTCCGGCACCGCGGATGACGATGACTCGCACATCGCTGTCGCGGTCGGCGGCCTCGAGCGCTGCGTAGAGATCGCGGCGCAGGTCGTTCGACAGCGCGTTGCGCTTGGCCGGCCGGTTGAGGGTAAGCCGGCGGACATGCGGCGCCGGATTGTCGGTGAGGATGAGGTCGGTTGCGGTCATGGGTGTCTCCCTGATGCGAGTAGGGCATATTCCGGGCGGCGCGTCTCGGTCAGCGTGACGGCGGTATGCGGATGTTGCACGGCTTGTGAGCCCGCCCTCGTGGTTCGACGGACGCTCCCTGCGGTCGCTGCTCACCATGAGCGCTACTCAACTGCTGGTTAGAAAGCGCTCATCCTGAGCAGCCGCGAAGCGGCGTCCGTCGAAGGACGAGCGCGTGCTTCCCGATGTCGCCGCGTCACGCCTCGACACCCACTCTCGCGTGTGCTGGATGACATGCACTAGACCTTTCGGAGCCGCCCATGTCTGTCCTCAGTGTCGACCGTCCCGATTTCATGGCGGAGGAGGACATCCGCATGTTCGAGGATTCGGTGACGAAATTCTTCGAGCAGCACGCTCCCTCCGAGCGCGTCGACAAGTGGCGCCGCGAAAAAGTGGTTGAGCGGGCGATGTGGACCGAGGCGGCGGAGGCCGGGCTTCTGGGGCTTTCGACGCCGGAGGAATATGGCGGCATGGGCGGGGATTATCGCCATGAGGTGATCCTCATGGAGCAGATGGGGCTTCAGGGCGTCGATGGCTTCGGCGCCTCGCTGCACAATGCGATCGTGATGCCGTACATCGTGCACTACGGCACGGAGGAGCAGAAGAAGCGCTGGCTGCCGAAGATGGCGTCGGGCGAGCTGATCTCGGCCATCGCGATGACAGAGCCGGGCGCGGGATCGGACCTGCAGGGCATCAAGATGACGGCCAAGCGATCAGGCAATGGCTATGTCATCAACGGCTCGAAGACGTTCATCACCAATGGACAGACGGCGAACCTGATCTGCGTGGTGGCGAAGACCGATCCTACGAAAGGCGCCAAGGGCACGTCGCTGCTGTTCGTGGAGACGGATGGCGCCGAGGGCTTCGAGCGCGGGCGCAATCTGAAGAAGCTGGGGCAGGACGCGCAGGATACATCCGAGCTGTTCTTCAACGATGTGAAGATCCCGGCCGACAACCTGTTGGGCGCGGAGGAGGGCAAGGGCTTCTTCCAGCTGATGGGGCAGCTGCCGCAGGAGCGGCTCAACATCGCGGTGCAGGGCATCGCCACGATCGAGCGGGCGCTGGAGCTGACGATTGCCTACGTCAAGGACCGCAAGGCGTTCGGCAAGGCGGTGATCGACTTCCAGAACACGCAGTTCACGCTGGCCGAGTGCAAGACCGAGGCGACGGTGGCGCGGGTGTTCGTGAACCACTGCATCGGGCAGCATCTGCAGGGCAAGCTCGATGCGGCGACGGCGTCGATGGCGAAATACTGGGTGACTGATCTCGAAGGCAAGATCGTGGATCGTTGCCTGCAGCTGTTCGGCGGCTACGGTTTCATGGACGAGTATCCGATCAGCCGCATGTATCGCGACAGCCGCATCCAGCGCATCTATGGCGGGACGAACGAGATCATGAAGATCCTCATCGCGCGGACGTTGTAGGGCGCCATGACCGGCAAGAGTGTTGAGACATCGGGTGTGAAGCGCTTGAAGCGTCTTCTACTCGAGCACGGCTCGACTCCTATCTTTGCCGACATCTGGTCCGGATATGCACGGCCCGCATTGGAGTTTCGGCATGACGGTACGGACACGCGCGATACGACTGAGCTTGGTTGCACGAAGTTGGGAGGCGTTCCAGACCTAGAAGTTGGAGCCGATTGGCCAGTGCGACAAGCCTACGATGCGCGATCCCTTAACGAGTACAGCCCCGAATCAGGGCGCTTTGCCCGACCGCTCGCCTTTCTCGCACAAGTCAGTCTGACCGATGTCGAGCAACAAGGCGGTTGTGGTCTTTCACTTCCAGAGGCTGGTTTGCTGCAGGTGTTCTACGACACCGAGGTTCAACCTTGGGGATACCGACCCGGTCATCGCATTGGAACTGTAGTCCGATATGTGCCGCCAGGTTCTGATCTCATACGGGCAAGATTGCCTGACAGCGACTGGCCGTTGGTCGATCCGGTCGCGAAGGTTTGCCTAGCGCCCGCAGCGTCGCTTCCTCATTGGCGTTGGCTGGAGTGTGAGACGACCGAAAATCTGGGTTGGACTGAGGATGCCTTTTTTGAAGAACTTGATCAGGTCGATGAGGACATCTTCGAGATGCTGACCTATCCGCGGCACATGATGGGAGGTTGGCCTGCGCTGGAGCAGCTTTCGCCGATCGAACCCCAATGTGAGTTTGTGTCAGGCGGTCAAGAAGCCGAGAAGATGCCTGAGCTTGACGACGAACAGTGGAAGGCGCTGCGATGCAAGGCCCAAGCTTGGCGGCAGTTATTCCAGCTTGGCGGCGATGAAAATACTCTCGATTGGACCGGCGGAGATACCAGTGTGCATCTCTACATGATGATTCGAGACAGGGACATTGGCTCCCTTAGTTTCGACAAGGCGCATGCCGTGTTCCAGTGTACGTAGAGAAGCCAATGGAACAGTCGACGGATTTCCTTGAAGAGACGCGGGCGCTGGCGGGCTTGCTCGGGCCGTTGCCGGATGCGGCGTTCGGGGAGGCGACGCAGTTCAAGGGATGGACCGTCGACGATGTGATCCGCCACCTGCATTTCTGGAATCGCGCGGCGGGGCTTCAGCTTACTGATGAGGCCGAGCTTGTGCGACTGCTCGGCGCGATCGCCGGCGCGGGCGGCATGCGGGCGGTCGAGCGGGCAACGGTTCCGGAGGCGGGGCAGGCGTTGCGCGTGGTCTGGGTGAAGACGGCGGGGGAGATCGCGGACGTTTATGCGACGGCCGACCCGAAGGCGCGGCTGAAATGGGCGGGGCCGGACATGAGCGCGCGCTCGTCGATCACGGCGCGGCTGATGGAAACGTGGGCGCACGGGCAGGAGGTGTATGACCATCTCGGCGTCGAGCGCGTCGATCACGATCGGATAAAGAACATCGCGCATCTCGGCGTCTCGACATTCGGCTGGACCTATCAGGTGCGGCGAATGGAGCTGCCGCCGACAGCGCCTTTCGTGCGGCTGACGGCGCCGTCGGGCGCGATCTGGACGTGGGGGCAGGAGGGTAATGTGAACTCCGTGTCGGGTTCGGCGACCGAATTCTGCCAGGTGGTGACGCAGGTGCGCAATGTGGCGGATACAAAGCTCGATGTGCGCGGGCCGGTCGCGACGCAGTGGATGGGCATGGCGCAGTGCTTTGCCGGCGCCGCCGAGCCGCCGCCGGCACCGGGCTCACGGTTTCGCAGGCCGCGCGCGGCGTAGAGGTTCCTCCATGTCTGTCATTCCGGACGCGCGTAGCGCGAGCCGGAACCCAGGGGCCGCGAGGGCTGTGTGCGTGGCCTCTGGGTTCCAGCTCTGCGCGCCCCGGATCAGGTCCGGGGCGCTTCGGCTGGAATGACAAACGGGAGAGCTGCCGGTAGGTAGAGGCATGTTCTCTGACAAACCCGTATTCGACCGCCGCGACCTCACCGGCCCGTTCGACATCATCGGCGATGTGCACGGATGTTGCGACGAGCTCGAGGAGCTTCTGGCGCTGCTTGGCTATCGCGTCGATTGGCGCGGCAAGGACGTGACCGTGACGCCACCGGGGCGGACGCTGGTGTTCGTGGGCGACCTTGTCGATCGGGGGCCGCGGACGCCGGATGCGCTGCGAATCGCGATGAGCATGGCGGAGCAAGGCGCTGCGCTTTGTGTGGAAGGCAATCACGACAACAAGTTCCTGCGGTGGCTCAACGGGGCGAACGTCAAGACGAGCCATGGGCTACAGGCCTCGATCGACCAGATGGGGGAAGAGGACCCCGCGTTTCACGCGCGGGTGCGGACGTATCTTGCGGGGCTGCCGCCTTACCTGTGGCTGGACGGCGGGGCGCTGATCGTGGCGCATGCAGGGCTGAAAGCGGAGATGATCGGCAAGGAGGGCGGCAAGGTGCGCTCCTTCGCGCTCTATGGCGACACGACGGGCGAGACGGATGGCTACGGCAATCCGGTGCGGCTGAACTGGGCGCTGGAATATCGCGGCGACGCGGCGGTCGTGTACGGCCACGTCGCGGGGCCGGAGGTCCAGGCGGTCAACAATACCTGGTGCATCGACACGGGGTGCTGCTTTGGCGGCGCGCTGACGGCATTGCGCTGGCCGGAGCGCGAACTGGTCAGCGTGCCGGCGCGGAAGGTGTGGTTCGAGGGGGCGAGGCCGCTGGCGGATCGTATGCGGTAGGCCTGACGGAATTCGACCTATCACTCCCGACAGGCTTGACGCCGTCTGGCGGGCGGTTTCCTGATACGGCCAAGTCAGGAAGGAAACGATATAATGAAAACGCGCATCACCGAACTCTTCGGCATCGAGCATCCGATCATTCAGGGCGGCATGCACTATGTGGGGTTCGCCGAGATGGCTGCGGCCGTTTCCGAAGCGGGCGGGCTCGGCATCATCACGG
>JANOKS010000191.1:0-25294 GCA_031419455.1 Alphaproteobacteria bacterium
CAGAAAACGAGCCTCTGGCGGCTTGTCGAAAGCAGTACATTCTAGGGATGCTGTAGCCCGGACGAGCTTCGCCGAGGCATCATATAAAGTAATGTCGAACAGCTTGTCAGTGTCGGTAGATGAGGAGTTGCTAACCAACACAGCCCACTTCCCGTCTTGACTGATTTCGTAAGTTACAATTGAAGCCTTTGGATAGGACCCTATAGCGTAGGCGCGGTTCGACGCCTGTGCGTATAAATCCACACGGCCTTCGCCGAAGAGCATCTGTTGATCTTTAACTGACAAGGTCGGCGCGGAGTCGGACGTTGCCAACTCCCGGAGGTGGTTCTCGACAACCCCATTTTCGCTTGGACCAATGAGGGCGTACTCGCAAAATTGACCCGCTGCGAAACAAGCGGCAGCGGTCCCTCCATTAAAGCCAAATGTCACTATCGCTATGAGAATCGCGAAGCGGTTAAGTCTGTCCCACACAGTCAGCCTCCCGAGTCGTGCGAACGTTATAGGAACCGCAGCGCGCGAGGAAGGTGCAGACTGCTAATCCCGACCTAGCGACGTTTGCCGTGGAGTAGTTGGCGACGCTTTGCGCAGCGTAGGGTGCATTGAGGCAGCGCCGAAATGCACCTTTGGTGCGGACGGCGCGATGGTCCATTTCTCCGGTGCTCGATGCGCGCAGTAGTGTCCGTGTTGCGGCAGCCCCCTCCGTCACTTCGTGACACCTCCCCCGCGCTTTGCGCGAGGGAGGACTCGGTGTTGGGCGCGAGAGAGGATGCGGTGGGACGTCCTCCATCCGGCCGGAGGCCGGGGGAGGTGGATCGCGCGTTCTTTACGCGCGAGACGGAGGGGGGTGTTGCGGTGTGGGGATTGGTGAGAGTCCCCTTGTGGGGACAGCCCCCTTCGGCGCTTCGCGCCACTTCCCCCGGCTTCGCCGGGGGCAGACTTTGTGGTTTGCTGTGGGAGTTGGTGGGGGCCTCGTCATGGCGCGGATGGATCGGGAGTCGGTGGATCGGGCGCGGGGCATGCGGTCGGAGATGACGCGTGCCGAAGTGATCCTGTGGACGCGGTTGCGGCGGCGGCAGGTGATGGGGTTTCACTTTGTTCGGCAGAAGCAGATCGGGCCTTACTTCGCGGACTTTGCATGCGCGGCGGCGATGCTTGTCGTCGAGGTGGATGGGGCGACGCATTCGACGGCGGAAGAGCTTAGCTACGATGCGGCGCGGACGGCTTTCATGGAGCGCGCGGGGTGGAGCGTGGTGCGGTTCTGGAATGATGAGGTTTATCGGAATGAGGACGGCGTGGTTGAGACGGTGATGGGGTATCTTGAGGGGCTTCGGAGACCCCTCGGTGACAGAGCCCCCTCCGGCCCTTCGGGCCACCTCCCCCGGCTTCGCCGAGGGAGGACTTCTTGTGAAATCAGCGACTTAAAAAAGTTACGCAACACTGTCCAGAGCTGAACAGATAATGGGCCTCACAGAGGAGGCCATGATGGCGCGGTCTTATGCGGAAATGATGGGGCTTGAAGTGGAGGCGGAGCGCCTCGTGCGGATGGGGGAGAGCCGGGCGGAGGTGTCGCGGCGGCTGGGGGTGCATACGCAGACGCTGGCGCAGTGGGCGCTGCGCGGCGGGTGGCGCAAGAAGGATCTCGACATGGAGCGGCATCAGGAGATTGCGCGCGAAACCATTTACGCGATCCGCGACGGCAATCGCGCGGTGGACCGGGGACACGCTGCGCGCACGAAGCTGGAGGGGTTCATGCGGGAGGCGGTGGAGCTGCTGGCGGCGGGGGACGAGGACTCGCTGCGGCGGCTGGCGCACATGATGGGCGAGGTGGAGAACCAGAAGAAGCTCGAGGCGCCGAAGGTTGAACTGGGACCGGATCCGAAGATGATGCCGATGAGCCTGGGCGATCTCGATCCGGATCGCGAGAAAGAGCCGATGACGGATGAGGATGGCGTGGCATGGTCGCCGGAGCGGCAGCGCGAGGTGAACCGGCGCGACGCTGCGCGGGCGCGGCGGAGGTAGGGAGAGACGCATGAGCAAGTCGACGGGGCACTATCTCGCTGTGTTCACCAGCAACAAGACGTCGGCCAAGTGGCGGGCCTGGTATGCGCTGACCGAGGACGAGAAGCGGGCGAAGCAGGAGGTGGGGCTCGCGGCGCTGGCGGCGTGGGATGCGGCGCATGCGGACGACATCGTCTATGCGGGCGGGCCGCTGGGGCCGACCAAGCGCGTGAGCGAGGATGGCGTGGCGGATGTGGTCAATGAGCTGACGGTGTTCGTGGTGGTGCGCGCGGCGTCGCACGAGGCGGCGGCGCGGCTGTTCGAGGGGCATCCGCATGTCACGATCTTTCCATGCGACGCGGTGGAGGTGATGCCGCTGCTCGGGCCGGACTAACGGTCCTGCGTCGGGACGTAGGGGCTGATCAGGCCCAGCGGGGCGGCGGTGGTGCGCTTGGCGACGTTGACGATGATGCGGGACTGGATGTCGGAGACGAGGCCGAGGGCGAGGATCTTGTCGCGCAGGAAATTGTCGTAGGCGTGCATGTCGGTCGTCACGACGCGGCAGACATAGTCGACCGCGCCGGTGACCGTCATGCACTCGATCACCTCGGGCCATTTGCGGACGGCCTGTTCGAACTTCTCGAGGTTTTCGCGGCTGGGGAGCTGCAGTTTGACGTTGGCGACGACCTCGAAGTTGAGGCCGAGCTTGTCGTAGTTGAGAAGTGTCACGCGTTTGGAGATGATGCCCTGTTCCTCCATGCGCTTGATGCGGCGCCAGCAGGGGCTGGAGGACAGGCCGACTTTCTCCGCGATCTCGGCTACGGATAGAGCCGCGTCGCGCTGGATGAGGTCGAGGATTTTTGCGTCGATGGCGTCGAGTTCAACGGCCATGTTTTGCTGTCCTTGGTCGAGATTGTAGTAGATTATTGCCGTCTATGTGCCAGATCGCGCACCGAATGGCAAATACTTCCTGCGGTATTGGGCAATATATTTGCCGTGGCCATATCCCCCACCTGGAGGCGCACGACTTGAAACACGGTAGCCCTGTATCCGGCGGGATATCCCTCGATGACAAGTACCTGCTCGAGGACGGACGCGCATTCATGACGGGCATTCAGGCGCTCGTGCGCCTGCCGCTCGACCGGAAGAGGCTGGACCGCAAACTGGGCCTGAATACGGCAGGCTTCATTTCGGGTTATCGCGGCTCGCCGCTGGGCGGCTACGACCAGCAGATCAACGCAGCGAAGAAGCTGATGGAGGCCCACGACGTGAAGCTGTGGGAGGGCCTCAACGAGGACCTCGGCGCCACGGCTGTCTGGGGCTCGCAGCAGACGCACATCTTTCCTGGCGCGAAGTTCGATGGCGTGTTCGGCATCTGGTACGGCAAGGCGCCGGGCGTCGACCGCACGGGCGACGTGTTCAAGCATGCGAACATGGCAGGCACAGACCCCAAGGGCGGCGTGCTGGCGCTGTGCGGCGATGATCCGAACTCGAAATCTTCGACTTTAGCGTCGCAGTCCGAATTCGCGATGATCGACGCGGAGATGCCGGTGCTGGCCCCGGCGTCGATCCAGGAAGTGCTCGATTACGGCATGATCGGCTGGGAGCTGTCGCGCTATTCCGGGCTGTGGGTCTCGATGATCTGCCTCGCCGACACGATGGATTCGGGGGCCGTCGTCGAGGTTGGGCTGGATCGTTACAAGACGGTGCGGCCGGCGGACTTTGTCATTCCCGAGGGTGGGCTGGGCCTGCGCATGGGCGACACGCCGCTGGGCAAGGAAGCGCGGCTGCGCCAGCTGAAGATTCCCGCGGCGCAGGCCTTCGTGCGCGCGAACAGGCTGGATCGCCCGCTGCTGGTGGGCAAGCAGAAGAAGCTGGCCGTCGTCGTGGCCGGGCAGGCGGCGCGCGACGTCTACGAGGCGTTGGGCGCGATGGGGCTGTCGCCGGAGCAGGCGGCGGATCTCGGCGTCTCGATCTTCAAGGTCGCGATGCCGTGGCCGCTGGAGCCGACCGCGATCGGCGATTTCTGCCGCGGCTTCGAGCGCGTGCTGGTGATCGAGCACAAGCGGGCGATCATCGAGCCGCAGCTGAAGGATGTGCTGTACCACCTGCCGGATGCGGAGCGCCCGATCATCGAGGGCAAGCTGGATCGCGATGGGGCGCGGCTGCTGTCGGACATTGCCTCGCTCTCGACAGCGGACATTGCGCTGGCGCTGGTGGGGCGACTGGCCGACGGCCCGCACCGCGCAAAGGCGGATGCGTATTTCTCCAAGGTGCGTGGCGCGCAGCAGGCTGTCGCCGGCATGAACCAGATCAACACGCGCAAGCCGCACTTCTGCTCTGGCTGTCCGCACAACACATCGACCACGCTGCCGGAAGGCTCGCGCGCGCTGGCGGGGATCGGCTGTCACTACATGGCGACGTTCACGCCCGAGCGCCGCACGGACATGCACACGCAGATGGGCGGCGAGGGTACGCCGTGGATCGGCCAGATGCCGTTCACGACCGAGAACCATGTCTTCGTGAACCTCGGCGACGGCACCTATTCGCACTCCGGCTCGCTTGCGATCCGCGCGGCGATCTCGGGCAAGGTCAACGCGACTTACAAGATTCTCTACAACGACGCGGTCGCCATGACGGGCGGGCAGCAGGTCGAATCCGGCCAGACCGTTCCGCAGATCGCGCGGCAGGTCGAGGCCGAGGGCGTCAAGACGATCGTGATCGTGGCGGACGACACGACGCGGTATGCGTCTGTCTCGGATTTGCCGGAAGGCACGCGAATCTTCGACCGCAAGAAGCTGGAGGAAGTGCAGATCGAGCTGCGCGAGACGCCGGGCGTGTCCGTGCTGATCTACGACCAGGTTTGCGCGACAGAGAAACGCCGGCGCATCAAGCGCGGCAAGATGGAAGCGCCGACCAAACGCGTCTTCATCAACCAGGCGGTGTGTGAAGGCTGTGGCGACTGTTCGGTGAAGTCGAACTGCCTGTCGGTCGAGCCGGTGGAGACCGAATACGGCCGCAAGCGGCAGATCAACCAGTCGACCTGCAACACTGACTATTCGTGCATCGAGGGCTTCTGCCCGAGCTTCGTGACGGTGACCGGCGGCGACAGGAAATCAGATGCCGAGCGGACGCCGGCTACGTTCGACGTCTCGGGCCTGCCCAAGCCGAACCTGCCGCAGCTGGGCCATGAGGCGTGGAATGTGCTGTTCACGGGCGTCGGCGGCACGGGCGTGACGACGGTCGCGGCTGTGCTTGCCATGGCGGCGCATGTCGATGGCAAGGCGTCGCAGACGCTAGACATGACGGGGCTCGCGCAGAAGGGCGGGCCGGTGCTGAGCCACGTTCGCTTCGCGCTCGATCCGGATGACATCAAGGCGGGCAAGACGCCGCCGGCGTCCGCCGACGTGATCATCGCGTGTGATCTTGTCGTTGCATCTTCGGGTGATGCGCTGGTGATGTTCGACAAGGCGCGGACGGCTGTGGTGGCGAACCATGACGTGACGCCGACGAAGGAGATCATCGAGAACCGCAATGTGCGGTTCGATCCGGACCTGCTGACGGCGCGCGTGCGGTCGCGCGCGAAAAGCTTCGCGGCGACCAATGCGGAGGCGCTGGCGGAACACCATTTTGGCGATGCGATCTACACCAACATGATCATGCTGGGCATGGCGTGGCAGCACGGGCTGATCCCTGTGTCCGATACGGCAATCTACGAGGCCAACCGGCTCAACAAGGTGAAGGTGAAGGAGAACGCGGCCGCGTTCGACCTTGGGCGTATCGCTGCGGTGAAACCGGAGGTGATCCAGGCGGCGGCGCCCAAACGACCGGAGATCGAGCCGCTCAAGCTCGACGAGTTGATCGCGCGTCGCGCCGAAATGCTGAAGGACTATCAGAATGCGGCCTATGCAGACCTCTACGAGGCTCGCGTTTCGCGCGTGCGGGCGGCGGAGAGCAATCTCGGGCTTGGCGAGCAGCTGACCTATGCGGCGGCGACCTATCTCGCGAAGCTCATGGCCTACAAGGACGAGTACGAAGTCGCGCGGCTCTACACGCGGCCGGAATACAAGCAGGCCGTGGAGGACACGTTCGGCAAGAACACCAAGCTGACCTTCCTGCTCGCCCCGCCGATGATCTCGAAGAAGAACCACAAGGGCGAGCTGACCAAGAAGCCGTTCGGCGCCTGGATGATGGTAGGGTTCAAGGTTCTCAAGAAGCTGAAATTCCTGCGCGGCGGATCATTCGACATCTTCGGCAAGACCGAAGAGCGCGCGATGGAGCGCCGCCTGCGGGACGAGTATCTTGAGCGGCTGGAGAAGCTTTCCTTGGGTCTGAAAGCGGAGAACCATGCGTTGGCGGTGGAGATCGCGAGTCTTCCCGATGACATCCGCGGCTATGGCCATGTCAAAGAGCGCGCTGTCGTGGCGGCGGAGAAAAAGCTGGCCGGTCTGATGGCGAAGTGGAATGCTGGCCCCGCGCCGAGGATGCAGGCGGCCGAGTAGGGCAAGCTGGCGGGGTCGGAACAATCATGCGGCTGTTGTCCCGGTCCGGGTCCTTGTCCGGCCTCCTGCTGTTGGCGTCCGCGTGCACAACTCAAGCTGTCGAGACAACCGCCGGCCAGCGCGCACAGGCGCCGGCCTATGTTGCAAAGCTGGAGCGGCTCGTCCCGCAGCTGCTTGCCGACGAAAAGGCTGCTGGCGTGGGGGTAGCGGTCATCCGCGACGGCGCCGTTGAATGGACCGGCTATTATGGCGAACAGTCGCCCGGCGTGCCGGCATCCCAGCGAACGGCCTTCAACACGGCGTCGGTCGCAAAAACCATCACGGCAGAGACGCTGCTTGCGCTCGACGCGAAGGGGCTGATCGATCTCGACGAGCCTGTTGCGCCCTATGTTGCTCACGCGACTCTTGCCGGCGATGCACGCTACGCGATGCTGACGGCGCGCATGCTTCTTTCGCACCGCGCGGGACTGCTCAACTGGGCCTACGCCTATCCTGACGGGAAGCTGGCCTTCGACCACGATCCGGATACGCGCTTCAGCTATTCCGGCGCTGGCGTCGAACTGGCGGCGCGCTATGCCGAGGCGAAGACGGGCAAGTCGTTGCAGGCGCTCGCGGCCGAGCATGTCCTCGCGCCGCTTGGCATGGATGATGTTTCACTCGGCGACATTCCGGCCTGGGCGGACGGGCGGATGGCGACGCCCATGGATGCGAGCGGCGCCTATCGCGTCGCTGCCGAGATCAACCCCAACCTCGCGCCGGGCGGCGGCGACAGGATCGGCGCGTCCGATGACCTGATCGTGACGGTCCCGGCCTATGCGCGGCTGATCGCGAAACTCACGTCGGTAGACGGTCTCGGCGATGCGAGACAGAAGGGCGAACGCGAGACGATCGTGACAAGTCTTGCCAGCGATCCGGTCTATGCCTGTCCGCGTCTCGACGAGCTGACATGCCCTGATCAGCACGGCCATTCCGTCGGATGGCAGGTCTATCGGTATGGCGAACATACTGTGCTGAAGCACAGCGGCAGCGACGCGGGCGAGAATGCGCTTGTCTACGCCTCGCCCGACGCGCGGCATGGCGCTGTGATCTTCGTCAACGGCGCCAATGGTTGGGTGATCATGACCCGGATCGTCGAGGCGATCGGCGACGAGCCGCTGATCGCAGATTACTATCGCGGACTGATACAGACCGTGATGGGGCGGCCAATGCCGCCGCTGTCGCCGATGATTGCGGAGCAATAGTTCGGGCCAAGCGGCCGCGGCTCACGATTTTTCAGGTCCATCCCCGAACTTCAACCTCAATGCGACGACTGCCAACGCCATGTAGAGGCAGACGAAGTTCGAGACAGCGATCGGCCACGAGCCAAGCAGCCCGCCATAGACGGTCCATAAGACAAAGGCGGTGACGGTCACTGCGAACATTTTCAGTGACACGCCTTCCGCCGATCTGGTCTTCAGTATTTTGCCGATCTGGGGCGCGAAGCTGACCATGGAACACAGGCCGGCTGCAACGCCGACGATGTTGATGATCAGGTCCGGCTCCACGCCTGTCGTCAGGCGGCCTGCTCGACGGGGTGGCCGACTTCAAGCTGCACGCCGCGCATCGAGCGGGTCTGTGGGGTCGGGATGCCTGAGGCCTTGAAGGCTTTGGTGAGTTCCACCTTGCGGGCCGCAAGACGCTCGCCAAGGTCCACCATATCCACGCCAGCTTTCTTTGCCTGGGCAAAAATGCCGTCGCGCTGTTCCTCTTCCTTGACGTGATGCTTGATCTCTTCCGACAGCACCTTGACCTTCGCGTCATAGAAATCGTCTTCAGGAGAGCCGGCAAGCAATTCGCCGATCAGCATTTTCGCGCCGTCGTGCTCGACATAGGCTTCGTCCAGCATGTCGTCCTCGACCTGGCCCTTGACGGCGGGATAGAAGATTTCCTCTTCGATGGTGGCGTGGACAGTAAGCTCCATGCAGATCTGCTGAGCGAGCCTGACCTTCACGGACTTGCTTTTGGTGTTCTCGTAACTCTCGAAGAGTTCCTCGACCTTGCGGTGGTCGGCTTTGAGAAGCGCGATGGCATCAGTCATTGCTTTTGAACCATTCGTCTTCGAGCCGTTCGTTTTGGAGCCGTTCGTTTTTGTTGTGGCCATGGTCGTACCTCGTGTGCGTGTGGCGCGATTGCGCTGTGCTGCGGGAGTGTTCGCGCAAGAGGAACTCCTGACTGAAGGAATCGGCACTGAGGTCGATGGAAAAATAGGCGTTGCGACCGCTCTCAATCGACGGATCCACATCGGCCACCTCCTTGACGCGCCCGCGGACGAGGCGTTTGCTTCGGCAGGTTCGAGAAGGAGGACTTCCATGAGTGTCTATCGCGTGACCGACATCATCGGCACTAGCGCCAAAAGCTGGGAGGAGGCCGCGCGGGAGGCGTTGGCCACGGCGGCGTCAAGCCTGCGGGATCTTAGGGTGGCGGAGGTCGTCGCGCAGGACATCACGCTGGCCGATGATGGCAAGATCGAGAGCTTCCGCACCAAGCTCCGCGTAAGCTTCAAGTACGAGAAATAGAACCCGTACTGACGGACATCAGGCGTCAAGGCCGCTCACGCCCAGCGGCCTTGGTCTGTCAGATTGACTTTCGGTAGACGATTTAGTTCGTCCTGCGAGCAGCGTCGCCGACTTCGTCTGCGGCTTCGCCTACAGCTTCCGCTGCGTTTTCCAGCGGGCTGTCATTGCTGGCGCCGCCGAAACCGCCGTTGAAATACATGATGGCGAGGATCACCAGGCCCACGAGCATCGCGCCAACAATGAAGTAAAGGAACCCGTTCGAGTTGCCTGAGGATTCGGTGACCATGAAAAACTCCTTTAGACTGCATAGTCCGCAACGCTGGGCCTTCTCACCGGTTCCGCACCTCGCACAAGTTCCCGTTGCGCACGACTTTTTCACCAGCTTGGTCTAACAGCGACTGATGGATACGTTCGACGCGGATGCTGTGGTAATTGGCGCAGGGGCGGTCGGCCTTTCGTGCGCGCGCGCGCTGTCGCTCACGGGCCGCGAGGTGCTTGTGCTGGAGGCGGCGAGCGCGATCGCTACGGAGACGTCCTCACGCAATTCCGAGGTCATCCATGCGGGGCTCTACTACACGACCGGGTCGCTGAAGGCGCGGCTGTGCGTGGAGGGGCGGCGCAAGCTGTACGACTATTGCGCGGCGCATGGCGTGGAGGCGCACAGGTGCGGGAAGCTGGTAGTAGCGGTTGACGAGCATGAGGCTGCCGCAACGCCGGCGCTGCTGAAGCGGGCGCTGGACAATGGCGTGGAGGGCTGCCGACTGGTCGATGGCGCCGAGGCGCGGCGGCTGGAGCCTGCACTGAGCCCGGACGTGCGCGTGGCGATCCATTCGGAAACCAGCGGGCTGTTTGACAGCCATGGCTATTTCCTGGCGCTGCAGGGCGAGTTCGAGGACCGCGGCGGCGCGCTGGCGTTCAATTCGCCCGTGGTGCGCGGCGAGGTGCTGAAGGACGGCATTGCGATCGAGACGGGCGGCGACGCTCCCGCCCGGATCAAGGCGCGCACGGTGATCAACGCGGCGGGACACCAGGCGCTGAGCGTCGCGCGGAGCATTGCAGGCGGGCCGGCCTATGCGGGGCTGGCGATGCACTGGGTGAAGGGGTCGTACTTCATCGCCAGCGGGCGCGCCGCCTTCGCACGGTTGATCTATCCGATGCATAACCAGGCGACACAGGGGCTGCATCTGGCCATCGACCTTGGCGGGCGCACGCGGCTGGGGCCGGATGCGGAGTGGCTGGTCGACGGGGCGGGGCCGCCGTTCGACTATGAGGTGGATCCGGCGCGGGCGGAGCATTTCTATCGCGAGGTGCGGCGCTACTGGCCGGGGCTCAAGGATGGCGCTCTGACGCCGGACTATTCCGGCGTGCGGCCCAAGATCGTGGCCCGGGGTGCGCCGAGCGCCGACTTTCTGATCGACGGCCCCGACAGCCATGGCGTGGCCGGACTGGTCAACCTGATCGGGATCGAAAGCCCTGGGCTGACCAGCTCACTGGCGATCGGCGAGCTGGTTGCGGGGCAGTTCTAGTCCGCCCGGCAGAATCGCGGCGATTGCTGACTTTTGGACATGAATACAAGGCCAAAGCGTGGAGGCTGCGGTCTCCGGTCAGCCGTCTTGCGCTGGCCCAACACGCCGCGTATACCGCGCGCCTCAACTTTGGTGGGATAGCTCAGCTGGTTAGAGCGCAGGACTCATAATCCTGAGGTCCCCGGTTCGATCCCGGGTCCCACTACCACTTACGTGGCGTCTATCCCGGGTTCACGAGAGTATCCAACCAGTTCCAGATACAATTGAAGAACAAACGGCCCGGATGATACCGGGCCGCTTCGCATACATTCTGCCAAACGCTATTTTACGAGAAACTTGTCCCGCTTCTCGCCCTTGCGTTCCAGCGAGCGGAGCCATTTCGGCGTTGGGCCGCGGCCAGTGTAGGTCTCGCCATTTGGTCCCATGTATTTCGGACGCAGTTTGACGCCCTTGTCGGAACGCTGGCGGCGGCCGCCGGGGCCCTTGCCGAGCAGTTCGTCGAGGCTGAAACCTTCAGAAACGGCAAGGGCTTTCAGCTTCTGCAGGGTCTCGATCTTGGCGCCGTCTTTCCGGGCCTGAATCGCCTTGTTGATCCGAGACTGAAGCTCATTCAGATCGGATAGCGAAAGTCCGTCTATGTTTGGCAAGCGCGACGCCATGTACCGCCCCTTTGATGATATTTCAGCCCCGGTCCCAACCGATTCCGAAATATATCCGGTGTTCGCTAGTGTCCAAACAAAGATATCAGCTTGTGTATGATTTTTAATATTCAGGCGAGTTCAGCTAAGTCGATACGCGTGCCACGCGATGTGTTCGCCAATAAAACTGGCGACAAAGAAATAGCTATGATCATACCCATGGCGGAGCCTCAGTGTGAGCGGCTGTCCCGCGTCCGCCGCAGCCTGCTCCAGCAATTCCGGGCGCAGCTGTTCGACGAGAAACGGGTCGGCAAGTCCCTGATCGACAAGGATGTCGTCGAAGTATCCGTGCGCCAGTCCGCTGCGAAGCAGGGCGCAGGCATCGTGCTTTTCCCAATCTGAGCGGTCACTGCCCAGGTATGCGGAGAATGCTTTCGTCCCCCACGGACAATTCACCGGAGACGCGATCGGCGCGAACGCTGAGACCGACCTGAACAGGTTGGTGTGGCGCAGCGCGAGCGTCAGCGCGCCATGGCCGCCCATGGAATGCCCGGACACGCCAAGGCGCACGGGATCAGCCGGGAAATTGGCGCGGATCAGCGGGATGAGATCATCGACGATGTAACTTTCCATCCTGAAGTGCGGCGCCCATGGGGCCTGCGTCGCATCGAGATAGAAGCCCGCGCCCTGCCCAAGATCATAGCCCGGGTCATCGGCAACGTTCTGCCCGCGCGGGGAGGTGTCGGGCGCCACCACGATCATCCCGTGCTGCGAGGCGGCCGGATAGGCGCCCGCCTTGGTGGTAAAGTTGTCCTCGGTGCAGGTGAGGCCCGAGAGCCAGAGAAAGACGGGAAAAGGGCCGGGGCCTTCCGGCGTGAAAACGCTGAACGTCATCAGTGTGCCGGTCACTGCGCTCTGGTGCCGGCAGTAGCGGAGCTCGCCTTCGCAGACGCGGTGGGTTTTCAGGGTTTCCACGATTGCTCCTGCGCGATCAATCATTGGGGTAGTTGAAGAAGAGCTGGTTTCCATCTGGATCAGCGACGATGAACACCTTGTAGCCCCACTGCCCGTCTGTCATCGACGCGCCGCGCGCCTCCAGGTCTGCGCGAGCGGCGTTCATCGTTTCGAGCGAGCCGTCGCCGAGCGAGACGAACAGCAGCCCCTTGCCGCGCTTCTCCGGCCACTGGCTGGAGAAAATAATAGCGCAGCCGTCGCGAACGACTTCTGCGACAACTGTCTTGCCCCCTTCTTCGAAGCTCCAGGTCTCGGAGAAATCGAGGCGGTCGCGATAGAAGGCGATGGACGCGGGGACGTCAGCGACATGGAAGACGGGGCGGGCGTACCAGTCGGTCACGTTGTATGCTCCTAGTCTTCGATACCAAGCGCGGTCATTTTGTGGCGCATGTATTCAGCACAAGCCGCCATGCGCTCGCGCCAAGGCGGTTCGACACGATGCAGGAAAGTTGGACGCTCGACACAAAGCTGATGGATGATATTCCAGCAGCTTGTGATCATTCGCGGTAGGCCGGCGACGTCGAGCGACCAGCCTTGAGGTAGGAAATGAGCAAACTGATTGCGGAGGCTGACTAACCGCTCAATGTCTTCTTTCTCTTTGGTTGTGGAATTCACGGTGCTGGGTGGCGGCAACTCGGCGCTATCACACACACGCAGGAAAAGCGCCGAAGGCCCCGCTAAATCCTGGGGCGGTTCTGGACCGGAAGTATGGTTGAGCCATTCCAGATATTTCGCACGCTGGTCCTTCTTTAGGATGTTCGTTCCCGACGTGTCGTGTCCTGAAAGTCCGCAAACGCATGCTCCTTGAAACGACAAAACGCTTCCGACGATCACCCACCTCCATGCCGGTGCGCTTGGCAACCGCGCTGCATGTTCCACAGTGAATTCGGCTGCATCTATCAACTCGCGATGCTGGTCGGTGCGAAACCACTCCCAATTATTCGCTTCCTTGATCAAAACACCACCACGCTGCGGATGCTCTCGCCTGCGTGCATCAGGTCGAAGCCCTTGTTGATGTCTTCGAGCTTCAGCGTGTGGGTGATCATCGGGTCGATCTCGATCTTGCCGTCCATGTACCAGTCGACGATCTTCGGCACGTCCGTGCGGCCGCGGGCGCCGCCGAACGCGGAGCCTTTCCAGACGCGGCCGGTGACGAGCTGGAACGGGCGCGTGGCGATTTCCTTGCCGGATTCGGCGACGCCGATGACGATGCTCGTGCCCCAGCCGCGGTGGCAGGATTCCAGCGCCGTCCGCATCACCTGCACATTGCCGGTGCAGTCGAACGTGTAGTCGGCGCCGCCATCGGTGAGCGCGACGAGGTATTGCACGAGGTCGGTGGAAACGTTCGCGGGATTCACAAAATGCGTCATGCCGAAACGCTCGCCCCACTCTTTCTTTGCGGGGTTGATGTCGACGCCGACGATCTTGTCCGCCCCCGCCATCTTGAGTCCCTGGATCACGTTGAGGCCGATGCCGCCAAGGCCGAAGACGATGCAGTTCGCGCCGGGCTCCACCTTGGCCGTCCTGACGACAGCGCCCACGCCCGTGGTGACGCCGCAGCCGATATAGCAGGCCTTGTCGAACGGTGCGTCGTTGCGGATCTTCGCGAGCGCGATCTCGGGCAGCACCGTGAAGTTCGAGAAGGTCGAACAGCCCATGTAATGATAGATCGTCTGGCCCTTGTAGCTGAAGCGCGACGTGCCGTCGGGCATCACGCCCTTGCCCTGCGTCGCGCGGATGGCCGTGCAGAGATTGGTCTTCTGGCTGAGGCAGCTTTTGCACTGCCGGCATTCGGGCGTGTAAAGCGGGATGACGTGGTCGCCGGGCTTCAGGCTGGTGACGCCCGCGCCCACTTCCACGACGACACCCGCGCCCTCGTGCCCAAGGATCGACGGGAAGAGGCCCTCGCTGTCGAAGCCGTCGAGCGTGTAGGCGTCGGTGTGGCAGATGCCGGTGGCCTTGATCTCCACAAGGACTTCGCCGGCTTTCGGTCCTTCGAGATCAAGCTCAACGATTTCGAGCGGCTTTTTCGCCTCGAAGGCAACGGCAGCGCTGGTTTTCATTGGGGGAGCCCTCTGGAATTTGCGAGGCAACGGGCCAGCATCCCGGCGCGAGGTCAAGCGCGGAATTGAGATGGCCGATGTCGCAGAACGTCATTCAACGTCGGTCAGACCAGCGCTTGTCATCCCGGGCGAGCGCAGCGAGACCCGGGAACCATTATGACAGCACGACACCGTATGAATGGGTCCCGGCTCTGCGCTTCGCTTCGGCCGGGATGACAACCGAGACCACGATACACAGCGAGCCAATGATGCATTAGACCTGTGGCATGATGAAGCCAGCAAAGAGTCCATTCTACACCGAAGAGCACGAGGCGTTCCGCCCCGTCGTCCGCAGGTTCGTGGCGAAGGAGATCGAGCCCTTCGCCAGTGAGTGGGACGAGGCGGGTGAATTTCCACGCGAGCTCTATCGCAAGGCGGCGGCCATTGGCTTGCTTGGCCTCGGCTTCCCGGAAGCGTTCGGGGGAACGCCGGCCGACCAGTTCATGCGCATCGTCGTCTCGCAGGAGCTGGCGCGGCATGGCGCGGGGGGCGTCAACGCGAGCCTGATGAGCCATGGCATCGGCGCACCGCCGATCGCGTTCGCCGGAAAGCCGGAGGTGCAGGCGCGCGTGCTGCCGCAGATCATTGCAGGCGAGAAGATTTCCGCGCTTGCCATCACCGAGCCCAACGGCGGATCAGATGTCGCCAACCTGCGCACCACGGCGCGGCGAGACGGCGATCATTATGTCGTCAATGGCGAGAAGACGTTCATTACATCGGGCATGCGTGCGGACTATCTCACGGTGGCGGTGCGCACGGGCGGGGCAGGCCCCGGCGGGGTCAGCCTGCTTGTGATCCCCGGCGACACGCCAGGGCTGACGCGGACAAAGCTCAAGAAGATGGGCTGGTGGGCGTCGGATACGGCGAGCCTGCATTTCGACGATTGCCGCGTGCCTGTTGAATATCTGCTGGGGGAAGAGGGCGGGGGCTTTCCGCTGATCATGCGGAACTTCAACTCCGAGCGGATGGGCATGGCGGCGTCCTGCACGGCCTATGCCCGTGTGTGCGTGGACGAGGCGATCGCCTACGCGCGCCAGCGCGAGACATTCGGCAAGCCGCTAACGCAGCACCAGGTGATCCGCCACAAGCTGGTCGACATGATGCAGAAGGTGGTGGCGACGCAATCCATGCTGGAAATGCTGGCATGGCGGCTGACCCAAGGCGAAAGCCCCGTGGCCGAAATCTGCATGCTGAAGAACCAGGCGACGCAGACGATGGCGTTCTGCGCGTCCGAAGCGGTGCAGATATTCGGCGGTTCCGGCTTCATGCGCGGGGTCAAGGTGGAACGCATCTATCGTGAGGTGAAAGTCAACGCGATCGGCGGTGGGGCCGAAGAGATTATGAAAGACCTCGCCAGCCGGCAGATGGGACTTTAAGGGTCCGAGACAGCCACCGCTTCTATCATGTCCACGATGCGTTGTGCGGCGGCGTCCCGCTCAGCTCCATCCAGCGTGGCCAGGGCGATTGTGCCAAGACGTGGCCGCGCGTCACGCTTGCTCGAGCGTAGATAGGACGGATCATAGTGGCGTTCGACGACTTCGCGCACGAGGTCATGGAACTCGCCACCATCGGCCAGCAGCCGCCACGCCGCGAGCTGCTTGCGGCCGGGATAGACTTCGAGACGGCTCAGAGCGGTGTCCAGCAAGGCGCGATCGGCGATCATCTCCGGATACGCTTCGATCAGATAGTCGACACGCGCATTGACCGGGGCCGTCAACGCGATGCGCGAGGCTGCGAGCATGGCCTGCCACAGGGACGGCGGGAGGCTACGCCGGCCGATCTTGCTCGATTCCGCTTCCACCAGCACAGGCCGCGATGGGTCCATCGCGGACAATTCGTGGAGCAGGCTGGACTCGAACCATTTCTGCGACGGCTGCGCATCGGCCATCGCGCCGAACAGCGAACCACGGTGCTGCGCAAGCGCTTCGAGATCGAGCGCCTGCACGCCCTTCGCGGCGGCGCGGTTGAGAATGTCGGTCTTGCCGCAACCCGTATTGCCGTCGAGCAGGATCAGCCTGAACCCCAGCGGCTCATCGTAGAGACGGCGCTGGACGGCGCGGCGATAGGTCTTGTAGCCGCCCTGCAGCACAGTCGTGCGCCAGCCGACCTGCGCGAGGATCAGCGCCATCGCGTTGGAGCGCTGCCCGCCGCGCCAGCAGTAGACCAGCGGCCGGAACCCCGGGGGCGCGTCGTTGAGCGCCGTGTCGAGGTGCCGCGCAACGTTACGGGCGACCAGCGCTGCGCCCATGCGGCGGGCGAGAAAGCGGGATTCCTGCACATAGGTCGTGCCGATCAGGGCGCGCTCGTCATTGTCGAGCACGGGCAGGTTCACCGCGCCGGGCACATGGTCCTCGGCGAATTCGGCTGGGCTACGAACGTCGATGATCATGTCGAACCGGGCGAGCGACGTGCGGTCGACCGCGTCGGTAGTCCCGGGATTTGACATAAGCTGCGCCGTCTTGCCCGACACACTGTCGAGGCTCATCAGGGGCTGCTATCAAACTGTCGCCGACTAGCAAGCAGGAGTGCGCGCCATGGCAGAGGAAATTCGCCTGACGTCGCTGGCCCATGGCGGCGGATGCGGCTGCAAGCTGGCGCCTGCGGTGCTACGCGACATTCTGGCAGGCATGCCGGCCTCAGCCCCGTTCGCCAACCTGATGGTGGGCACGGAAACGTCCGACGACGCGGCCGTCTGGCGGTTGAACGACAGCCAAGCGCTGGTGGCGACGACGGACTTCTTCATGCCCGTGGTCGATGATCCGTTCGATTTCGGCCGGATCGCGGCAACCAACGCGCTGTCCGACGTCTATGCGATGGGCGCGACGCCGATCTTCGCACTTGCGATCGTGGGCATGCCTGTCGGCGTGATGCCGGTCGAGATGATCCGGCAGATCCTGGCGGGCGGCGCATCCGTGTGCGCCGCGGCAGGCATACCCGTGGCGGGCGGGCATTCGATCGACAGCAAGGAGCCGATCTATGGGCTGGTCGCACTTGGGCTGGTGCATCCGGACCGGTTGCTCACCAACAGGACGGGCCGCGCAGGCGACAAGCTGATCCTCACCAAGGCGCTGGGTGTCGGCGTCTACAGCGCTGCGCTGAAACAGGATCGGCTGGATGCGGATGGCTACAGGGCGCTTATCGCCTCGACGACGAAGCTAAATACGATCGGCAAGGATCTGGGGCAGGTCGCAGGCGTGCACGCGCTGACGGATGTGACGGGGTTCGGCCTGCTGGGCCATGCGCTAGAGATGGCGCGGGGCGCCGGGCTGTCCGCGCGCATTGATGCCGGCGCTGTGCCGCTGCTTCCCGGTGTGGAGGCGCTGGCGCGTGCGGGAGTGCGGACCGGTGCGGCGACGCGCAACTGGGACAGTTATGGCGAGGCCGTCAGGCTGCCCGAAGACCTTGATGGCTGGCGCCGCGATATCCTGTGCGATCCGCAAACCAGCGGCGGACTGTTGATCGCCGTTGCGCCAGAGGCCGCACCACCAGTGCTTGCGATGGTGCATGCGGCTGGCTTTGCAGACTCTGCAATCGTGGGAGACCTCGCAGTAGGAGAGCCGGGAATTGTGATCAGGTAGCGCCTACCTGACGCGAACGGTTCCCGGGTCTTCCATGCCGCCGCCCCAGATCACTTTCACCACGGAGTCCGGCATGTTGCCGTACATGCGGAACATGTCCTCGGAAACGAGATTGCCGAGACATGGTCTGCCCCCTTCGCAATTCGCCGTGTTCTCCGCATTGCCGACGAGGGCGACGGATTGATAGTTGGTGCGCTTGCCGCCAATGACATCGACTATGTCCATGTAGAGATTGTCGATCTTGATCTTCTGCAGCTGCTTGTCGTGGATTGCCCAGATCGCGTTGCGCGACGTGACCTTGAACACCGGCTTGAAGTTGGCGGCGAGCGAGCCGCCCGAGTCATCTGAGGGGCGATAGAGGATCAGGGCGCAGGGCTGGCGCGGGGGCGCAGTCTTGTTGGGCAGGCAGCGGCCTTCCTTGGTGAGAAGGTCGTAAAGGTCTTCCGGATCCTCGAACGTGATGAGGTTGTACTTCGCTGGGTCGAACGCGTTCGGCTGCGCCGCTGGAGGTGTCGCAGACACGGCGGCGAGCGAGGCGGAGGACACGCGAGTCTTCGCACCGGGAGCCAGCGCCTGGTCAAGCGCGACGATGCCGTCCTTGATCCACACCGCGTCCGCGCATGAACCCTTGCAGTCTGCATCCAGCATGAGGAGCGCATTGCGCTGCTGGCCCGCAGCTACCGAATCCTGAAGCATGACGTAGGTGAGGCCAAGCCGCGTCTTCGGCTCCGGCCGATCGGGTTCATCGACCACTGCGCGTTCGAGCGCGACCCTGGCCTCGTCCCACTTCTCAAGGCCGATCTTCGACAGCCCGAGCATGAAGCTGGCGCCGACAGCGGAGGGATTGCGGCGCAAGAGATCAGCGAAGGCCGTCTCGGCGGTGGCGAAGTCCTTCGCCTGCAGCGCCGCGAGGCCTTGCTGCTGAAGTTGCGCGAGGCCGCTGACAGCATTGTCGTCGATCCGGTCCGCCTTGTAGATCAGGTCGTAGTCCGGACCAGTGCTCAGGCCGGGTTGCGCCTGAGCGGCGCCTGCGAGCGCCAGCGACGCGGCCATGACTGAACCGACCATGACCGAATTTAGAAGTGCACGCGCGAACATCTGCCCGCCTCGCTTGCTGCCGGAGCGATGATCCGCCCTATGGAAGGATGATGCATGAAGCGGCGGCGCGCGCAAATCACACGATGCTTGCCTAGCGTCATTCCGCAGATTCAAAGCGGAGAATACACGCCTCGTATGGACTCCCCGGCATGCCGGTCAGGCGTGAGGCGCCATCGACGGTCTCCAGACGAGGCCCGCCCGGGATCGGATCGCCATCAGCGTCGGTGACATCCTGCGTCCGCCCGCCGGCCGTGACCTCGACCTCGCCAGACATGATCTGGCGCGACTGGAAGGTTTTGCCGTCGTTGCAGGCATAGGTGTACAGCGGCGATCCGTGGCGCATGTGAAGCTCGTCATCGCTGGATACACAGGAAACCAGCGGCAGGCTGGAGGCGACGAGAACCAGGAAACGCATCATCAGCCGTCCCTCTGCGGCAAGTTCGCCAACCTGACGCCGTTGCACCTCGCCGGGCAAGCCCTCAGCGCAGCTGCACGACACGAACAGTTTACGTGAGTTGTACGCGCCCGGTCGTGAATGTAGACAAGCGATGTGAGCAGATGCTCACTACGTTCGTCTCTCACAGGGGTCCATTATGAAGCGCTCGGTTTCCGCATTGCTTGGCGTTTCCGCGCTGTTGCTGGCCGCAGCGCCGGCTTCCGCGCACTTCATCCTCGTCGCGCCCGATGCCTGGGTGGAGGTGAACGTGCTGGGCGACCCGCAGAAGGCCGCGCCGTGCGGCACGTCCGACATCACCAAGGGCACGCCGACCGGAAAAGTGACGCCGATGACCGGGGGCGAGAACCTTCACATCAAGATCAAGGAGACGATCTACCACCCCGGTTACTATCGCGTGGCGCTGTCGGTGCTGGACCGCAGCGAGCTGCCGGCTGATCCCGAAGCCACCACGCGGGAATCGCCGCGCGGGCCGATCTCGGTTTCCGGCAAGATCGACCCGGCGCCCAAGGCGCCCGTGCTGGCCGATGGCCTGTTCGAGCATCGCGAACGCCCGGCCCCGGGATCGTTCTTCGAGACGGACATCAAGCTGCCGAACATCAATTGTGAAAAATGCACAGTCCAGATCCTGCAGTTCATGGAAGAGCACGGGCTGAACAGGGAGGGCGACTTCTCCTATCACCACTGCGCCGACCTGAAGATCACCGTGAACCCGGCGCTTCCGATCGACAAGGCCTGGCCGGGGCAGTAACTACGGTCACGTAGGGTGGATAGAGCGAAGCGAAATCCACCTTTTGTGATGGCGGCGCGATGGTGGATTTCGCTTCGCTCTATCCACCCTACGACAGCAACCCCAGCACATCCTCCAGCGACTGCACAACATGCAGGACGCGCCCAAGCGTTTCCTCATCCGGCTGGATCAGGTCGGGCGCCATGATGGTCATCAGCCCTGCTGCGTGCGCCGAGGCGACGCCCGTCGGTGAGTCCTCGATCGCGAGAATGTCGCCCGGAGCGTGGCCCAGCATGGTCGAAGCCTTCAGGTAGGGCTCAGGGTGCGGCTTGCCGTGGGTGACGTCGTCGCGCGTGACGACGCCGCGAAAGCGCTCGCCCAGCTTGTGGACCGCAAAATGCTTGCTCACCCACCCCGGGCCTGACGAGGTTGCCAGAGCATAAGGCGTGGCCAATGCGTCGAGCAGGTCCAGCAGCGCGACGACGCCGGGTTTCAGAGGGGCGGAACGGTCTCCGAAGAACTCTCCCACGCTTGCGTAGAAGGCTTCGAGCGGAAACGCCTCGCCGAAATACTCGCGCATCTTCATCTCGCTGTGCTGGCGGTGGCGGCCCACCAGCGTCAGGAACTGCGCATGGGTGAACGCGACGCGATGCCGGTCTGCCGCGGCCATGTAGGCGTCCAGCACCAGCGCTTCGGAATCGATCAGCGTCCCGTCGAGGTCGAAAACCACCGCTTTTGGCTGGCGGGGGAGGCGGAATGTGGTGGAGGAGGTCATGACTCTGGAGGTCGCGGTTTCGGCTGGCATGGTCAAGCGCGGAGAGCTATCAGAGCCCTGATTTGTCATTCCGGGTCTGCGCTTGGTTCCGCCCGGAATGACAGGAGAAGATTATCGGAGTGCGGATCATGCGGCGTATCGAAGGCTTCATCGGCGGGAAATCGCTCAAGGCGACCTCGGGCCGGGAAGGCGACGTCTTCAACCCGAACACGGGCGAGGTTCAGGCGAAGGTCGGTTTCGCCACGAAGGAAGACGTGGACGTGGCGGTTCAGGCGGCGGCGAAGGCCCTGCCGGGCTGGGCGGCTACGAACCCGCAGCGCCGCGCGCGCGTGATGTTCGAGTTCAAGCGCCTCGTCGAAGCCAACATGCAGCAGCTCGCCGAACTGCTCTCCAGCGAGCACGGCAAGGTGGTGGCTGACTCGAAAGGCGACATCCAGCGCGGCCTCGAAGTGATCGAATTCGCCTGCGGCATCCCGCACGCGCTTAAAGGCGAATACACCGAAGGCGCCGGTCCCGGCATCGACGTCTATTCGATGCGCCAGCCGCTCGGCGTCGTTGCCGGCATCACGCCGTTCAACTTCCCGGCAATGATCCCGATGTGGATGTTCGGCGTCGCCATCGCCGTCGGCAACACCTTCGTGCTGAAGCCGTCGGAGCGCGACCCGTCAGTGCCTGTTCGTCTCGGCGAACTCTTCCTCGAAGCAGGCGCCGCCGCCGGGCTGGACGTGACAGGCGTGCTCAACGTCGTGCACGGCGACAAGGTGGCCGTCGACGCGATCCTGCATCACCCCGAGGTGCGCGCCATCAGCTTCGTCGGCTCGTCCGACATCGCGCACTACATCTACCACACCGGCGCCGCCAACGGTAAGCGCGTGCAGGCCATGGGCGGGGCAAAGAACCACGGCATCGTCATGCCGGATGCGGACATGGACCAGGTCGTGAAGGATCTCGCCGGCGCCGCGTTTGGTTCGGCGGGCGAACGCTGCATGGCGCTCCCCGTCGTCGTGCCCGTCGGCAAGAAGACGGCGGACGAACTGCGCGAACGCATGATCGCCGAGATCGAGACGATGAAGGTCGGCATTTCCAGCGATCCGGCGGCGCAATATGGTCCGGTCGTCAACAAGGCGCATCGCGACAAGATCGCAGGCTACATCCAGGCCGGCGTCGATGAAGGCGCGGAACTGGTGGTCGATGGCCGCGGCTTCAAGCTGCAGGGCTACGAGAACGGCTTCTTCATCGGGCCCTCGCTGTTCGACAATGTGAAGCCCGGCATGAAGACCTACAACGAGGAAATCTTCGGACCCGTCCTGCAGATCGTGCGCGCCAACACGTTCGAGGAAGCGGTCGAGTTGCCGTCCAAGCACCAGTACGGCAATGGCGTCGCCATCTTCACCCGCAACGGCCGCGCCGCGCGGGAGTTCGCAGCCAAAGTGAATGTCGGCATGGTCGGCATCAACGTGCCGATCCCCGTGCCCGTCGCCTACCACACCTTCGGCGGCTGGAAGCGCTCGGCCTTCGGCGACACCAACCAGCACGGCATGGAAGGCCTGAAGTTCTGGACGAAGGTGAAGACAGTCACGGCGCGCTGGCCGGAAGGCGACGTGGGAGATTCGAGCTTTGTGATTCCGACGATGAGGTAGGAGTTCTGCGATGGGGGAATGCATCAAGCGGGGTGGCCGGCGCAACAATCCGACCTGGTCAGTAGGAGTTGCACTTTTGGCCGCTGGTTGCGGCCAGTCGTCTGAGATAGTGTCTGTTAGATCAAAGCCACAGCTTCTGACTCACCTAGAAGAAGTCTGCCTCGACCGCGCGGCTCAACGACGGGTGGAATTGAGAACGCAGTTTTCTTGTGATCCCGTCTGCGACGCAGAGTTGACGCTTCACGACTCTTCGATCTGCTCATGCCAACGTGAAAGACTCGATAGAGACTACTCTGCTAGGGAACTGGAAGATGTCGTGACGATCATGGATATCGAGTTCAGCCGACGCAATTTGCGTGAAGAGGACATAGCCATCGACTCACCCTTGATGCTGGATCTAGACGCAAGGGAAGCTGAGGTTGTCAAAAGGACAGGGCTCGAGAAACATTTGGTGTTGTGGAAAGCCTACGCGACTGCTGAAAAGATATGCAGCGAAGCGATTTCGGTGGAAACGATATCGGGCTTCCGCTAACTTCACGCTTAAAGCTTGGGAGCAGCTTTTGAGCTGCTCAGAAAGGTTTTTTCAGCCAACAGTCTATTGAGAGATCAATCGCTGACTAGAATAGATTATCCCATCGCAGTCGGGGACCCGCGCATGACCGCACTCGCCCAACCCATGTCGCCGCCGCGGTGGACTGGCTCCGCTCTTCGCCTCGCCTCCATCGCCCTCGTCGGCGCGGTGTGGATCAGCTCCGCGATCTTCGGCGTCTACATTCTTGCCTTCTATGGCGGCGCTATTCCGGCCAACACGCTGGAAGACTGGAACGAGACGCTGCCGCGGCTCTATGAGGCGCATACGCCAGTGGCGTCAGCGGGCATCGGGCTGCACTTCTTCGCTGGCGCGGTTCTTCTGCTGCTTGGCCCGGTGCAACTGATCGGCGCGATCCGCACAAGAGCGCCGTTGGTGCATCACTGGATCGGGCGCATCTATGCGCTGGCGGCCTTTGCCGCCGGCGTAGGCGGTCTCACCTTCATCGCGATGAAAGGCACTGTCGGCGGGCTTGCAATGGATGCGGCGTTCGCAGCCTATGGCGCGCTGATGGTGCTGGCGTCGGTTCAGACCGTGCGACACGCGATGGCGAGGCGCATCGAGATACATCGCGCCTGGGCGATCCGCCTGTTCGCACTGGCGATCGGCTCGTGGCTCTATCGCATCGGTTACGGGCTGTTCTTCGCGTTCGCCGGCCGCGACAACCCTGGGCATGTGCAGGCCGATTTCTCGGGCTGGTTCGACCATGTGATGAACTGGGCCTTCTTCGTGCCCCCGCTGATCATCGCCGAGATGTATCTGCGCGCCCGCCGCAACCGCGCGACAACAGCCGGCCGCCTCACCGCCACCACAGCGTTGGCCCTCGGAGCGGCCTTCATCGCCTACGCCACCTTCTTCTTCACCCTGTTCGGCTGGGGTCCTGCGATCGCCATGCGTTTCGGCGGCGGCGCTTGATCGCAGGCGCAGACAAGGTCTAGTGCGGGGTAAGTCTTCAGAGGATCGCCCACATGACCCGCATCGCTTTCATCGGCCTGGGCAATATGGGCGGGGGCATGGCTGCGCGGCAGGTTGCCGGCGGGCGAGTGCTTGCGGCGTTCGATATCAGCGAGGCGGCCGTCGCGAAAGTGGTCGCCGCTGGAGCAACGGGCGCGAAGTCTATCGCGGAGGCCGTGAAGGGCGCTGACGCCGTCATCACCATGCTGCCCGCGGGTCCGCACGTCCGCAAAGTCTACGCCGAGGACATTCTTCCCAACGCGCCGAAGTCGGCGTTGCTGATCGACTGCTCCACCATCGATGTGGAGTCGGCGCGCGCGGTGGCTGGACAGGCCAAGGCGGCTGGCTTCCGCTTCGCCGACGCGCCCGTCTCCGGCGGCACGGCGGCGGCGGATGCGGGGACGCTGGCCTTCATGGTCGGCTGCGATGAAGCTGACTTCGCCGTCGTCGAAGAAACGCTGAAACCCATGGCGCGCGTGGTGATCCGCGCGGGAGATCACGGCGCGGGGCAGGCCGCCAAGATCTGCAACAACATGCTGCTCGGCATCTCGATGATCGGCACATGCGAAGCCTTCGCCCTCGCCGAAAAGCTGGGCCTCGCGCCGGATCGCTTCTTCGAGATCGCCTCGAAGTCCTCCGGCAACTGCTGGTCGCTCTCGACCTACGCCCCGTGGCCGGGCGTCGGTCCGCAGACAGCATCCGACCGCAACTATGAGGGCGGCTTTGCCGCCAACATGATGCTCAAGGACCTGAAGCTCGCGCAGGAAGCGGCCGCACGTTCAGGCGCAACCACGCCGCTCGGAAACAATGCGGAGGCGATCTACCAGCTGTTCGACCGGCTCGGCTTCGGCGCCAAGGATTTTTCGGGCGTGCTCCAGATGCTGCGCGGTAATCTCGCCAGCCTGAAGGACTGACCCGGACTCAACAGGACAATCGCGCGGAACCGCTGACGCGTTTTGCAGCGCGGCTCCCTGACAATGGGGGCTAACCCCGGAAGCACCGTACGCCTACGCCGAGGGCCGCCTTGCGCGGCTTGAGCCGATCCGGAGGATGGCGGCTTCGACTAGTTTGGAGATTGGGTCTCTAAGCTAGTCGCTGAGGGAAGCGGCGTGGAGATCATCGGGGGAGAGCCGCGTCGGCG